>DASSMQ010000066.1:0-21286 GCA_035688805.1 Candidatus Limnocylindrales bacterium
TCATGCCCGATCCCATGCCGATCCCATCCCGGTCGTCGAGTGACGCGTCGATCGAGGCGCATCTCGCCGCCACCGCGACCGACCGCCTCGAAGGCTTCAAGGCCTTCCTGCGGTTCCCGAGCATCTCGACCCTGTCCGAACATGGACCGGACGTCCGCGCGGCTGCCGAGTGGTTGGCCGACCAGCTGCGTACGGCCGGGATCGAGCACGTCGAGGTCGCCGACACGGGCGGTCATCCGGTCGTCTACGGCGACTGGCTCCATGCGCCGGGTGCGCCGACCCTCCTCATCTACGGTCATTACGACGTCCAGCCCGTCGACCCGCTCGACCGCTGGGCCCATCCGCCGTTCGAGCCCGTCGTCGAGGGCGAGCGGATCACGGGCCGTGGCACGGCCGACGACAAGGGTCAGATCCACGCGCACGTGATGGCCGTCGCCGCGGTGCTCGCGACCCGGGGTGCGCTGCCGATCAACGTGCGCTATCTGTTCGAAGGCGAGGAGGAGAACTCGAGCCTGCATCTCGATGCCTGGCTCGAGGCGAACCGTGCGCGCCTCGCCGCTGACGCGGTCGTCATCAGCGACACGGGCTTCTTCGAGGGCAACGTCCCGGCGATCACCGCGAGCCTGCGCGGGATGATGGCCGCCCAGATCGACGTCACCCTGGCACGGTACGACCTGCACTCGGGTAGCCACGGCGGAGCGGTCCATAACCCGAACGTGGCCCTCGCGCAGATCATCGCGGCGCTCAAAGGGCCGGACGGCCGGATCCGTATCCCCGGCTTCTATGACGACGTGGTCGAGCTGACGGCCGCGGAACGCGCGGCGATGGCCGCGCTCCCGTTCGAGGAGGCGGCCTATCGCGACGCGGTCGGCGTCCCCGAGCTCGTCGGCGAGAGTGGCTACACGACCATGGAGCGCAAGACCGTCCGGCCCACCCTGGACATCGTCGGGATGTGGGGTGGCTTCCAGGGCGAGGGTTCCAAGACCATCATCCCTGCCGAGGCGCATGCGAAGGTCAGCACCCGTCTGGTCGCCGACCAGGATCCGCGCCGGGTCTTCGAGCATCTCGAACGGTTCGTTCTCGAGATCACTCCGCCGGGGGTCGCGGTGACGGTCACGTATCTGGGCGGGGGCTTCCCGACGATGACGCCCATCGATCACCCGGTGTCGCTCGCGGCCGCGCGGGCCCTCGAATCCGTCTTCGGCGCATGGCCGGTATTCCGGCGCGAAGGTGGCTCCATCCCGGTCGCTGCGAGCTTCGCCTCGATCCTGGGGCGGCCCGTCGTGCTGATGGGCTTCACCCAGCCCCATGACCACGCCCACGCGCCAAACGAATGGTTCGACCTTCGCAACTACGAGGGCGCCATCCGGGCGATCGTGCGGTTGTTCGATGAGGTCGCCGGGCTCGACCTGCGAGGCGTCGAGACGCCCGGGATGGGAGCGGATGGGCTTAGTACGGATGGGTGATACGGGTCGGGCCGGTGCTACGCTTAGGCTTGCCGCATGAGCGCCCAGAGCGCCGGCCTCGGGGAGGATCCGACCGCGTGAGCACCGATCTGGAAGCCAACGTCGCGCCTGCCTCGTCGACGGGCTGGCGACTCGAAACGGACAACGGCAGCATGCGGCCTCGCTCCGCGCTGGACGTCCTGGTCGATCTGAATGAACGCGTCACCACCGGGCATCTGGCCGAGTACCAGCCGGTCCCGCTCGGGTTCACCCCGATGGACAAGACCATCGGTGCCGGGCTGCGTGCCGGGGAGCTGCTGCTGATCGGTGGGGCCCAGGGCACGGGCAAGACCACGATGGCCCTGCAGATGGCCCGCAATATCGCCTCGGGCGGTCAGGCCAACGTCCTGTACCTGTGCTTCGAGCACGACGAGGCGTACCTCATGAACCGCCTCATCGCCATGGAATCGGCGCTGGCCCACCTGCCCCACAAGACGGGCGCCATCAAGATCCAGGACGTCCGCAAGGAGATCCTCGGGACCTGGATGGCCGAGGGCGCCTCGACGCCGCAGCTCGCCAACAACCCTCGCCTCCGACCATCCCTCGACAGGATCGCCCGCTACGGGCAGAACCTGTTCCTGCTGCGTGGCTCGCAGACAGCCAGCACGGTCGACAACATCCGCAAGCTCGTCCAGCAGCATCGCGCGCTGTCCGGCGACCGACGGCTCGTCGTGTTCGTCGACTACATGCAGAAGGTGCCCCAGATCCCGGAGCCCGAGAACGAGACCGAGAAGGTCACCTACATCGTCAACGGGCTCAAGGACATCGCGCTGTCCGAGGACGTGCCGATGGTCTCGATCGTCGCCGCCGACAAGGAGGGCCTCAAGGCGTCCCGGCTGCGCAACTTCCATCTGCGCGGGTCGTCGGCGATCAACTACGAGGCCGACATCATCCTGATCCTCAACGAGAAGTACCACATCGTCGCCAAGGTCAACATCGAGTTCAATCCGTACCAGGCGCAGCGCTTCCGCGACTGGGTGATCGTGTCGGTCGAGAAGAACCGAGGCGGCCAGGACAACGTCGACCTCGAGTTCGAGAAGCACTTCGAGTTCTCTTGCTTCGACCCCAACGGGCGGACGGTGCAAGAGAAGCTCATCGAAGAGCGCCTCTACAACGACTGACCCGGCGGCTGATGCGGCGCCAGCGCCGCGTTGTCGCCGGCGCTCCTCGCTCACGCACCTTCGGGTGCGCTCGCTCCGGTGCTCGGCTCCGCCTTGCGCTGACACCGCCTGAGCCGCCGGGAACGCGGCGCCGGATCGGGCGCCAGCGCCGCATCGGGCGCCAGCGCCGCGTTGTCGGCTGCGCGTGCTCGCTCACGCACCGTCGGGTGCTGTTGCGACTGACGCCCCGCACCCCATCCGGCCACTCGCTACAACAGGACGACGCCACCAGGGCCCGGATCGAGGCCGGCGCGCAGTCGTTCGAGGATCGTCCGGCCCGGGACCGGGAAGCGGTCCTGCAGCGCGCTGGCGTTGGCGCGCACGAACTCGCGGTTCTGGCGAGAGTCCGTCAGCAGCAGGCTGGCGCCATCGACCGATCCGTCGCGAACCTTCAGTGCGATGCGGCGCTCGAGCGCTTGTCGGTCGCGGGGTCTGGTCTCGGCCTCGAACGCGTGTCGCCACGAAGGCCCGCCAACGACGAGATCCGAGGCTCGCTGGTCGCCCGGGCCTGGAAGTGGGACCTCGGTACGGACATGCAGCGAGGCGTGGACCACTGCTCGTAGCCGCCCCAAGAGGGCGGTGTGCGCGAAGTCGCGGATGGGTCAACCGCCCGGGTACGCCCGCACTGACAGATCGAGCCCGACCGCCGCGAGCAGGACAGTCAGCTGCTCGATCGTGACACCGCGGGTAAGCCCTCGTTCGATGCGGCTGTACTCGGATGGCGAGATCCCGAGTGCCGCGCCGACCGTCCGCCCGCTCAGATTCCGGTCCAGTCGGCCATCGTGCAGCTCGCGCAGGACCGCCTGGGTCATATCGCGACCGCGCCGCGTCCCGATGATGGCGTGTCGCTCACGGCTGCCCATGACCGACATGGTGGCCGCGCTCACGCATTCGCGGCTTCGTCGGCGCTTACCTCCACCGCCCGGGCGATGCACGAGTCGGCCCCTCACGAGTCCGCTACTGTGGGGACATGCGGAGCCCCGGCGAATATCCGGACGTCGTCGAGATCGTGGTCGAGATCCCGCGCGGGTCGCGCAACAAGATCGAGTTCGATGAGGACGCCGGCGTCTTTCGGCTCGACCGGGTCCTGTCGAGTGCGGTCTTCTACAACTTCGATTACGGCTTCATCGAGGGTACCCGCGCCGGGGACGGCGACCACACCGACGCCCTGCTGATCATCGACGAGCCGACCTTCACGGGCTGCCACGTCTGGGCGCGGCCGATCGGCGGACTCGAGATGCGCGACGAGAAAGGCTTCGACTTCAAGGTCCTGTGCGTGGCGATCGGTGACGCCCATCAGCAGCACATCGAACAGCTCGACCAGGTTCGCCCGCACCGCCTCGTCGAGATCGAGCACTTCTTCGAGACATACAAGGCACTCGAGGACAAGACGGTCGATGTGGTCGGCTGGCGCGACCACGATGCCGCGCTGCAGATCCTGCGAGACGACCGAGTCGCCTGGGAGCACGAGCGCGGGAGCTCGACCGTCGACCGTTGAGCGATCGGCCGCGACGCACCGGTGACCCCTTTGCCGGCATCCCGGGCCGTCGCCTCTTCGTCGGCGTGCCACTCCCCGATGACGCGGCCGCGGCCGTCGTCTCGATCGTGGACGCCGTCCGTGGCCGCGGCCTGCCGACCGGCGCCCGAGACGTCCGCTGGGTGCGCCTCGACGGACTGCACCTGACCCTGCGTTTCCTCGGACCGACCCCGGACGAGATGATCCCCAGAGCCGCGGAGGCGGTCCGGACTGCGGCGCGTTCCGCCGACGGCCCGGTCGACCTCGAGCTCGCGGGGACCGGGAGCTTCCCGTCACCGCACCGGCCCCGGACCCTGTGGATCGGTATCCAGGATGCGACCGGTGGCCTGACGGCCTTGCGGACCGGGCTCGAGGATGCCTTGGTTGCCGCCGGCTGGCCGCCGGACGACCGACCGTTCCACCCGCACCTGACGCTGGCTCGAGCCGATGGCATCGCCGTCGGCCCGCTGGTGGCGGATCGACTCGCTGCCGCGGTCGGTCAGGCTCGGATCGCGGCCCGCATCGAGCAGGTCGGTCTGTTCGAGAGCGTGACCGGCGGCGGCCCGGCGCGCTACGTCCCGGTCGATCTCGCGAGGCTCGGCCTCGGCGTCTGAAAGCCGGGTCCCGTGTACCATCAGACCGCCCCAGACCCGACCCGATCGACCGCGAGGAGTGCCCACATCGCCGTGACGACCAGTCAGCGCGCCCGACTCATCCTGAGCCTTGGTGTCCTGAATCTCGTCCTCGCGACGATCGCTCTCGGCATCGGCGGCGTCGAGTTGCGCGACCGATCGATCCCCTCGGCAGAGCCGTCCGGGCCGGTCGCGGTGGTCCCCACGCAGACTCCCGCCGCGCCGCCGACGACGCCACCTTCTGCGGTCCCGAGCTCATCCCCCGGGATCGCGTCCGCCTCGCCATCGACGGCGGCGTCGCCGTCGACGTCCCCGTCGACGTCGCCCGCCGCGAGCCCGACCGGCATCGCTATCGTCCCGCTGGCGACGCCGACCCCGAGCACGGCACCGGTGACCCCGGGCGGGCCGACGCCGACCGCGTCCGCGGCTCCGACCCCAGGCCGCACCGCCAGCCCCCGACCGACGGCCCAGCCGACGCCCGCCCCGACCGCGAAGCCGACCCCGAACCCCACGCCCGCCCCGACGACGGCCCCTCGGTCGACACCCACGCCCCGTGCGACGAGCACGCCGACGCGAGTCTCGCGGAAGCCGCTCGCTCGGCCGCCCTGCCCGTCGAAGGGCGGCACGCCGCCCGGTCACGCCAAGACGGCGGACCCGGGTCGGCCCTGTGGCAAGGGGGGACCGACCAGCCATGCCAAGCGTCCGGCCGGTCACGACAGCGGCATCGTCCTGGTCATGCCCCTCCTCGCCTCGACCGCCGCCTGGTCGATCCGGCCCGCGCGGTTGCAGCGTCGGCGCCCCGCGCGCTAGGCTCGCACCCCGACCGCGCGACCCGCCGGCGGGCACCTGGGAGGTCTCCATGGCGCCGTCGGATCCCCGCCAGACGAAGTTCGTCCTCGATGAGAGCCGGATCCCGCGGAGCTGGTACAACATCGCCGCCGACCTGCCGGTCCCGCCATCGCCCTATCTCCACCCGGCGACCCTGGCGCCGATCGGACCCGACGACCTCGCGCCCCTGTTCCCGATGGCGCTCATCGGCCAGGAGGTGTCGACCGAGCGCACGATCGAGATCCCGGATCCGGTCCGCGACGCATACCGCCTCTACCGCCCGAGCCCGCTCTACCGTGCCCATCGGCTCGAGCAGGCGCTCGATACCCCGGCGCACATCTATTACAAGTACGAGGGCGTGAGCCCCGCCGGGAGCCACAAACCGAATACCGCCCTGGCGCAGGCGTTCTACAACAAGGAGCAGGGCGTCACCCGGATCGCCACCGAGACCGGGGCCGGTCAATGGGGCAGCGCGATGGCCTTCGCGGGCGCGTACTTCGGGCTCGAGGTCAAGGTCTACATGGTCCGCGCGAGCTACGACCAGAAGCCGTACCGACGCATCCTGATGGAGACCTATGGGGCGTCGGTGGTCGCGAGCCCGAGCCTGACCACGAACTACGGCCGGGCCGTCCTGGCCCAGGACCCCGACAGCCCGGGCTCCCTCGGTATGGCCATCAGCGAGGCGGTGGAGGACGCCGCCACCCGCGACGACACGAAGTACGCCCTGGGATCGGTGCTCAACCACGTCCTGTTGCACCAGACGGTCATCGGCCAGGAAGCGATCGAGCAGATGGGCATGGCCGGCGAGTCGCCCGACATCGTCATCGGGTGCACCGGCGGTGGTTCGAACTTCGCCGGGTTGACCTTCCCGTTCCTCGGGCGCAACTTCCGCGAGGGCGCGAGCCACCGGATCATCGCGGTCGAGCCCGAGGCGGCGCCCAGCCTGACCCGCGGCGTCTATGCCTACGACTTCGGCGACACGGCCAAGATGGCGCCGGTGGCCAAGATGCACACGCTCGGCCATGACTTCATCCCCGAGCCGATCCACGCCGGTGGCCTGCGCTACCACGGGATGTCGCCGCTGGTCAGCCTGCTCAAGGAGCACGGCTACATCGAGGCGCGGAGCGTCCATCAACGGGCCAGCTTCGACGCCGGCGTGACGTTCGCCCGGGCCGAAGGGATCCTGCCGGCGCCGGAACCGACCCACGCCATCCGGGTCGCCATCGACGAGGCCGTCGCCGCCCGCGAGGCCGGCGAGGCGCGGGTCATCCTGTTCAACCTGTGCGGCCACGGCCATTTCGATCTCGGGGCCTACGAGCGCTATCTCGACGGCTCGCTCGAGGACTTCGAGTATCCGCGTGAGAAGGTGGAAGCCGCGCTGGCGGGGTTGCCCGTCGTCGGCTGACCAGACGTCAACAGGGGGAGGCGATGCCGCGACTGGCCTGCTGGGCGTGCGGGCGTCAGATCTACACGGTCGCGCCGCTCAACGCGTTGTTCGCCGAAGAGCGGCGCTGCCCACGCTGCGGCGCGTACATGGATATGGAGCGACGCGAACAGGAGCGGCGGCAGATCCTGCGCCGCCAGAACCCGACCGACGACCCGGGCCCGCCGACCGACGACGGCGAGCGTCGGGTCGCCGATCGACGCCTGCGCCGCCGCCGGGCAGGTTAGGGTCCGAGACCTCGGGCCAGGGTCGTGCCCTGCGATACTCCCGGTCATGCGGGTCGCCATCCTCGGCTTCGGACTGATCGGCGGGTCGATCGCCCGGGCGCTGCACGACCGACCGGCGATCGGCAGCGCGGGCTGGTCGGTGGTCGCCTGGTCGCCCAGCGGAGCGGGGCCGACCGCCGCCGCCGCCGACGGCGTCATCGCCGAGGCGTCCGCGAGCCCCACCGAGGCCATCGAGGGCGCCGGACTCGTCATCCTGGCCGGGCCGGCCCCTGCGTGCATCGCGACGATCGACGAGTTGGCCGGCACGTTGCGGCATGCCCTCGCCTCGGGTGCGGTGGTTACCGACGTGGCCGGCACGAAGCGACTGATCGTCGAGCGCGCCGTCGAGCGAGGCGTCCGCTTCGTCGGCGGGCATCCGATGGCGGGTCGCGAGACGGCAGGTTATGCGGCCGCCGATCCTGCGCTGTTCGTCGGCCGGCCGTGGGTCCTGGTGCCGTCGGGCGATCAGGACGCCATGGACCGCGTCGGCGCGCTCGTCTCGGCGGTCGGAGCGCGTGCAGTGGCGATGACCGCCGCTGAGCACGACACGGCCGTGGCCGCCATCAGCCACCTGCCCCTCGTCATGGCTGCCGCCCTGGTCGAGGCGATGGCCGGCGCCGCCGCGGAGCGCGATGACTGGCGGGCCGCGGCGAGCCTGGCCGCCGGCGGCTGGCGCGACATGACGCGGCTGGCACGAGGCGACGAGGTGATGGGCGCCGGCATCATCGAGACGAACGGCCCGGCGGTCGCCGCCCGGCTGCGCGAGCTCATCGCGGTCCTCGAGGCCTGGCTGGCCGACATCGATACCGGAGCCGGCCCCGATGCCGCCGCCATCCGGCGGCGGCTCGCCTCGGCCCGGGCCCGGCTCCAGGGGTCCTCGTGACGTCTGGGCTCGACGAGGAGCGCGTGCTGGTGGTCCCTCGGGTCGCCGTTCCTGATCGGGCCGACTGGCACGGCCTGCGGATCGATGGCGTCGAGGCGTTCGTCGCGACCGTCGCGAGCCACGGCACGTTCGAGCCCCGGGCCCGGATGGAACAGGATCCTGCCTTCAAGCAGGTCATCCCGTACCTCGTGTTGCGAGACGGCTCGCGCTACTTCCTCATGCGTCGAACCCGGGCCGGTGGCGACGTGCGGCTGCACGACCGTTGGTCGATCGGGGTCGGTGGCCACCTGAACCCGGGCGACGTCGGCCTCGACGGTGGACTCCGCCGCGAGTGGGGCGAGGAGCTCGCCGCCGATTTCGTACCCGAGTTCCGGCCGCTTGCCCTGCTCAACGACGACACGACCGAGGTCGGTGCCGTCCACCTCGGCGTCGTCTACGTGGCCGACGCCAGGGGTCGGCCGGTCGCGGTCCGCGAGACGGACAAGCTCGCTGGCGCGTTCGTGGATCCCGCGATGGTCGGGTCCGTCCGCGACGACCTCGAGACGTGGAGCCGGATCGTGTTCGACGCGCTCGAGTCGAGCGCGGTTGGCGTCCGACGGTCGTGATGCGCCGGGCGATCGCCAGCGCCGGCGCGGTGGGCGCCTCGATCGTGACGGCCCGGCTGGTCTCGCGTCGCGCAGCCGCCCGGCTGCTCGATGGACCGCGGGTCGGGCCCGGCGAGGCCGCCCTTGGTCCCGCGCTGGATGCGCTCGGCGGCGAGGTGATCCGCCTGCAGTCACGCGACGGGGTCCGGCTGGCAGGCCGCTGGCTGCCGGCCGACCGGGGCCAGGCGGACTGGAGCGGCGACGCCCACGAGGCCATCCTGCTGCTCCACGGGTACTCGGGCTCGGTCGCGCCCGACCTCGTCGAATACGGCCCGTTCCTGCGCCGGACGGCTGGCGTCCTCGGGCTCGATTTCCGCGGTCACGGGGCGTCCGGACCCGGCCCGACGACCTTCGGGATGCTCGAGATCGAGGACGTGGCGGGCGCCCTCGCCTGGCTCGGCGAGCGGGGCATCCGGCGCGTCGCGATGGTCGGCACGTCGATGGGCGGGATCGCGGCGATCGCCGCGGTGGCGGTGCTGGGTGACGGTCGGCTGCCGTCGGCCGACGTCGATGCCGCGGCCACCCAGGCGGCGACGACCGCGCCGCGACCGATGATCGTCGGGGTCGTCGCGGAGTCGGTGGCGCCGGAAGTCGAGATCCCGGTCGCCAACCGGTTGCGCGGTCCATTCCGCCGAGCCGTCGCGCGGCGGCTGTTCGATGCCGCGACGCGGACGCTCGGCGCCGATCCACGGGCGACGGAGCCGGCCCGGGTGATCGGCCTCCTCGAGACGACGCCACTGCTGCTCATCCACGGCGCGGCCGACACGACGGTCCCGATCGCCGACGGACGACGCCTGGCCGCCCTGGCCGGCCCGAACGCGGAGCAGTGGGTGGTGCCCGAGGCTGATCACAGCGGGGCCCACGCCGCCGCGGGCCAGGACTATGAGCGCCGGGTCACGGACTTCTTGCGACGTACCTTCCGCCACGCCCGCGGTCACGATCTCGGGAGCGGGAAGCCCGGCCTATAATCGCCGCGCCGGGGAGCCCTCGGCGATCCCGCGACTCGCGATGCCCGTGGAGGACCGATGGCGGCCAAGATCCTCGTCGTCGACGACGACCCGAACGTCCAGCGACTCCTGCAGTACACGCTCAAGCAGGAGGGCTACGACGTCGTCATCGCCGGCGATGGCGCCGAGGGTTTCCGCCTATGGACCGTCGAGAGCCCGGATCTCGTGCTCCTCGACGTGATGCTGCCCAAGATCGACGGCTACCAGGTCGCGACCCGCATCCGGGCCGAGGAATCGGCGGCCACGCACGTCCCGATCATCATGCTCACCGCCGAACGCGAGGTCGAGCAGAAGGTCCGCGGTCTGCGCGCCGGCGCCGACGACTACCTCATCAAGCCGTTCCACCCCGCCGAGCTGCTGGCGCGGATCAAGAGCCTGCTCGCCCGCTTCGCGCCCCGCGAGACGCTGCTGGCCCGCCCGCCGATGGGTCGCGTCCTTGCCTTCTACGGCGCCAAGGGCGGCGTGGGCACCACGACGATCGCCATCAACGCGGCCATCGCCTTCCACCGTGAGCTCGGGCGGAAGGTGTGCCTCGTCGATGGCAACCTGCAGTTCGGCGATCATCGGGTGTTCCTCGACCTGGGCCTCGACCGCAAGAGCATCGTCGACATCGTCACGGCACCGTCGATCGACGCGGACCTCATCCGGAATGTCATCGTCAAGCACGACTCGGGTGTCGACCTGCTGCTCGCGCCGCCCTCGCCCGAGACCGCCGAGCTCGTCCATCCCGATCACCTGCCGTTCATCGCCGACCAGCTGACGGCGCTGTACGACTACGTCCTGATCGACGTCGACAAGCGGCTCGACGACGTGAACCTGGGCGTCTTCGAGGCGGCGGAGACCGTGTTCGTCGTGATGACCGCCGACCTGTCGTGCCTGAAGAATGTCCGGCTCATCCTCGAGACGATGAATCACCTGAACTATCCGCCGGGAAAGGTCCAGCTCGTCCTCAACCGGTCGAATGCGTTCACCGGGATCAGCGTCAAGAACGCTGAGGGCGCGCTGCGCCGGACGATCGACCACCAGGTCGTCAACGAGTACCGCGGCGCCATCAGCGCGCTGAACTCGGGCGCCCCGTTCATGTTCTCGAAAGCCGATTCGCCGCTCGGCGCCTCCGTGCTCCAATTCGCCCGGGCGGTCGACAAGGTGGCGGTCGCGGCGCAGGCCGCGCCGGTCGGTGCCCGCTGACGGCGACTCGCACCGGCCGTCTGTCGGCCTCCTGGTGGTTCGCCGGTGAGGGGCCGATAAGCCCCGGGTAAGCGTCCGCCGGTAGGGTGCCGGCATGTTGGCCGTCGTCCCATCCGCCACGCTCCACGGCCTCGAGGGTCGTTCGATCACGGTCGAGGTCGACGTCGCTCCGGGACTGCCCGGGTTCACGGTCGTCGGCCTCGGGGATACCGCGGTCCAGGAGGCACGCGAGCGGGTCCGCGGCGCGATCCGGAATGCCGGGTTCACCTTTCCTCCGCGGCGGATCACCGTCAACCTGGCCCCGGCCGAGCTGCGCAAGACGGGCGCCTCGCTCGACCTGGCGATCGCGATCGGCATCCTGCTGGGCTCGGAGCAAGTGCGCGCGGGCAGGGGACCGGTGGCGCTCATCGGCGAGCTCGGGCTCGACGGGGATGTGCGGCCTGTGCCGGGGGTCCTGCCGATGGTCGCGGCGGTCGCGTCTGGACGGGTCGGCCGGGTGATCGTCGCGGCCGCCGCGTCGGACGAGGCGCGGTTGGTCGAGGGCATCGAGGTCGTCGGCGTCACCAACCTGGCCGAGGCAGCGGAGTCCGTCCGTGGCCGATCTCGTCGTCGACCGCCCGTGGCAATGCCCCGCGTCACGCTCGACGGGTCGACGGCGCCCGTCGAGGCGGCAGGCCGGCGGGCCGCCATCGTCCCGCTGGCACCCGTGCCGGACATCGCCGAGGTGCGCGGGCAAGCCGAGGCCCGGCGTGCGCTTGAGATCGCGCTGGCCGGGGGGCACGGCCTGCTCTTCAGCGGCCCGCCGGGCGTCGGCAAGACCCTGCTCGCGCGGACGATCCCTGGCCTCCTGCCACCGCTCGATGACGCGGCGGCGCTTGCGGTCTCGATCGTGGCGTCCGCCGCCGGCGAGGGGCCGATCACGGCGCTCCGCCGCGAGCCACCGTTCCGCTCGCCGCACCACACGCTGTCCTATGCGGCCATGGTCGGGGGTGGCCCGAACCTCACCCCGGGCGAGATCACCAGGGCGCATCACGGGATCCTGTTCCTCGACGAGCTCGCCGAATTCGACCGCGACGTGCTCGAAGCGCTCCGCCAGCCGCTCGAGGAGGGCCGCATCGTCATCGCCCGAGCGGGTCGTGTGATGGCCTTTCCGGCCCGCTTCCAGCTCATCGCGGCGATGAACCCATGTCCGTGCGGCTTCGCCGGTAGCCTGCCCGAGACTCGTTGCCGCTGTCTGCCAGGGGAGATCGAGCGCTACGGTCGGCGCATCTCGGGGCCGTTGCGCGACCGGATCGACCTGTGGGTCGCGATGCCGAGGATGCCGGCGGCGACGCTGGTCTCGACCGCAGTACCCGAGGACAGTGCGAGCGTCGGCATGCGCATCGCCGCCGCCCGCTCGCTCGCGGCCAGTGATCGCGATCGGATCAACGGTCGACTGCGCGGCCGCGCCTTGCGACGAGCATGCCGATTCGAGCCCGAGGCCGAGCGGCGGCTCGCCGAGCTCGCCGACGCGGAACTGGCCAGCGGTCGCGGCACGGAACGCCTCATGCGCGTCGCTCGCACGATCGCCGACCTGGCCGGGAGCGAGTCGGTGGGCCGCGATCATCTCGACGAAGCCGCTTGGTACCGCCCACCCGTCGCGCGTCTCGCGCTGGCGTCCTGATCGTGCTCGGCGTGGGGATCCGGGTCGAGGGGCGCGTGGCGGCCGTGCCACCGCATCCCGCCCGGCTCGACCCCTACGCATCGGAACGTGATGCCTGGACCGTCCTCGCCGGCGTGGTGGGCCTTGGGCCGATCGGGCTCTCGGCCCTGCTCGCCCATCACGGGTCCGGACTGGCCATCGTGCGGGTCGCGGGCGAGGCAGGAGCCGTCGAGCGGCTCATGGCGACCCCGCCGTTCGAGCCCGGCCATCGCGAGCGGCCGATCGCCGACGGCGTCGCCCGAGCGATCGTGGCCGCCGTCCAGGGCGGTGCGCGCATCCTGGCCCGGCTGCGCGACCTGGGCGTCCACGTGCTGACCGTCGAGGAGCCGGCCTACCCGACCCGCCTTGGGGCGATCGCCATGCCGCCGCATGTGCTCTACGTCGTCGGATCGATGGCGGCCCTCTCGCGGTCGCGGGCGGTGGCGGTCGTCGGGACGCGCCGTGCGACGACCGGTGGACGTGTGACGGCCGGTCGGATCGCCGATGCCCTCGTCGCCGCCGATGCGACCGTGGTCTCGGGCCTCGCCTTCGGGATCGACGGGGCGGCCCATGAGGCGACCGTTCGGGCTGGCGGGACGACCGTGGCGGTCATCGGCGGTGGCCACGCGACGCTCGGGCCGCGTCCGCATGTCCGACTGGCGGAGGCCATCGTCGCCGCGGGTGGTGCCGTGGTCTCGGAGCTCGGCCCGGACGTCGAACCGTCGAAGGGCACGTTCCCGCGGCGCAACAGGATCATCAGCGGGCTGTCCGACGCGACGGTCGTCGTCGAGGCACCAGCGCGCTCGGGTGCGTTGATCACTGCCTCGTGGGCGCTCGAGCAGGGGCGCGGCTGCTACCTCGTGCCAGGCGGTATCGACGATCACGCGACTGCCGGGTCGTTGGCCTTCCTGCGCGAGTTCGAGCAGGTGGCCCACCTGGTGACCGGGATCCCGCAACTCATCGCCGACCTGGGCTTCGCGGAGCCTGCGGTCACTGCCCGCGATGCCGTGTCGACCGCGTCCACGCAAGGGCTCGGCCCGGCCGAATCGGCCGTCGCGGATCGGCTACTGGCGGGCTCGGCGACCGTCGACGAACTCGTCGCGGCAACGAGCTTGCCGGTCGCGACGGTCCTTGCCACCCTCACGCTCCTGGAGCGACGCGGGCTCACTGCGGGTGCCCATGGCCGCTACCGACCGTCCGGTCTGCTGCTCGGGATGCGCACGACGCTGTGGCACGAGGTCAGGAGCGTGGGAGGCGTGCCGGTTGCCCGTTCCAAGGGGGCGATGCTACCCTGACCGACGCGTCACGCCCCAGCCTGACGTGGGCGCTCGTTCGGACCCCCACCGCGAGCCCCCTCCGACGCTGCAGCCGGGTTCTGTATTGCGGAAGTACCTCGTCACGATCCTGGCCGTGCCCGTGCTCATGTCTGTGTACGCAGCGAGCGCCCTTGGCCGGTCCAGGTTCATCCGCGGCGGCGCGGCCATCGGTCTCGGCGCCGCGCTCGCCTTCGGGGCCATGTCCGCGGCTCGACCGTCGGTCGCCACGGCCGATCCCGTTCACGACATCGTGCCCCTCACCCAGGCCGCCTTCACCACGGCGGTCGGGACGAAGGTCGCGCTGGCTGCGCCGGCGACGATCACGTTCACGACGCCCATGCAGCGCGCATCGGTCGAGGCGGCCATCACGGTCGAACCGTCGGTCGACGTCCGGCTGCAGTGGAGCGCCGGCGACACCGTCGTTTCGGTCACGCCGGCGCGTCAGTGGGCGGCATCCACGTACTACACGATCACGGTCGGACCCGGGGCGCTGGCGACGAGTGGTCGGCCCACGACCGCTCCGGTCCGGGCCGCATTCCTGACCCGCGCCGCCACCTCGGTCGTGCTGGCCGCGACGGTCGTGAGCGACAAGCGGGTCGCCCCGTCCAGCGCCTTCACGGTCACCTTCGACCAGCCCATCGACCCTGCCTCCGTCGACGGCGCGATCCGGCTGGAGCCGGCCACCCCCGCCACGCTGACCTCGGCCACCGGACCCGATGGTCGCATGACCTACACGCTCACCCCGACCGCGTCGCTGGCGCCTGACGCCCGCTACCGGCTCATCGTCGACGGTGTTCGCGACGCTGGCGGCGCGCTGGTCGCTCGAGCGAGCCTGGCGGTCCGGACCGCCCGAGCCCCGAGCGTCGTCCGATTCCGGCCCGCCGCCGGCACCAAGGACGTCGTCAAGACCGCGGCCATCTCGGTGCGGTTCAGCCGCCCGATGGATCGGAGCGCGACCAAGAAGGCGTTCGTGGTGACCGCGAATGGCAAACCGGTCGCCGGTGCGGTGCGGTTCGCTGAGAAGGACACCGTCCTCGTCTTCGATCCCACGGCCAGCCTGCCGGATGGTGCCACGGTCGTCGCGAAGATTGCCGCCAGCGCCCGGAGCCGTGACGGGGTCGGCCTGGCCGCCGCCAGCAAGGCGACCTTCACGACCGTCGCCAAGAAGAAGCCGGTCGTTCGGACGACGGCGATCAAGCGGACCTCCGGGAGCGGCACGAGCGGCGGTACCGTCGGGTCCGGCAGCTGGAGCGCGGTCGAGCGCTACTACCTGGGCCTGATGAACTGCACCCGCACCGGCGGGTGGGTCACGTCGGGTGGCGGCTGCAGCAGTCCAGGCGGTCGCAACGTCGCCGCCCTCAAGCTCGATTCCGGGATCAGTTCCAAGGTGTCGCGGCCGTACGCCAAGAAGCTCGCCGTGAACAACATGTGCACCCACTTCAGCGGTGGTACGCCGGGCGACCGGTTGCGTCATGCGGGCTATACCAGCTATCGATGGGCCGAGAACCTGGGCTGCCGCTCGGGGAACCCGTACAGCGCGGTGCTCGGCAGCCACCTGTTCTTCCAGAGCGAGCGGGCCTGGACGCCGGACGGCGGCCACTACGTCAACCTGATGAACAGCCTCTATGACCGGGTAGGTATCGGGGTCTGGGTGTCCGGCGGCCGGGTACGCCTCGTCGTCGACTTCTACCACCCGTAAGGGGACCATCGGGCCACTGCCCGCGGGTTGCGGCGGGGCGCAGCATGCGGACGTGATCCGCAATGCCGTGCTCCACATCATCAACGAGCAGCCGCTGCTGTGCGACCTGTTCGAGATGCCCGCCCCGGCCGACGTCGCTCTGCGCTGCACGAACCTGCGCATGCTCGACGGCAAGCGACCGATCTTCATCGACGACATGGCCTCGGTGTTCGTCTTCCCGTACCTCCACATCCGGTTCGTCGAGGTCCCGTCGGCGTCCGCGGCGGACAGCGGCATGCCCGTCGAGCGACCCGTCGCAGCGGCCATGGTGGCGTCCCACGCGGCGCCGTCGCCAGCAGACGACGCCGATCTCGAGATCGACGAGGACTTCCTGCGGCGCATCCGCGAGGTTTGACCGCGCCCTTCGGGCGCGACCCCGGAGGGCTCGACGGGCTGCCTGACGAGGTGAGGGTCCGTGCAGGACCCGGTGCTACACTCCCGGCCGTGCCAAGGAACCTCGTCATCGTCGAATCCCCGGCGAAGGCGCGGACGATCGAGCGCTACCTCGGCGACGACTACCGCGTCCTTGCCTCCTACGGCCACGTCCGCGACCTCCCGGAGAACCCCGGGAAGGGCAAGTTCGGCGTGGACGTCGACAATGGATTCGAGCCTGAGTACGTGATCAGTGACGACCGGCGCAAGCAGGTCACCGACATCGAAAAGGCGGCCAAGGGCTCGGACATGGTCTATCTCGCGACCGACCTCGACCGCGAGGGCGAGGCCATCGCATGGCACGTCGCCGAGGCGGCCCACGTCCCGACGGAGAAGACCCGCCGGGTGACCTTCAGCGAGATCACCGAGCCGGCCATCCGCGAGGCCTTCGCCAACCCGCGCGACATCGACCGCAATCTCGTCGACGCCCAGCAGACCCGCCGCATCGTCGACCGGCTCGTGGGCTACACGCTGAGCCCGCTGCTGTCGCGCAAGGTCCGGGGCGGGCTGTCGGCCGGGCGCGTCCAGTCGGTGGCGGTTCGGCTGGTCGTCGAGCGCGAACGCGAGATCGAGGCGTTCACGGCGCGCGAGTACTGGTCGATCGAGGCGATCCTGGCCACCGTCGCCGGTGACACCTTCCCGGCCGAACTGGTCCGTATCGATGGCGACCCGCTCGACATCGCGGACGAGGCCACGGCCGCGCGACACGTCGCGGCGTTGCGCGACGCCCACCCGGTCGTCCGCACGGTCGCCGTCCGGACCCAGAAGCGCTCCCCGGCACCGCCGTTCACGACATCGACCCTGCAGCAGGAAGCGAGCCGGAAGCTGTCGTTCAGTCCCAAGCGCACGATGTCGATCGCCCAGCGGCTGTACGAGGGCGTCGACACGCCGGACGGCCACCTCGGCCTGATCACCTACATGCGGACGGATTCGACCGCGATGGCGGGTGTGGCCATGGGCGAGGCGCGCGAGGTCATCGCCGACCGCTACGGCGCACCATTCACGATGCCGAAGGGCCGGGTCTACAAGACCACCGCCAAGGGCGCGCAGGAGGCGCACGAATCGATCCGGCCGACCAGCTTCCGGCGCGACCCCGACTCGCTGACGGGCACGCTCAAGCCCGAGGAGCTCCGCCTGTACCGGTTGATCTGGCAGCGCGCGCTCGCCTCGCAGATGGCGCCCAAGGAGCTGGAGACGACCACCGTCGACCTCGCCGACGGGCCGTACGAGCTCCGCGCCAGCTCGACCCGGACGTTGTTCGAGGGCTTCTCCCGGGTCTACACCGAGGGCCGGGACGACGGCTCCGCCGAGGACGATGACGCAAAGCGACTGCCGCCACTCGGCGAGGGCGATCGGACCGACGTCCGCGAGGTCAGCCCGACCCAGCACTTCACCGAGCCGCCGCCGCGCTTCACGGAGGCGACGCTGATCAAGGCGCTCGAAGAGCACGGCATCGGACGGCCGTCGACCTATGCCGCGACGATCTCGACCATCATCGACCGTGGCTATGTGCGGGTCGAGGAGCGGCGACTCCATCCCGAGCCCGTGGCCGGCATCGTGACCGACCTGCTGGTCGAGCACTTCGGCGATTACATCGACCTCGCCTTCACCGCACGGATGGAGGAGGAGCTCGACGAGATCGCCCGCGGCGAGCGCGCCTGGGTGCCGCTCCTGCAGGCCTTCTATCCGCCCCTGCGCGACCGGGTCGACGAGGTCCGCAAGAACACTCGCCGTCGCGATTTCACGACCGAGGAGACCGACGAGGTCTGTTCGCTCGGCCACCCGATGGTCATCCGGCTCGGTCGGAACGGCCGGTTCCTGGCCTGTTCGATGTATCCCGAGCACAAGGAGACCCGACCCCTCCCGGGCGAGGAGCCGCCGGTTCAGGAGGGCGCCGGCGAGGTCTGCCCCAAGTGCGAACAGGGCACGCTCGTCGGCAAGACCGGCCGGTTCGGGCCGTTCCTGGGCTGCTCCCGCTACCCGGACTGCGACTACATCAAGAAGGACGGCCCGCCGCCTCCCGAGCCGCTCCCGTTCGTCGTGACATGCCCCAAGAACAACGACGGGCATCTCGTCCCGCGTCGCGCGCGCCGCACCGGCAACGTCTTCTGGGGATGCTCCAACTACCCGAAGTGCGATTTCACGACGAACTTCGAGCCTCTGGGCGGTACGCACGACGCGGATGCCGGGCCGCTGGCTCGCAAAGGCGACGCGGCGATCTGCCTGATCTGCGGTTCGACGAGCGAGACGGCACCCGACGACATCGCGCCAGGCGACGCCTACGTGGGCGGACCGCCCGATCCGACGGTGCTCGCCCGCCCGGCCCGGGCCCGCGGCGGCGCTCGGGGGGCGGGTCGCGGACGTGGCGCGGGGCGCGCCACCGGCCGGGGTCCGAGCCGCTCCCGACGTTCGGCAGAGCCGGCCTCCGAGGCGTGAGCTCGGTCGCGGGTGATCCTGCGACCCACCCGGCCCTCGACCGGTTCCTCCGGTCGCTCGAGGCGCGCGATGCGTCGCCGGACACCGTTCGCGCCTATCGGACCGCCGTCGGCGTGTATCTCGATTGGCTGGCGTCGCGGGGTGTCGACTGGCGTCGGCCCGCCCGCCCCGATCTCCGCGCCTACCTCGCGAGGCTCGGGACCGGGACGGCCCGGACGACCGTCGCCCAACGCTTGGCCGCGATCCGCTCGTTCCACCGATGGGCGGCGCGCGAGGAACTCGCCCCGGGCGACCCGTGGGGCGCCATCGCAACGCCCCGATTGCCGCGCCGGTTGCCGCGCGTCCTCGAGGTCGACCAGGTCGGCCGGCTCATCGCCGCGGTCGAGGCCGAGCTGACGAGCGCCGAGGCGCGGTCACCGGATCCGACCAGGGTCGCGCTTGCGACTGCCCTCGCGCTCCGCGATCGGGCCCTCGTCGAGACGGCATACGCGGCGGGTTTGCGCATCAGCGAACTTGCCTCGGCCGATCTCGGCGCGATCGACCTGCGCCGCGGCGAGATCCGGGTGATCGGCAAGGGCCGCAAGGAGCGGATCGGCCTGCTCGGCCGGCCCGCCATCGCCGCCCTCGATGCCTATCTCGCGCACGGGCGGCCGATCCTCCTCGAGCGAGCGCCGGGGCGTGGGCCGGACGCATCGGCACCGACCCAGGTGTTCCTGAACCACCGGGGGACACCGCTCGGGGTCCGCGGGCTGCGTTATCGCCTCGACAGCCTGTGCCGTGCGGCCGGCCTGCCCGAGGGCATCTCGCCGCACACATTGCGTCATTCGTTCGCCACCCATCTGCTCGACGGCGGGGCCGATCTGCGCGTCGTCCAGGAGCTGCTCGGCCACGAGAACCTGGCGACGACCCAGGTCTACACCCACGTCTCACCGGGCCGCCTCGCGGCCGCCTATCGCGACGCCCATCCCCGGGCCCGCCGGGTCGAGCGCCCGTGACGAGTGCGAGGACGCTCGCTCGGGCGGGCCTGATCGTCTCGAGCGCCTTCCTCGTCTCCCGCGTCCTCGGCTGGCTGCGTCTGGTCATCGTCGCCAACGCGGTCGGCGACCCATCCCAGCTCGACGCCTTCTTCGCGGCGTTCCGCATCCCGGACCTGCTCTTCCAGCTGGTCGCGGCCGGCGCGCTGTCGTCGGCGCTGATCCCGGTCGTCGCCGGCCTGCTCGAGACCGATGGGGAGGGCAGGGCCTGGCGGGTCGTCTCGACCGTCGCCAACCTGATGCTCCTCGCCCTGCTGGTGCTCGGGCTGATCGTGCTGCTCCTCGCCGACCGACTCGTGCCGCTCTACACCAGCGGCTTCGGGCCGGCCGCCATGGACCGGACCATCGAGCTCACCCGGATCATGGTCCTGAGCCCGATCCTGCTGTCGATGGGCGCCCTGGCGACGAGCGTGCTCAACGCCCGCGGGCGATTCGCCGCGTCGGCCATCGCCCCGATCGTCTACAACCTCGCGATCATGGGCGCTGCGCTGCTGCTGGTGCCGTCGCTCGGCGTCACGGGGCTCGCGGTCGGGGTGGTCGCGGGCTCCCTCGGCCACCTCCTCGTGCAGATCGGGCCGCTGCGCGAGATCGGCTTCCGCTATGAGCCGCGCATCGACCGGCGCGATCCGGCCGCTCGGAAGGCACTAACCCTGATGGCACCACGCGCCATCGGACTCGGCGCCGGGCAGATCACCTTCGTGGTGATCACGGCGTTGGCCACGACCCTCGGCGAGGGAGCGGTCACCGCGTTTACCGTCGCATTTACGTTGCTCCAGATCCCGATCGGGATCGTGGGCGTGCCGCTTGGCATCGTGCTGTTCCCGTCACTGTCGCGCGGCGCCGCAGCCGGCGACCGGGCCGAGTTCGTCGGCCTGCTCGATCGAGCCATGCGGCTGCTCGCGTTCGTCATGGTGCCGATCGCTGTCCTCGCCGCCCTGCTGCGGGTCGAGACGGTGGCCCTGCTGTTCGGCGGGTTCAGCCGCTCGGCCATCCTGCTCACGGCCGACACGTTCATGGCCTTCCTCGTCGGGCTGCCGGCCCATGCCTTGATCGCGGTGCTGGCGCGCGCGTTCTACGCCCGCCAGGACACGATCACCCCCGTCGTCGCCGCGGTGGGGGCGGTCATCATCAATTCCACGCTCGCGGCGGCACTCGTCGGGCCGCTGGGCCTGCCCGGGATGGCCCTAGCGATCGCGATCGCGGCCTGGCTCGAGGCAGTCGCGCTCCTGGTCATCCTGCGCCGCCGCGAGGGTCCGCTCGGCCTGGCGACGGTCGGGTCCGTGGCCGTGCGCACGGCCGTCGCGTCCGCAGTGGCGGGGGCCATCGCGCTGGTCGTCCACGGGGTCGCCGGCGGGGCGCCGATGCCCGATCCGGCCTCGGCCGGCCGTGCCGGCATCCCGACCCTGATCGGCATCATCGTCGTCGTGGCGGCCGTCTTCGCGGCCGGGTTCGTCGCCGCGGCGCTCGCCTTGCGGATCGCCGAACTGCGGGCTATCGTCGCGATCATGGTCGACGCGCTCCGCCGCCCGCGACGACCGGCGTGACTGCCGCGATCGACCCATCCGCCTGGGACGCC
>DASSMQ010000067.1:0-10266 GCA_035688805.1 Candidatus Limnocylindrales bacterium
GACGATCCGTCGACCGCGCCAGTGCAAGGACCCGGATGCCAGCGGGGGCAGCGTCCAGGCAGGTAAGCGTCCAGGAGCGTCACGTCCGCGTCTCCTTCTGGACTTTGCGGCGAGTATCCACCCGCTGCCACCGAGATACCAGTGCGTGACACTGCCCTGGTATCGGTGGTTCGACGCCGTCCGGGGCCGCGAGATCGATGACGCCGGCACGGAGCTCGTGGACTGGAACTCACGCGACCCCTGCCCGACGATCAAGCCAGGTGACGCACCAGGAAATCGGCCTGCGCGGCGCTGACCCGGTCGAAGAGTGACGACGGGTGATACAGCAGACCGAAATGGCCACCTTCGACCAGGAGTGACGCCTTCGGATCGGGGGCGGATTCGAAGGCGGCGCGCGCGACCGGGGTCTCGGCTCCCGGCATCTCGTCGTCGCTGGCGATCACCCAGAGGGACGCCCCGTGCAGGTGTGGCGCGCAGAGACCGGGGTGATAGGCGACCGGGGTGTCCGCCGTCTCGACGGTCGCGCGGTTGTCCCAGCCGGTGCCGTGACGCGCCCCGTAGTCGATGAACCAGCGGAAGGCGGTGATCGGCTCCAGGAGACACGGCACGATCTCCGGGTCCGGCGAGACCACGGGCATCGGACCCTCACGCTCGCGGACGACGGGGAGGGTGTCGCCGAGGTAGAGGTCGCGGAGGATGCCGAACGCCGTCCCGTCCGGATCGTCCGCCGGGTCGACACGTCCGCATGCCGGCACTTGGAGCGCGACGGCCCTGACCCGCTCGTCGAAGGACGCGACCCCTACGGCGGTCCCGCCGCTCATGCTGTCTCCCCAGATGCCGAGGCGGGAGGCGTCGACTGAGGGCAGGGCAGCGACGTAGGTGAGGGCATCACGGTAGGCACGCAGCTGGGTCCACCGATTCAGCACCCGTCGCGGTACACCGTCACTCATGCCCAGCGACGGGCCATCGAAGAGGAGGACGTTGAGGCCAGCGCCGTGGAAGACCTCGGCGTAGCGGTCCGCGACCATGCCCGTCGCGGTGGCGGAGAACCCGTGCGTCATGACCACGGCGGCACGGTCCGCCTGCTGACCGGCGTCATGCTCGTACAGGTAGCCGCGGAGGATGACGCCCGCAGAGGCGAACTCCACGATCCGGGGCGCGTTCACGGCAGGACCCTTAGCGCCCTGGCCGGCGCTGCCACAGCGCATTGATGATGCGCCACTCCTCACCGCAGCGCGCGATATGCAGGTAGTCCATGTACACCGACGACAGGATCCGAACGGCGGCGATGTCGCCGAATGCATCCAGGATCGTCGCGTCGTACGGACCCTCGTAGCGGGTCCCGTGGCCCTCGCCGGTGGCCCTCACCATGTCGTCACGGGTCACATGGTGCACGGTGCACCCGCCCGTACCGTCGCGTTCGACCGAGCGCTTGGCAAGGTCGGCATGAAGGGCGCGCGCCATCCGATCGGCATCGCCGTCCAGCCACGCCTCGATGTAGTCGCGCGCCGCGCCCATGATCTTCGCGCGGTCGGCGTCGCTGACGGGGTCCTCGGTCATCGTTATGGTGCTCCTCCGCCCCCCGGTTCCGGTCATCGCGCACCGATCCACTCCAACCGGATCGGTGGCGACCATCACCAGCGACCCGGCGCCGGCCCACCACTCGAGCCCGGGCCACGCGTGCCGTCTATCCTGTGAACCCGTGGGGCCGTTCCAAACCACCAAGGCGACGGCATGCCTGATCTGATTATTCACGATGTCGATGTGCTCGACTGCACCGGCGCCGACCCACGTAGCGCCATGGATGTGCTCGTTCGCGACGGCCGGATCGAGTGGATCCGACCGGCTGAGGACACGCCACGGGTCAACGGCGCCACGGTGATCGATGGGGCCGGCTGCACCCTGATGCCCGGCCTCACCGACGCGCACGTGCATCTCGCGATCATCGGTCGTGATGGCACCCACGGGCGGCTGCCGTGGATCGAGCACGTCCACGCGGTTTCGCGGTTGATCAGCGCCGCGCTGGACGACGGGTTCACGACGGTCCGGGACGCGGGCGGACTCGAGCCAACGTGGGCTCGCATGGTCGAGCGAGGCGTCATCCGCGGCCCGCGGATCTTGCCATCGGGCTCGTTCATCTCGCAGACCGGCGGGCACGGTGATGCACGTCAAGCGCACGAGGCGATCCACGGCGGTCCCTCGATCCCGGGTCTGGTGGCGATGAACGAGGTCGTCGATGGGGTCGACCAAGTCCGGCGGGCGGCCCGCGAGCAGCTCCGGCGGGGGGCCACGCAGATCAAGGTATTCGCCTCGGGCGGACTGGCCTCGCCGACGGATCCCCTGGACAGCCTCCAGTTCTCCGTCGAGGAGATCGCGGCGGCGGTCGATGTCGCCGCTGGCTGGGGCACCTATGTGTTGACCCATTCGCACACGTCGCGCGCGATCGAGCGGTCGATCGACGCGGGGGTCCGCTCGATCGAGCACGGCACGTTCTTGGAGCCCGCGACCGCGGAGCGAATGCACGCGACCAAGACGTACCTGGTTCCCACGTTCCAGGTGATCGACGAGCTCGCGGCTTCCGCCAACAGCACAGCGCTGTCCCCGGACAAACAGGCACTGGTCGACGGCGTGTACGAGGCCATGAAGGCAAGCGTCCGTCTTGCCGCCGAGGTCGGTGTCTCCGTCGGCAGTGGATCGGACGTGATCGGTCCGGATCAAGGCGACCGCGGCAGGGAGATCGTCCTGAAGGCGGACCTGATCGGGGCCCATCCGGCGATCATCAGCGCCACCCGGACCAACGCGGCCTTGTTCGGCATGGACGACCGGATCGGGACCGTCGAAGCGGGGAAGGACGCTGATCTCATCCTGGTCGCTGGACAGCCCCTTGATGACATCACAGTGCTCGCACATCCCGGTCGGATCTCGATGGTCATCAAGGGCGGCGAGGTCGTGAAGGATGCCGACGGTCGACGCGGGGGACCGCAACGAGGTTCGTCCGAGGCGCCGGATGATGCAGTACACGGGAAGCGCTCAGGGACGGGTTCTGGTTGACTAAGCCGTCCCAAGTGCTCACGACGGCCGCCGGACACGAGGAGGAGGGCGATGGCAGGCGACGACGAGCGACTACCCACGACGGCGCAGGCCCTGGCCGACTGGCGTGCGGCCGAGCAGGCCGCGGCCGTGGCGCGCCGGGGCCGGTTGGCAGCTGACGCAGCGGTGGAGGCGGCCGCTGAGGCCCTCGAGGCCGCGCAGGCCACCGCCGACTCGGCCAAGGCTGCCCAGGCGGCGGCCAATCTGGCGGAGCGATCCGCGGCCAAGACCGCAGCGGCAGCCAGGACGGTGGCGCACGCGACGGTCGCCGATGCGGTCAGTGCGGAATCCGAATCGGCGATGGCCGATCTGGCTGAGACCGAAGCGCACGCACGTTATCGGGACGCCGTGAAACGGGCGCAGGACGCCCAGGCGGATCGGTGACGGGCTGCACTCAGTAGCCGACCGGGGTCGCCGGCCGGCCGCGCCCGGCGGCCGCGTCACCCGCCTGGCGTGACGTATCCCGCGAGGTGCTCACCAGTGAGGGTGCTCCGAGCGGCGACGAGATCCGCTGGCAGGCCGTCGAAGACGACCCGCCCCCCGTCGTGTCCCGCGCCAGGGCCCAGGTCGATGATCCAGTCGGCGTGGGCCATGACCGCGAGGTGATGCTCGATGACGATGACCGACTTGCCCGCGTCGACCAGTCGGTCGAGCAGGTGGAGCAGCTGCTCGACGTCCGCCAGGTGCAGGCCGGACGTCGGTTCGTCGAGGACGTAGATGCCGCCGTCGGTGGCCATCTGGATCGCCAGCTTCAAGCGTTGGCGTTCGCCACCGGACAGGGTCGTCAGGGGCTGACCGAGGCGCAGATAGCCCAGCCCGACATCGGCCATCCGCTGCAGCACGCCACGGGCCGCCGGGACCGCCGACGCACCGTCGCTGATGAATGCGAGCGCCTCGCCGACCGACATCGCCAGGACCTCGCTGATGTCCTTCCCGCCGAGCTTGTACTCCAGGACGCTGGCCTGGAACCGCTTGCCTTCGCACTCCTCGCAGACGGTCGCCACCTCGTCCATCACCCCAAGGGAGGTGTAGATGAGGCCGTTGCCGTTGCAGACCGGGCAGGCACCCGCCGAGTTCGAGCTGAACAACGCGGGCTTCACGCCGTTCGCCTTGGCAAAGGCGGTCCGGATCGGGTCCAGCAGTCCCGTGTAGGTCGCGGGGTTGCTGCGACGCGAGCCGCGGATAGGCGTCTGATCGATCGACACGACGCCCGCGTCCCTCGGCATCGAGCCGTGGATCAGCGAGCTCTTACCGGACCCGGCCACACCGGTCACCACGCAGAGCACGCCGAGCGGGATGTCCACGCTCACGTCCTGCAGGTTGTGCTCGTTGGCGTGACGGATCGGTAGCGTCCCGGTCGGAGGCCGGGTGGTCGCCTTGAGAGCGGCCCGGTACCCGAGGTGACGCCCGGTCAGCGTGCCGCTGTCCCGGAGGCCCTCGACGGTGCCCTCGAAACAGACGCTGCCTCCGGCGTCGCCGGCTCCGGGCCCAAGGTCGACGACGTGGTCAGCGATCGCGATGACATCCGGTTTGTGCTCGACGACGAGCACGGTGTTGCCCTTGTCGCGAAGCCGAAGCAGCAGGTCGTCCATCCGCCGGATGTCGTGCGGGTGCAGTCCGACGGTGGGCTCGTCGAAGACGTAGGTGACGTCGGTGAGCGCCGAGCCGAGGTGCCGGATCATCTTCGTCCGCTGGGCCTCACCACCCGACAACGTCCCCGAAGCACGGTCGAGCGACAGATAGCCGAGCCCGACCTCCACGAACGAATCGAGCGTCTGCTGCAGGGTCACGAGAAGTGGAGCCACGGAGGGCTCGTCGAGGTCGCGGACCCACACCGCGAGGTCGCTGATCTGCATCGCGCAGGCTTCGGCGATGTTGATCCCCCGGACCTTCGATGACCGAGCGCCGTCGTTCAGGCGGGTGCCGCCGCAATCCGGACAGGGGGCGAAGGTCGCCACGCGATCGACGAAGGCGCGGATGTGTGGCTGGAGCCCGTCGATGTCCTTCGACAGGAACGATTTCTGGACCCTGAGCACCAGACCCTCGTAGGTCAGATTGATGCCGCCGACCTTGACCTTCGTCGGTTCGCGGTAGAGGAAGTCCTGGAGTTCCTGCTCGGTGAAGTCGCGGATCGGCTTCTCAGGATCGAGGCCCCATGCCGTGAAGATCCGGACCGGCCAGCCGTCACCCGTGAAACCAGGAACGGTGATCGCCCCCTCGGCGAGGGACTTCGAGGCGTCGTACAGCTCGTTGAGGTCGATGTCGGAGACGGTGCCTTTGCCCTCGCAGTTCGGGCACATCCCTCCCGTGAGCGTGAAGGTCCGGTTCTCGGTCTCCATCTTCCCGCCCGCCCGCTCGACGGTGATAGCGCCGCTGCCGCGGACTGACGGGATGTTGAACGAGAAGGCCTGCGGCGAGCCGATGTGCGGCTGTCCGAGACGGCTGAACACGATGCGCAAGAGCGCATTGGCGTCGGTCGCGGTGCCGACCGTCGAGCGGACGTTGGCCCCCATCCGCTCCTGGTCGACGATGATCGCCGTCGTCAGGCCCTCGAGAAGGTCGACATCCGGGCGCGCCATACTCGGCATGAAGCCCTGGACGAACGCGCTGTAGGTCTCGTTGATGAGGCGCTGCGACTCGGCCGCGATCGTCGCGAACACCAGCGAGCTCTTGCCGGACCCGGAGACGCCGGTGAAGACGGTCAGCCGGCGCTTCGGGATCTCGACGCTGATGTCCTTGAGGTTGTTCTCCCGGGCGCCCTGCACCCGGATCAGGTCGTGGCTGTCGGCGACGCGCATCCGGCGACGGTAGCAGGCTCCCGCCGTCCGAGCGATGGCGCCCGAAACGAGAGGCCGACTGCCGCCTATACTCCCCAAGTCGTGGTCGTTGCTTCCCGTCACCACCGGGCGCGAACGACACGTCGGAGGGGGATCGGCCGTCGCGCGATCCTGGTCGTCGGCGTGTCGATCGGCTTCGTCCTCATGGCCGCAGCCTTTGGGACCGTGCGAGCGACGGCCCTGACCATCGTCCGCGGTGGATCGACGACGGTGGTGAACCCGACCCAGTCGACCACCGTCACCGTCGCCAAGCCCGGCGGCACGGCGGCCGGCGACATTCTCGTCGCCTGTCTTGCCCTCAGCGGTGGTGGCGTCGCCGGGAGCGGCGTCCCAACGGGTTGGACGCCCGTCGCGGCGGCGACGTCGATCGCCAACCCGCACGTGTTCGGGTATCTGAAGGTCGTCGGCGCGAACGAACCGCCGACGTACACGTGGACCCTCGCCTCCGCGGTCGTCAACAGCGGGGGCATCGTCCGCTACGCGGGTGTGTCGCCGACGGCGCCCCTCGATGTCCCGGCCACGACCAGCGGTGGCGCGATGGCCCTCAGCGGGGTGCTCCCCGGGGTCACGACGACGGTGCCAGGCGCCATGCTCGTCGGCTGCATGGGGCTGAATTCGTCGACCACCGCGAACACCATCAGCTCGCCGGGCGGCATGAGCCAGGTATGGGATATCTCGGGAAAGCGCCAGGAGCTCGCCGATGGCCTGCAGGCATCGGCCGGCCCGACCGGATCGCGGACATGGACCTTCAACAAGAAGCGCGACTGGGCGGGCTGGCTGGTCGCGCTGCGACCGGGCGACGGCGCAGCGCCGACGCCGACACCGAGTCCAAGTCCCACGCCGACACCGGCGCCCACACCCAGTCCGACGCCGACACCAAACCCGACTGCGACTCCGACTACGACGCCTGCGCCGACGCCCACGCCCACGCCCACGCCGCCCGCCGCGACCCCGACGCCGATCCCGACGGCGACTCCGACACCCAGCCCGACGCCGACCCCGACCCCGACACCCCCCGCTCCGACGCCCAGCCCGACACCGACGCCCAGCCCGACCCCGACCCCGGCCCCACCGACGGGACCGTTCTACGTCGCACCGGTCGGCGACGATGCCGGTCCCGGCACGCTGGCATCGCCCTGGGCGACCATCCAGCACGCGGTCGACACCGCGTCGAGCGGGTCGACGATCAACCTGCTGGACGGATCCCTCGCCGGCGCCACGTGGTCCCGGTCCGGCTTGACGATCGTCGGCGGGGCCGGCGCGGTCGTGACCAGCCCGCTCCGGATCAATGGCGTGACGAGCGGCACCCTCCGCGGGTTCACGATCTCGACGGGAACGGCCGTGGCTGGCCGGGCGGGTCTTCGCGTGAGCGATAGCTCCGGTTTGCTGTTCGATCGATTGACCGTGACCGGCAACAGCTGGGGCATCGAGTTCGAGGCCGTGTCGGCGTCGGCGCTCCAGTCGAGCGAGTTGACCGACAACGCCGAGGCGCTCGAGATCCAGGGCGCCTCGGCGAACCTCGTCATCGCCTCGAATCGCATCCACGACAACGATCAGTTCTGGGCGACGGACCGTTCGTACACGGGCATCAACGTCGCGTTCGCCAGCGGTCCGATCACGATCCGGGACAACGAGATCTCCGGGAACCATGCGCCGAGCGGCGCCCCGCCCGACGGGGTGGGGATCGAGGTCTATGGGTCGACCGGCCTCGCCATCACCTCGAACCAGCTGGTGGACAACGCCGACGCGCTGGAGACGGGCACCGATGCGGTCGCCGACCTCTGCGGCCTGTCGTTCACGGGTAACGTCGTCTACAAGACCACGACCATGCCGGTCGAGGCGCACGGGCTGATCCTGCGTTGCGCGCAGGACAGCACCGTCGCGAACAACACGTTCGACGGGCTCGACCGATTCGCGATCGACATCATCGATGGAACGTCCGGAGCACCGTTCGGTGGCTCCATCGCCCGCCTGTCGATCCACGACAACGTGTTCGTCGGCGGTCGCGCCCTCAGCGTCGACACGGTCCTGCCATCGTCGGTGACCATCGACCGCGACGCGTTCTACAACCCGCCGGGCTCGACCGCTGCGGACGGATCGCGACTCGCCTTCGTGGTCACCCGCAGCACGTCCAGCCTCACCGACCTCCGGGCCTGGACCGGCCAGGAATCGACCGGGCTGTGGGCGGATCCCTATTTCGTCGACCGTGGCGCCCGCGACTATCGCCTTCGTGCCGGCAGCGCGGCGACCGGCAAGGGGGCCTTCCCGTCGCCGACGACGATCCCCGGACCGACCGTCCCACGGTTCGACCACATCTTCGTCGTGGTGGAGGAGAACCACGCATACGAGCAGATCGTCGGATCGCCCGAGGCGCCGTACCTGGACTTCCTGGCGGGGGAGGGCACATCAGCCACCGACTTCCACGCGTTGACCCACCCGAGCCTGCCGAACTATCTGGGGCTGATCGGCGGTGACACGTTCGGGGTCGCGACGGACTGCTCACCGGCCGACCCCGGGTGCTCTGTCGCCGGACCCAGTCTGCCCGATCGGATCGAGGACGCCGGCATGACCTGGCGCGGCTACTTCGACGGGATGAGCTCGCCGTGCCTCACCTCGAACTCGGGGAGCTACCGGATCAATCACGACCCGTTCATCTACTTCGATCCCATCCGGACGAATGCGGCCCGATGCGCCGCTGGAGTGCGGCCGTTCGGTGACCTGGCGACCGACCTCGCGAGCCGGTCCACGACCCGGAACCTGTCGTTCATCGTCCCGGACAACTGCCACGACATGCACGACTGCTCGATCAAGGCCGGCGACGACTGGCTCCGAAGTGTCCTCCCGTCGATCTTCGACTCGCCGGCCTGGGCCACCGGCAATGCGCTGCTGGTGCTCACGTTCGACGAGGATGACGGTGCGCACGGCAACCGGATCTACGCTGCCTTCCTCGGTCCGCGGGTCCGTCCGCACGTCCAGCTCACGACGACCGCCGATCTGTACGACCTGTTGCGAACGTTCGAGGACGCCTGGTCACTGCCGCCACTGACCGCCAACGATGCCGCCGCGACAGCGCTGAGCGGCGCGTTCCGAACGAGTCCTGCCGCTGACACCACGGCACCGTCAACGCCGACGGGTCTCTCTGGCTCGTCGCCCAGCCCGACGGAGATCGCGCTGTCGTGGACCGCCAGCGTCGACGCCGTGGGCATCGCCCGGTACGAGGTCTATCGCGATGGGGCGTGGCTCGGGACGACGACCTCGACGACGTTCAGCGACACGACCGTCACTGCCGGGACCACCTACACCTACCGGGTCAGAGCCCGCGACGCCGAGACGAACGTGTCCGACTACAGCCCAGGTGCCTCGGTGACGGCGCAGAGTGGTCCGCCGCCACCGCCGCCCTCCGGTACGGTCACCCGCGGGGCCGTGGCGACTGCCGTCAACGCCACAGCGAGTTCCTCGATCACGATCCCGCAGCCGAGCGGGGTGGTCGCCGGTGACGTTCTGGTCGCGTGCATCGCAACCAACGGTGGCGGAGTCGCGGGTGCGGGTGTGCCGGCGGGCTGGCAGCCGATCGCGTCGGCGCTCGGGGTGAGCAACCCGCACGTGTTCGGGTACTACCACCTGGCCGGTTCGACCGAACCGACCGCCTGGACATGGGGGTTGAGCACGGCCGTCACCAATGGCGGTGGCATCGTCCGGTACTCCGGCGTCGATCCCGCGACCCCGCTCGACACAGCACCGGTCACTGGTTCGGGCGCGCTGGCGTCCTCAGCCACCCTGCCGGGCGTGTCGACGGCCACGGCCAACGCGATGGTGGTCGGGTGTGTCGGGGTCAACTCGAGCAGCCTGACCCTGATCATCTCCTCGCCGGTCGGGATGACCGAAGCGTGGGACATCGGCGGGAAGCGCCACGAGCTGGCGGATGGAGCGCAGGCGGTGGCCGGCCCCACGGGGGCCCGGACCTGGACGTTCAGCTCCGCGCGCGACTGGGCGGGCTGGTTGGTGGCCCTGCGGGCGCTCTAGTCGTCAGACGCTCCGGGTCCCGATCTGGCGCGATCCCGGAGGCACTGGCCAGTGGGCGCCGGCTGACCGACATCGCGACCTATGCCCCAGCGCCCTCCTGCTCGAGCACGGCGGAGAGCTGCGGGTCGTGTTCCCGCTTGTGGCCGTACATCTGGTAGACGACGAGATCATCGAGTGAGTACTCCGGGCCGTACCAGGGGATCGTGCCGACCTCCCGCCAGACCTCCGGGGCGATGGTCGCCGCAACACGCATGACGCGCTCGTGCGCATCGAGGAACTCCATCCGTACCTGATCGATGGTCCAATCCCGGCGCAC
>DASSMQ010000068.1:0-13969 GCA_035688805.1 Candidatus Limnocylindrales bacterium
GTCAGGGTCTTCTTCGAAAGACAGCGGGAGTACCCCCAAGGGGATTCGAACCCCTGATCTCCACCTTGAAAGGGTGGCGTCCTAGGCCTCTAGACGATGGGGGCACGGGGGCGGACGAGCGCGGCCGAGTCTAGCAGAGGGTGCCGTCCGAGCCGCCGGTCGCCGACCGACGTGCGAGACCTACGGGGACCAGCTCCCGATCTGGAAGAGGATGATGGCCCCAGCCGCGAACCCTGCCGCTGCGATCGCCGCCCCGCCGCCGACCAGAGCGACGAGGATCGCCCGACCGCCTCGCCCTGGCTCGGCGCCGGCGCGCCAGCTGGCACGCAGACTGTAGGCCGCGAGGGCCGCGAAGACGATCGACAACACGACCGCGCCGGACGCCATGAGCGGGATCTGCGAGTTGTCCCGGACGGTCACCACGAACGCCATGTAGGCGATCGAGCCGATCACCGCCACTGCCAGGATCACGATCCCTGGGGTGATCCGTGAGCCGCCCGTCACCTCGGGTGCTTCCTGGTACGCCTCACGGCGAACACGTCGATCGGTCATCCGGACTCCTTTCCGAACGACCGATGGTAGACCGCAACGTTGTAGGACACCCGCGGCCGGGTCAGTCCGGCTGCGACGGCGGTACCGGTCGAGGGGAACGCGGCCGTGAGGAAGTCACACGCCGCTTCCAGCGAGTCGAACGTCCACCAGCAATGCACGACGCGCACCTTGAACCCGGCCGACAGGAACGGCCCGTCGCGCCGACTCCACGAGCCGTGCTCGGGCAACGCCCCTCGCAGGCGCGCCACATCATCGCGGCCGTAGTCGTGGACGACGAGGAGTCTCCCGCCCGGACGCAGGATCCGGCCGGCCTGGGCCATCGAGGCAGCGTCCGGTTCGCGGAACGCCGACCACAAGGCGACCATCACGTCGGCCGATCCGTCGGGCGCGCCGAACGCCGCAGGCCCGGTCGAGTCGACCGAGACGGCCTGCGCCCCGAGTCCAGCCAGTCGTCGAGCACGCAACTCGCCGGAACCATCGACGACGACGACGTCTCGCCCTCCCACGGGACCCAGCGCCTCGAGCGTCCGAGCGATCTTGCCCTCGACGTCCAGGACCCGGGCCAACTGTGCGGACAGCCCGGCGTCCAGGTCGATGGGGAGATCTGCCACAGGCCCCGGAGTATAGGTGGGCCGCCAGGCCCGGGGTCAGGAGCCCGCGATCTCCACCGCGAACACGACGCCCGACCGCGCACCGAGGTGGAGGCGGGCGCGGCCGCCCTGGATGGCGACCGCGGTCATGGTCCCGTCGCCGAGGGCGACCGGGCGAAGCGTCCCGGTGTCGACGCCCTCCAGCGCGATCTCGAGGCTGACCTCCGCGTCGGCGGCGTTGGCCGCGACGACGAACCGGGCGCTCGGGTCGCGTCGGTCGATGGCCACTGCGCCTTGGGCGGCACCGACGACCATGGTGGACCCATGGCGGAACACGGGCTCCCGGTGCCGAAGCGCGACCACCGCCTTGACGAACGACCGGAGGTCATCGTCCCAGCGCGAACGGTCCCACGGCATCGCGGCCCGGTTGGCCGGATCGAGGCCGCCGCTCAGGCCGATCTCGTCGCCGTAGTAGATGCATGGAGCGCCCGGCAGGAGGCATTGGAGCATCGTCGCGATACGCGACCCCGCTCGATCCTCGCCGAGGATGGACAGCACGCGGGGCGCGTCGTGCGAACCGAGCAGGTTCAGCTGGACCGCGACAACGTCCGGGTCATAGGCGGTCAGCAGTTCCTGGAGCCGAGCCGCGAATCCCGGTCCATCGAGTGGCCGCAGGTATTCGCGGTACTCGTGATGGGACGCGACCATCGCGAGATCGAGTCGCGAACCGCCGGCATAGCCGAGGATGGCCTCCGCCAGCGGATAGTCCATCAGCGCGTCGAACGCGGTGTCCCCGACCCACGCCGGAGCGATCTCCCAGATCTCGCCCACGAGGTAGGCGTCCGGCCGGATGGCCCGGCAGCGCTGCCGGAACGTCGCCCAGAAGCCAGGGTCGTCGATCTCTTTCGGGACGTCGAGGCGCCAGCCATCGATCCCGAACCGCAGCCAGTGTTCGGCGATGCCGAAGAGGTACTCGCGGACAGCCGGATGGTCCGTATCGAGCTTCGGCAGGGCGGGCAGGTCCCACCACGCCTCGTAGCCGAGGGTCCCGGCGGGGGCACGTTCGACCGCCGGGTACGGATCCAGCGCTCGCCGCCCGTCGCGGACGGCAGGGTCGAGATGGAACCAGTCGCGATACGGCGAATCCGCCCCGTTCTCGACGATGTGGTGGAACGGCCAGAAGCCTCGGCCAGTGTGATTGAACACTCCGTCGAGCACGATCCGCATGCCGCGCGCGTGGACCGCGTCGATCAGTTCGCGAAGCGCCGCGTCGCCACCCAGCAGCGGGTCGACGTGGAGATAGTCGTACGTGTGGTACCGGTGATTCGAGGCCGACTGGAAGATCGGCGTCAGGTAGATCGCGTTGATGCCGAGGTCGACCAGGTCGTCGAGGTGTTCGACGATGCCCAGCAGGTCACCGCCCTTGAAGCCGTGCCGGGTCGGGGGTGTGTCCCACGGTTCGAGGGCGCCAGGCTTGGGCACCCGGGCGCTCGAAGCGAAGCGATCGGGGAAGATCTGATAGAACACCGCGTCGCGGACCCAGGCCGGCGTGTCGACCGTCACCGCGTCGGCGTCCCGGGTCGGTCCGCTCGGAACCCGAGGCGATGCCCGATGCTCTCGGCGACGAGCAGTCCGTCGTGCGGCTCTCCGGCCGCGACGACACGGCTCGGAAGCCCGAGCCGTGCGCTCCCGCTGCTGCCCATCACGCCGGGCCAGCCGACCTGGGCCAGCCCGGCCGCAAGAAGCTCAGCCCTTGACCCCGCCGACCGTCAGGCCGGACACGATGTAGCGCTGCAGGAAGAGGTAGACCGCCATCACGGGCAGCGCGAACAGCACCGAGAACGCTGCGAACTGCGACCACGGTGTGCTGCCGGCGTACTGGCCGACCAGGGCGTTCAGCGCGACGGCCAACGTCCACTGGTTCGGATCGCCGACGATGAACACCTGGGCCATGAGGAACTCCGTCCAGCCGGCCACGAAACCGAAGAACGCGGTGACCGCGATGACCGGCGTCGATAGCGGAACGATGACGCTACGGAAGATCGCGAATCGGCTTGCACCGTCGACCGTCGCTGCTTCCTCGAGCTCCTTGGGGATCGTGTCAAGGTAGCCCTTCATATTCCAGATCGCGAAGGGCAGCTGACCTGACGTCACTGCCAGCGCGACGCCGAGCAGCGACGCGCCGAGGTTGAAGCCACCGAGCCGGACCCGGTTCAGGGAGACGAATAGCGGCGCGATGGTCGCGACGGCCGGCAGCATCAGGATGGCCAGCACGCCGATCATCAGCACCTCGCGTCCCCGGAATCGCAGCCGGGAGAAGGCGTACGCGGCGAGCACGCCCAGGGTGACGCTCAGCACGGAGATGATCGCGGCAACGATCAGGCTGTTGAGGGCCAACTGCCAGAACGACACCGGGTTGAGCGTCGGCTGGGCGATGACTTTGGCGTAGGCGTCGAGCGACGCTCCTGGCGGGATCAGCGAATCCGGCCGCGCCAGGTTGCGCGGGTCGAGCGACATCCCGACGATCCAGACGATCGGGAACAGCACGGTCACGCCGATCAGTGCGCACACGAGCTGGAGCACGAGCTGGCGACCGAGGCCGGTGCCACGCCCCTGCCGGGTCGCGGCTTGCGCGACGGGCTCGACGCGGCTGGCCGTTGCGACGGGCGCTGTCATGGCCGGGTCCTCCTCTCGAAGACGGGTGCAGGTACGTCGCGGGGCGGGATCGGCAGGGGATCAGGCATCGAACGAGGCCGTGGCCCGTGCGAGTCGGTTGGTCAGCAGGGTCAGTACCAGCAGGATGAAGAACTGGAAGATCGCGAACGCCGCCGCGACGCCGTACAGGTGCTGCTCGCTGACAAGGCGGAACGCGGTGGTGACGAGGAGCTCGGTCTGCCCGAACGGACCTCCGCCCGACATGAAGTACGACAGGTAGAAGAGGTTGAAGGTGATCACGAACCCATAGATCGCGTACGGCAGCATCGCCGGCCGAAGATAGGTCAGTGTCACGGTCTTGAACTGGACCCACCAACCGCCACCGTCCATCTCGACGGCCTCGTAGAGGTCGGATGGGACCGCCTGCAGAGCGCCGGTCGCGACCACCGAATTGAGTGGCCAGCCCAGCCACACGTTGGCCGCCAGCAGGGCGAAGTAGGCAAGCGGCAGGATGAACGGCCCGGCCGAGATGATCGGGTTGGGCGCATTCAACCAGTCGATCTGGACGGGCGGCAGCTTGAGCAGCACGCCGATCGTCCCGTTGATGGCCTGGTTCACCGCGCCGTATTGCGGGTCGAACATGTTCCGCCAGACCGTGGCGACGATGATCGGCGGGATGACGACCGGCAGGATGTAGATCGCTCGCCAGATGCGCTTGAAGCGCAACCCTTTGACGTTGAGGATCAGGGCGATCGCTACGCCGAGGACGACGTGGATCACGACGTTCGACAGCGCCCACCACAGGTTGAAGACCAGGATCCGGACGAAGTCGAAGTTCGGGATGACGATGTTGTTATCGAGGATCCGGCCGAAGTTGGCGAAGCCGACGAAATCCGGGGCCGGTGCGCCGGGGCGAAGGTTCTTGAGCTGGAAGTCGGTGAACGACATCCAGACCTGGAACACCAGCGGGTAGAAGGTGATGATCGCCATGACGAGCAGGGCGGGGAACAGGAACAGGTAGGCGGTCCGGGTGTTCGCGGACCGTCGCCAGCGCGAGCCGGACGGCTGGGGACGGTCGATCGTCAGGGCCGTCATCGCACCCTCACCTCCATCATCCGGGATCTCCGACCGAGACGGGCTTGTTGACGGGCGGACCCGGATCGGAGACCCGGGTCCGCCCTGTCGGTACAGCGCTAGAAGGTTACTTGCCGTTCGCCTTGTCCATGGCGGCGCAGGCGGTCGCCACGAGCGTGGTGGGGTTGTCGCCCTTGTCGATCGCGGCGACGAGCGCATTCCCGAAGTTGCCCCAGTAGTTGTTCAGCTCCTTGGCCGTCGGCCGGGCGAAGCCGCTCGGCATGAGGGCCGCGAAGGCCTGGGCGATCGGGTCGCTGGGCTTGAGGGTGGTGTTTGCCGGAAGGTGGCCGGCATCCGCGAAGATCTGCTCGTTGTCCGGCTTGAGGAACTCGAGCGCGAACTTCTTTGCCAGGTCGATGTTCGCCGACGAGGCGTTGATGTAGAAACCGTCCGGAGCGGTCATCGGAGCCCACGCGCCACCGGGCCCGGAGGGACCGGCCGCCACCGCGAGCTTGTCGCCGAGCGCCTTCGAGAGATCGCCCGACTGCCAAGGGCCGTCGATGAACCCGGCGATCTTGCCCGAGATCAGGTCGGCCTTGGCGTCGTTATCGTTCTGATAGAACTTCATGCCGGCTGCCTTCATGTCCTGCAGCCACTTGAGCCCGTCGGCGACGCCGCTGTTCGCGGTCGCGGCGCACTTGCCGTCGTCGGCGAGGATCTTGCCGCCGAAGCTCGAGAAGATGCCCCACAGGTAGTAGGCGCCGCCGCCGTTGGCTCCGTAGACCCAGCCGAGCTTGCCGGCGTTGGCCTTCCAGTCGTCGGTCGTCGCCGGAGCGGTGGTCAGGACGCTCTTGTCATAGAAGAGCTCGACCGCCTTCATCGACTCGGGGATCTCGTACATCTTGCCGTCGACCATCGAGGCGGTGATGGCCACGTCCGACGTGTTGTACGGGGCGGCCTTGAGGGTGTCAGCCAGGTCGCTCACGTCGACCAACAGGCCGTTGCGGGCTTCGGTCGGCAGGCTGTCGTTGGGGGCGATATACATGTCAGGGCCGCCGCCGGTCCCGGCCTGCGTCTCGAAGTTCTGGAAGAGGTTGTTGAACGGGACGTCCGTGACGGTGACCGTGAGGCCCGGGTTCGCCGTCTTGATGTTGCCGACGATCTTGTCGAAGGCGGTCTTCTCGGCACTGCCGGACGCGCCGTAGGCCTCCCAGATCGTGAGGGTGCCGGTCAGAGCCCCACTCGTGGATGGGGCGGTGGACTCGGTGGCCGCGGATGCCGCGGCCGACTCACCGGCCGTGGACGGCGCGGTGGTGGCCCCGCCGCCGCTCGAACAGGCCGCGGTGAATACCACCAGGCCGGTCACGATCGACGCGAGCCGAAGCTGCTTCTTCATCGTGTCTCGTTGTCTCCTCTCTTGCGCCGGTCGGACCATCCGATCCGGTCCCAAACGACTGGTCGACCCAGTCGACCAGTGCGGCCGGTCGTCCGGCCCTGTGATCGCCGCGTGAGCGGCCCTATCGGTACGTTCGCTCGGCGAGCCGCACCGACGGTTCGCTCGCCCGAGATCTCAGCGTCGGTCCGCGGCCACCTCCCTCCGGTGCGGTGGCACCGGGCCGGTCGACCCGCGGACGATCAGCCGCGTTTCGAGCCGGCGATGCTCGGGCTTGGCTGGACCCCGTCGTTCGACGACGGTCAGCAGGGCACGGACCGCTTCCTCGCCCTTGCGACGGATCGGCTGGTGGACCGTCGTGAGCGGAGGGTCGACGTGCGGGGCGAGGTCGATGTCGTCGAAGCCGACGACGCTGACGTCGCCCGGGATGTCGAGGCGGAGCTGGTGGAGCGCCCGCATGGCACCGATGGCCATCGCATCGGACATGGCCAGGATGGCCGTCGGGCGGAGGCCGCTGGCCCAGATCTGCTCGACGGCCGCGATGCCGCCATCGATGCTCGCGGGACCGACGACCACCCGCTCGTCGCCGATCTCGACCCCGACCGCGGCGAACGCGGCTCGGTAGCCGTGCAGACGTCGATTCGTGACGCCTTCGGGGTCCGGGCCGCCGGGCGCCGGCGGCTCCACGCCCAGTACGGCGACATCGCGATGGCCGAGGCTGGCGATGTACGCGCCCGCGGCCTGGGCGCCGCCGATGTCGTCGACCTCCACCGAACCGTGGTCGGGCAACGCGCTCGAGTCGACCAGGACGATGGGGATGCCGGCTCGCCGGATCTGCTCGACCTCGGGATGCGAGTCGGACAAGCCGACGGCCACGACGCCATCGACGGTCGCTCGGGTCATCGCGCTGGCCAGACTGCCATGCAGCGGCGAGATGAAATGGAGGCCGTAGCCGTGTTCCTCGGCCGCCAGGGCGACGCCCTCGCTGAACGCTCCGAAGAACGGGTTGCTGAAGATCACGCTCAGTGCCTGCGGGGTGAGTACGCCGATGGTCATCGTCTGGCGCTGGGTGAGCATCCGCGCGACGGGATGCGGCGTGTAGCCCAGCTGATCGGCCACCTCGCGGATCCGGGTCGCGGTCTCCGGGGCCAGCCGGTCCGGCGAGTTGAACGCGAACGAGACCGCTGTCTTGCTGACGCCCGCTTCACGGGCCACGTCGGCGATGCGCGGTCGCTGGGTCCGGGGTTCCACCAGGGTGTTCGACTCCGCTTGGGTGGCCGCGCGACGTCAGTCACGACGCGAAGGTGCGATGCGGGGCCACCGCATGGAGGAGGAGCGCGGGGGCCCGGCACCGGTGCACAAAACCGGTTTAGCAAACCGGTTTAGCCGAATGTAGGCCCCTCCTTGGTCTGTGTCAATACCCCGGCCGGGCGGGCGTCGTGTAACGACCGTGCGATCCGCCCGGTCCCGGGGCGAGTGGCGCCGTACCATCGGCACCATGTCGTCCCGACCACGCCCATCGATGCCCACCGGCCTGCGGCTCTTCCTGGCCTATGCCGCGCTGATCCTGGTCGGGATCGGACTGAGCATGCGGACCGTCATCGACCAGGCCACCGGCATGGTCCCGGTCAGCATGCCGGGGATCGTCGTCATGATCCTGCTCGCCTACACCATCTTCACCACCACCCTCGTCATCCAGCGCAAACAGGCGGCCTTCGGCCTGGCCATCGGCCTGGCCAGCCTGACCGTCCCGGCGGTCCTGCTCCTCGCCATCAGCCCGGTCCATCCAGCGCTCCCCCTCTTCGCCGCGGCCCTTGGTTTGCTGCTGTTCCGTGGGCTGCTCCGTCCTGAGGTCCGGACCTACCTTTCCGAGGACTGACCGCGGCCCGCGATGGCGTCCGCGGCACGGAACGGGCCGGGGACGGTACCCTCTGCGGGCGCGGCCCCCCTCGCCGCCGGGTCACCGGCTCGACCTGGCGACCCATCGATCGCACCGAGGCCAGCACCAGTGAGCAAGGAATCCCGCCGGCGTCAGCGCCTGGCCGGCCAGTCGACCCCGTCCGCCGCGGGGCCATCGTCATCGACCCGGCGGACCGCCGAGGCGGCATCGCGCGCCGGGCGGCCGACGGCGACCGCGAGCACGAGTCCACGAGGAACGGATCGGACCGGTCGGCGCGAGCGGGCACGGCCGGTCGCTCCGGCGTCGTTCGCCCAGCGCTACCGGGTGCTGCTCATCGGCGCGGCCGTGGCCGTGGTCGCCGCTGTGATCGGGGTCGGGGTGTTCGCGACCGCCACCCAGGCGGCATACGCCTGCTCGAGCGTCTGGCAACCTGATGCGACCCCGAGTGCCGCGGCGGGCGCGTCGCCGCAGTCCGGCTACGTGGAACCCGATATGGGCCAGGGACACGTGCCGCGCGGTACGAAACTGACGTACACGTACTGCCCACCGGCCTCGGGACGGCACTACAACTCGCCCGACGCGCCGATCACCGCGCGGGTCTATGGCCCGGGTGACGGCGTCATCCCCCAGGGCTGGATCCACAACCTCGAGCACGGCGCCCTGGTGGTCCTGTATCGCGGCGACCAGCCGGATCTCGACGCCCTTCGCGCCCTGTTCGCGGCGGTGCCGGTCAGCCCGGTCTGCGGGTTCACGCCTGGGGGCCAATCTCCTGGGCCGGTGGTGGCCCGCTTCGACGACATGGCCTGGCCCTATGCGGCGGTGGTCTGGGATCGGGTGCTGCCGCTCCAGGCGGTCGACCGGCAGGCCGTGCTGGACTTCTACGCCACGTGGGGTGAGCGGACCAATCCCGAAAAGCTGTGCACGGCTCCGAGCGCGGCGCCATCGACCGCGCCGAGTGGCTCGGTGGGCCCCGAACCGTCGACGCCAGCTTCGTCCGGCGTGCCGTCGCCCGAGGCATCAGCGGCGAACTCGCCCGAGACGTCGCCCGCCGCCTCGGCGAGCTGACCGACCGGCCGATGCGCCGGTTCGCATATCGCCGCGGGGACGACGATCAGTCAGGCGAGCTCGATGCGCTCGATCGCGTCCTGGTCGGCGACGCATGGGTTCCGGCCGCGGGACTCCAACCCAGGCCCGCGGTGGCAGCGCCCGGAAAGATCGTCTGCGTCGGGTTCAACTATCGCGACCATGTGGCAGAGGGTGGCCGTGAGGGCCCGACGAGGCCCCTCCTCTTCGCCAAGTTCGCCAATGCGATCGTCCCTGATGGCCAGCCGGTCGTCCGACCCGAGGGCACCGCAGCACTCGACCTGGAGGTCGAGCTCGGGGTCGTGATCGCCCGGCGAGCCTACCGTGTCGAGCGTTCCGTGGCGATGGAGCACGTGGCTGGATACGTCGTCGTGAACGACATCAGCGCGCGCGACTGGCAGGGTGTGCCGGCGGCGCTCGCGCCCGGCCAGAAGGGCGACGGCCAGTGGTTGCGGGCCAAAGGCAGCGACACGTTCCTGCCGATGGGCCCGGTCTTCGTCAGCCGCGAGGAGCTCGACCCCGCGGCTGGCCTTCGACTCCGGAGCTGGCGCATCGACCCCGACGGCCGCGAAACCCTCATGCAGGACGGATCGACCGCCGAGATGATCTGGGACATCCCTGCGCTGATCGAGTACATCACCGTAGCGATCACATTGGAGCCCGGCGACGTCGTGGCGACCGGTACGCCATCCGGCGTCGGGGTGTTCCGACACCCACCGCTGTTCCTGCAACCCGGCGACCGGGTGCGCTGCGCGATCGACGGCATCGGGACCGTCGAGAACCCGATCGTCGACTGGTCGGAGACCCTGACGAGCCGAGCCTGACCCCATCGCTGTCCTCGGTGCCGCGTCGCGGTACGCTCCGCCCATGCAGGCCCTCGTCAAGACCGCGGCGGCGCCCGGTCTCGAGTTGCGCGACGTCCCGAAGCCGGTCATCGGCATCAATGACGTCCTGATCCGCGTCCACAAGACCGGGATCTGCGGAACGGATCTGCATATCGAGTCCTGGGACCCGTGGGCCGCCAAGACGATCCGGCCGCCACTGATCGTCGGCCATGAGTTCGTCGGCGAGGTCGTCGACGTCGGCAGCAACGTGACCGGCTTCACGACCGGCGACCTCGTCTCCGGCGAAGGCCATGTCGTGTGCGGTCGCTGCCGCCATTGTCTGGCCGGCCGACGCCAGCTCTGCCCGAACACGATCGGTCTGGGGGTCGGGCGCGACGGAGCCTTCGCGGAGTACGTCGCCCTGCCGATGACCAACGTCTGGCACCACTGGCGCGGCATCGACGAGGAGGTCGCGGCGATCTTCGACCCGTTCGGGAACGCGGTGCATACGGCGCTGGCCTTCCCGGTCCTCGGCGAGGACGTCCTGATCAGTGGGGCCGGCCCGATCGGGCTCATGGCCACCGCGGTCGCCCGCCACGCCGGCGCCCGCCACATCGTGATCAGCGAGCCCAACGCATTCCGCCGAGAGCTGGCGATGCGCATGGGCGCCACGGTCGCCATCGACCCGCGTGACCATGCCCTGTCCGACTCCTTCGCGAGCCTGGACATGGTCGAGGGCTTCGATGTCGCGATGGAGATGTCGGGCAATGCCCAGGCGCTGCGTGACGCGGTCGCCTCGATGGCCCACGGCGGCGGGGTGGCGATCCTCGGCCTGCCGACGGCCGACATCAGCCTCGACATCAACGCCGTCGTGATGAAGATGCTGACCATCCGGGGCATCTACGGCCGAGAGATGTACGAGACCTGGTACAAGATGACGGTGATGCTCCAGTCCGGCCTGGATATCACGCCGGTCATCACCCATCGCTTCGGCTACCGGGATCATGAAGCGGCCTTCGCCGCCGCTCGTACCGGCGAGTCCGGCAAAGTGGTGATGGACTGGACCACCTGAGGTGATGACGATGCCCGTCCGATGGCCACCCGCCCTCCAGCCGACCGCGCGATGACCGCGACGCCCCGACGCGATCCGCTTGCATTCCTCGATGACGAGGTGGCGGCGCTGCGCGAGCGCCACCTATACCGAGCGCTGCGGGTGATGAGCAGCGCCCAGGGTCCGATCGTGTCCGTCGACGGCAAGCGCGTGGTCAGCCTGTCCTCGAACGATTACCTCGGGCTGACCCACCATCCCCGGTTGCGGGAGGCCGCCATCCAGGCGGTCCGCGACTTCGGGGTAGGATCGGGTGCGGTCCGGACGATCGCGGGCACGATGTCGATGCACGAGGCCCTCGAATCCGAGCTGGCCGAGTTCAAGGGCACGCCCGCCGTGCTGACGTTCCAGTCCGGCTTCACGGCCAACACCGGGGTCATCCCGACGATCACCGGCGAGACTGACCTGATCGTCAGCGACAGCCTGAACCACGCCTCGATCATCGACGGCATGCGCTTATCCAAGGCCCCACGCAAGGTCTACCCGCACGCCGATGTGGCGGCGCTGCGGGCCGTCCTCGACGAGGCGGTCGAGCAGGGTCGCGACGGATCGGGCGAGCCGTATCGACTCATCCTCGTGGTGACGGACGGGGTCTTCTCGATGGATGGCGACGTCGCGCCCCTTCCCGGGATCGTGGAAGCTGCCGAGTCCGCCGGGGCGGCCGTCTTCGTCGACGACGCCCACGCGTCGGGCGTGCTGGGTCGAGATGGACGCGGCAGCGTTGATCACTTCGGGCTCCATGGCCGGGTGGCGATCCAGGTCGGCACACTGAGCAAGGCCGTCGGGGCCCTGGGCGGCTACGTCGCGGGCAGCGTGGCACTCCGTGACATCCTCACCCAGCGGGCGCGCCCGTTCCTGTTCTCCACCTCGCATCCACCAGCGGTCGTGGCGGCCTGCCGCGAGGCGATCAAGGTCATGCAGGACGAGCCGGAGCTCCACGAACGGCTGTGGGCCAACACCCGCCGCTTCAAGGGCGAGCTGGCGAGATTGGGCTTCGATACGGGCCGATCGGAGACGCCGATCACGCCGGTCATGATGGGCGACCCCGAGACGGCCATGCGGGTGAGCGATCGGTTGATGGGCGAAGGGGTATTCGCGCAGCCGGTCGTTTTCCCGACGGTGGCGCTCGATCAGGCACGCATCCGGACCATCGTCACCGCGGCCCACAGCGAGGAACAGCTCGACCGGGCCATCGAGGCCTTCGCCCTGGTCGGGCGCGAAGTGGGGCTCATCTCCGGATGACTCGCTCGCGGGGGACGGATCGAGGCCGATGATCGACCGACAGGCGCGCGACCTGCCGCTCGACGCGCATCTGCACACCGATCTCTCGCCCGATTCGGACGTGCCGATCGACGTGTTCGCCGAGCAAGCAGTCGCGCGCGGCATCACCGAGTTGGCGATCACTGACCACGTCGACTTCGAGCCGAGTGCCCCGGCCTATCGATATACCACCTTCGAGCAGCGCGAGCGTTCCGTGCGGGAGGCGGCTGAACGCTGGGCGGACCGCGGTCTGATGATCCGGTTCGGTGCCGAACTGACCTACGATCATGCCTGGGAGGCGGACATCCGCGACCACCTCCGTCGCCACGCCTACGACTTCACGATCGGGTCCTGGCACGATCGGACCGACTCGCCGTTCAGCGGGGCGCGCGTCGCTGGCTGGGTCGCCGGCCGTTCGTTGGCACAGGTGGTCGCGCCGGCATTCGAGCAGGTCGTGGCCGCCGCCCGGTCCGGCCTATTCGACACCCTCGGCCATATCGACATGGTCAAGCGCTTCATCTATCCGTACCGGACGCCGTCCGATCTTGCCGCCGCGCCCGAGTTGTACGAGCCGGTGCTCAGGGCGCTCATCGACTCGGGCACCGCGCTCGAGATCAATGCGAGCGGTCTGCGCCATGCCGTCCGCGAGTCGTATCCGTCACCCGCCATCGTCGCCATGTTCCAGGAGATGGGTGGCCGGGCGATCACCATCGGCTCGGATGCGCACCGCGCCACGCAGTTCGGTTGGGGTCTGGCCGACGGCTACGATGCCGCGGCGGCGGCCGGATTCTCGAGCCTCCGGTTCCGGCGCGGCGGGGACCCGGTCACGGTACCGATGACGCACACCCCTAACGCCGTCGCGGGACGCTCGTTGTGACGCTCGACGATCCCGCGATCGAGCGGCTGGTACAGGAAGCCCGGGCCGGGGACGCATGGGCGTTCGGTCTCCTGTTCGATCACTATCACCTGCCGGTCCATCGCTACATCGCCAGCCGCGTCCACCGCCCGTCGGACGCGGAGGACCTGACGCAGCTGGTCTTCGTCAAGGCCCTGGAAGCGCTCCCGCGCTATGAGGCGCGGGGCATCCCGTTCGGGGGCTGGCTCTTCCGGCTGGCCAGGAACACGGTCATCGATCACGTGCGGACCCGCCACGAGCACGCCGATCTCGACGCCGCCAGGGGTCAGATCGGTCGCGATGCGGGTCCCGACGAGGTCACGGTCGCTCGCCAGGAACTGGACGAGGTGGCCGAGGCCCTCGCCGAGCTCACGGACGATCAGCGGGAAGCGCTCGCGTTGCGGTTCTTCGCCGGCCTGTCGGCCCGCGAAGCGGCCGTGGTGATGGGCAGACAGGAAGGGACGATCCGAGGGCTCCAGTTCCGAGCCATCGCCACGTTGCGGCGCCGGCTCGGGATCGACCTGACGGAGACCGCGGACGACGACATCGCCGACGAACGGCGTCGGAGGTCGTCGTGATGGATGACGGGATGATCGACCTGATGACGGGGAACGCGATCCTGCGGCGACGTCTGG
>DASSMQ010000069.1:0-12185 GCA_035688805.1 Candidatus Limnocylindrales bacterium
GGAGCCGTCGGTCGCCTTCGACGTGGAATGCCTGGTGTGCGGCGGCGTCGGTTGCGCAGCCTGCGGCCGGAGCGGCTGGATGACGATCCTCGGGGCCGGGATGGTCCATCCGGTCGTGCTCCAATACGGCGGCCTCGATCCAGAGCGCTACCAGGGCTTCGCCTTCGGCATGGGTCCCGAGCGCATCAAGATGCTCAAACACGGCATCACCGACCTGCGCCTCTTCCTGGAGGACGACCTCCGATTCCTCGAGCAGTTCCGGTGAGAGTGCCCCTGTCGTGGTTGCGCGACTACGTCGACCTCCAGATGACGCCCGGGCAATTGGCCGAGCGGCTGACCCTGCTCGGGATGGAGGTCAAGAAGGTCGAGACCTGGGGCGAGGACTGGCAGAACGTGGTCGTCGGGGAGCTGCTCAGCGTCGAGCGGCACCCGCGCGCGGATCGGCTGTCGCTGACGCGGGTCACGGTCGGCGGCGGTGAGCCGCTCGAGATCGTCTGCGGCGCCACGAACATCGCCGCCGGCCAGCGCGTGCCGGTCGCGCTGCCCGGGGCCGTGCTTCCCGGCGAACGACGCATCGAGCGGACCGAGAAGATGGGCGTGGTCAGTAACGGCATGCTCTGCTCGGGCGACGAGTTGCACCTGACGGGCGACGCGGACGGCATCCTGATCCTGCCCTCCGACGTCCCGCTCGGGGCGCCGCTGACCGACCTCTACGGCGACGTCGTGCTCGATGTCGATGTGAAGCCGAACCGCGGCGATGCCCTCTCGTTGGTCGGCCTGGCGCGCGAAGTGTCGGCGGTGACCGGTGCGCCGGTGCGATTCCCCGCCACCGACCCGATCGAGCGCGGTGGCCCGGTCGCCGACCGCCTGTCGGTCACGGTCGAGGAACCCGGCCTGTGTCCCCGGTTCGTCGGTCGATGGGTCGACGAGGTGACGATCGGGCCGTCCCCTGACCAGGTCCAGATGCGCCTGATCGCCGCCGGCCAGCGACCGGTGAGCAATGTGGTCGACGTGAGCAACTACGTGATGCTCGAGCTCGGCAAGCCGATCCATACCTTCGACGCCGCGGCCGTGCGCGACGGTCGGATCGTCGTCCGACTCGCACACGACGGGGAACGCATCGAGACGCTCGACCACGTCGACCGGGCCCTCTCGCCAGACACCCTGCTCATCGCCGACGGGACCGGCCCGCTCGGCATCGCCGGCGTGATGGGCGGCGCCGGATCAGAGATCTCGGACTCGACCACGGCGGTCATCGTGGAATCGGCGATCTTCGACCCGGTCAGCATCCGCCGGACCGCGTTCCGGTACGCGCTCCGTTCCGAGGCCAGCCTGCGGTTCGAGAAGGGACAGGAGCACCGGCTGGCGAAGCTGGGGGCCGATCGCACGGCCCGCCTCATCGGCGAATGGGCGGGCGGGAGCGTCGCGACGGGCGCCGTGGACACGGCACCCGACGAACCGGCGCCCACGCACGTCGCCTTCCGGCCTGCACGTGTCAGCCGACTGCTCGGGGCGGACATCCCGGCCGAGGAACAGCGGGAGCTGCTCGCGAGGGTCGGCGTGACGACCGAGCCGGCGCCGTCGGGGACCACGATCCTGGTGGCTGCTGCCCCGCAGCCGCTTGAGGTCGAGGCAGGTGGGGCGCAGGCCGTCGTGGCGACCGTGCCGTCATGGCGCCGCGACCTCGTGATCGAGGCCGATATCGCCGAGGAGGTGGCCCGGGTCCGCGGCTACGAGACCATCCCCGAGATCACCCCCGACACGGCGATGCCGCACTACCGGCACTCCCCGCTGGGGGTCCGCGACGTGGTCCGTGGCACGCTCGCGGGCATCGGCCTGGCTGAAGTGGTCACCTCGGCGCTCGTCGCGCCGGCGATGGTCGAGCGCTTCGGGCCGCTCGACGATCCGGTGATCCCCGGCGAGGATCAGGCCACCGGGCGCCCGATCACGGTCACCAATCCGCTGTCCACCCAGCACTCGGTCATGCGCCAGAGCCTGCTCGGCAGCCTCCTCGAGGTCGTGTCGACCAACCAGCGACAGGCACGGCCGGACGTCGCGATCTTCGAAGTCGGCAAGGGCTACGGTGCCTCGGAAGACGGCGACACGACCCATGAGTGGTGGCGACTCGGGCTTGCGCTGACCGGATCGGTCCAGCCGCCGGCGTGGAACCAGCCCGCTCGCTCCTTCGATCTGGACGACGCCAAGGGCATCATCGAATCGATCGCCGAGCGGCTTGGGGCCCCGAGGCCGGTCTACGATCGGCTCACCGACGATCCGCGTCTGCATCCCGGCCGGGCAGCCCGCGTCCTGGCCGGCGAGGTCATCTCGGGCCGTGTGGGTGAGGTCCATCCGAGCGTGCTCGATGCGCTCGAGCTGCGAGCCGACCGGGTCGTCGTCGCAGAGTTGGCCATCGCCGGCCTGTCAGGCGGACGTCCGTCCGCGGCCCGGGTGATCGCCCCGTCCCGTCAGCCGGCCATCGAGCGCGATCTTGCGGTCATCGTCGCCCTGGACACGCCCGCGGCGGCGGTCGAGACGGCCGTCCGACGCCACGGTGGGCCGCTCCTGCGCAGCGTCCGCCTGTTCGATATCTACCAGGGCCGGCCCCTCGAGGCGGACGAGCGAAGCCTCGCCTATCGGCTGGCGTTCCAGGCCGACGACCGGACGCTCGTCGAGGCGGAGGTCGACGGCGCGGTCGCCGCCATCACCGACGGCCTGCGCGAGGACGTCGGGGGTCGTCTGCGGGCCTGACCCGAAAGTACCCGCCACGCCGCGGCGTGGTCGGTTGCGACCGCCGAAAACGCGCTGCTACCCTTGCGCGGCTCCGGGCCGGACGGTCCGGGCGGACATCCTCATCAAGGAGACACAGTGGATCTCGGGGATCTCGCTGGCGTCAAGACCGTCGACTGGCTGATCATCCTTGCATTCCTGGCCTTTTTCGTGCTCGGGTTCGCCCAGGGGACGATCCGCCGACTCATCGGCATCGCCAGCATCCTGTTCTCGTTCTTGTTCGCGGCCAACGTCGCCGCACCACTGGGCGACTTCCTCGGTCGCAACTGGACCCAGTTCGACCCGCAGTACAGCTACATGCTCGGATTCCTGACGATCTTCGTGGCCGCGTCGTTGGCGTTCGCGATCGTCGTCCAGGGGTTCTACCGGCCGCAACCGCTGTTCGAAAAGGCGCGCTTCGTCGACGAGCTGCTGGGCGGACTGCTCGGGCTGCTCCAGGCGGCCATCATCCTGGGTGCGGTCGTGATCGTGCTCGACTCGTTCTTCGCCCGGCCCGGGATCCCGGTCCGTTCGAGCGAGATCACCTACCTGCGGGACCTGTGGACTGCGCTCGATGGGTCGCGCATCGTGGATGTCTTCCGGTCGACCTTGATCCCGGCGTTCTTCGTCATCGTCGGTCTCTTTATCCCGAACGACATCAAGGCCTACTACCCGGGGGGCGGCCGCTGACGGTCCTCCCGCGGTCGGACCTGGAGGGCCCCGCGCCGGACGCTGCGCGGCGTCTGCTCGGGGCACGCCTGGTCCGTGACGACGCCACGGGTCGGCGGGTCGGTCGGATCGTCGAGGTCGAGGCCTACGGCGGCCCGGATGACCAAGCCTCCCACGCCCGGTTCACGAGCCGGAGCCGCAACGTGGTCATGGCGGGCCGCGCCGGGATCGCCTACGTGTACCTTGTCTACGGGATGTACGACTGCCTGAACGTGGTGACCGGACCGGCCGGATCGCCTTCGGCCGTGCTCGTCCGCGCGGTCGAGCCGCTGGCCGGCGTGGAACGCATGCGCGAGGACCGGGCGCGCCTCGACCGCCGCCGACGCGCCGGTCGGACCGAGCCCGGACGTGCCGCGACACGACGCCGGCTCGCTGAGCTCCCCGCGGACCGACTGGCCAGCGGCCCCGGCCTCGTCGCCGCGGCATTCGGCGTCGACACGACCTGGACCGGGGCGGACCTGTGCGCACCAGACGGGGCGTTGCGGCTTGAACGGGACACAGCGGACCCAGTCGACGAGGTCGATCCGGTCAGCGTCGCGGTAAGTGCCAGGATCGGCGTCGCCTACGCCGGTCCCGAATGGGCCGCGCGTCCCTGGCGGTTCGCCATCCGCGGCCACCCTTCGGTGTCGCGGACCCGCTGAAGGCGGCTCCGCAGGCCCATGGACGCCCGCTCGAGGGAACTGCTCGAGTTCCCGCTGATCCGCGACCGCTTGGCCGACGCCACGGCGTTCCCGCCCTCCCGCCGGTTGGCGGAAGCACTCGAGCCGTCGCCCGATCCGATCCTCGTCGGCCGCATGCTCGACGAGACCGACCAGACTCGTGCATTGCTCGAAGAACGACCCGGCGTCGGCATCGGAGCCGCCCACGACATCGGCCCGGCCGTCGAACGCGCGGCTCGCGGTGGCCGGCTGGACGCGGAGCAATTCCTGGCCATCGCCGAGACCCTCGAAGCCGCCGCTCGCCTGGCCACCTCGCTGTCGGAGGAGCGTCGGCCACTGCTGCGCGAGCTCGGCCGCGAGATCCATGCCTTGCCGGCTGTCCGCAGCACGCTTGGGCGCAGCTTCGACCCGGTCGGCGAACTGCTCGACACGGCGTCGCCGCGGCTCGGCGGGCTCCGCGCCGCCGTCCGGGTCGCCTATGACCGGTTGCGCCGTCGGCTGGACGCGCTCGTCGGAGCGGAGCTTGGCTCGGCCCTTCAGGAGCCGATCGTGACCCTCCGCAACGGCCGGTACGTGGTCCCCGTGAAGGCCGAGGCGAGGTCGCGGGTCAAGGGCATCGTTCATGACGCGTCGGGCAGCGGGCAGACGCTCTTCATCGAACCGCTGGTGGCTGTCGAGCTCGGTAACGCCTGGCGGGAGGCGCAGGTCGCAGAAGCGGAGGAGATCGCCCGGATCCTGGACGAGTTGTCGGCCCTCGTCGCGGTCAATGCCGCGGCCCTGCGCGAGACCCTCGCCGCGCTAGCCCGGTTCGACCTGTGGGTCGCCAAGGCGAGTCTCGCCGCGGACATGGACGCGACGCGCGCCGATACCGCCGAGCGACCGGAGGTGGTCCTGCTCTCGGCCCGTCACCCCGGATTGACCGGCCGGGTCGTGCCGATCGACATCCGGCTCGGCGAGGACTATCGCGCCCTCGTTGTGACCGGGCCGAACACCGGTGGCAAGACGGTCACGCTGCGCACCCTCGGTCTGCTCAGCCTGATGCATCAGGCCGGGCTGCACGTCCCGGCCGCGCAGGGTAGCCGCCTGCCGGTCTGGCGTGACGTCTTCGCCGACATCGGCGACGAGCAGTCGATCGCCCAGTCCCTGTCGACGTTCTCGGGGCACCTCCGCCGGATCACGACGATCGTCGCGGCCGCCGGCCCGGACACGCTCGTCCTGCTCGACGAGCTCGGGGCGGGCACCGATCCGACCGAGGGATCGGCCCTGGCCCAGGCACTGCTCGATCATTTCCTGCAGGTCGGCGCGGTCGTCGCGGCGACCACCCACTACGCGGAGCTGAAGGCGTACGCCCACACCACGCCCGGTGCCCGGAACGCCGCGGTCGAATTCGATCTCGACACGCTGTCGCCGACCTATCGACTGACGATCGGGCTGCCAGGCGGCAGCCAGGCCTTCGCGATCGCCGAACGACTCGGTTTGCCGAATCCGATCGTCGATGACGCACGGTCGCGACTGACCGAATCGCAGCGCTCGTTCGAAGCGACGCTCGCCGCGATCCGCGCCACCGAGGGCGAGACCAGCGACGCGCTCGAGCGCGCCCGGGCGGCCGAAGCTCGAGCGGCGGACCAGTTACGCACCGCCGCAGAGGAACGCCGACGGGCGCGACGCGAACGCGACGAGCACGTGCGCACCGCTCGTGAGGAAGCCGAGCGCATCGTGGCCGAGTTGCGCGATGAACTGGCTGCCAGCCGTCGGGCACTCGAGCGCGAGACGGTGACCGCGGCGTCGATCGACGCAGCCCTGGCACGGGCCGAAGCGACCGTCGGCCGACTGCCCGCCCCTCCCGCACCAGAGCGTGACGCCGCGACCGAATCTGGGGAACCGCATCGCTGGCGGGTCGGGGATCGAGCGCGGAGTCGATCGGGGGCCTGGGAAGGACGCGTGGCCGCGCTCGAACGGGGCGGCCGTCGCGCCACCCTCGAGGCCGGCGGCATGCGGGTGGTGGTCGAGGTGTCGGATCTGGTGCCGGCGACGGTGGACGATCGGACGCCGGGTCGATCGGATGCTGGAGCGACGTCGAATGCCGCCGCGCTCCGGCTGGCCAGGGCGAGGACCGTCGCGTCGTCCCTCGACCTGCGCGGGGCTCGGGTCGAGGAGGCGCTCGACGCCCTCGGACAATATCTCGATGATGCGGCGTTGGCCGGGCTCTCGTCGGTCATGATCATCCACGGCCTCGGGACCGGCGCCCTCCGCGATGCGGTCCGGGCCGCCGCGGCCGATCACCCGCTCGTGCGGGAGATGCGGCCGGGCGAGCGCGGCGAGGGTGGCGACGGGGCGACGGTCGTCAGCCTCTGAGCCGCGACGCGGGCGGCTACGGTTTGGGAGGCTTGGTCGGCTTCGGCGTCGGCGGACCGCCGCCCGGCGGGAGACAGGTGTCGGGTTGGAGTGGATCGCAGACCGGAGGCGGCGTCGGTCGCGGCGCCAGCGGGCACTTGTCCCGTGGCGCGAACGGCGCGCCCCATGATCGGCCGAACGGCTGGAATTGGCCGTTGTAGAAGTAGGCCGTCCGGGTGCCCTCCGGCCCGCCGCGTCTGCCGGGTCCGCTGGCAGCACGTGCGGCCCAGCCGCGATTCGCCCGTTGCCAATTCGGGAAGTTGCTCTCGATGTCGTTGAGGTTGAAGAAGCCGCGGGTCACCCTCGGCCCGACACAGCCGTTCTGCCAGAGCAGCCCCGAGGCCGCATCGATGTCGCGTGAGACGCGCAGCGATTCGCGGTCCTTCGGAACCGTGCCCTTGATGAACAGCTCCTTGACCTGCTTGGTCGTGAACGGCCCGGGCTTCATCCCGGTGAACGCGTCGACGTTGGCCGTGACGAGACCGCTCGGCGCCCGAAACTGGCTGATCGGGTAGGGCCTGCTGACCTCTTCGAGGATGGCCGACCAGAGTGGCGCCGAGGAGTCGAGTGAGAGGCTGCCGCGATTGGGCTCGTTGTTGCTGTTGCCCATCCACACGCCGACTGCCAACGCGGGCTGGCGGGCGTCCTTGGGCGGGGCCAGGTAGCCGTACGCATGGACGTCGCGGTTGTCGCTCGTCGTACCCGTCTTGTACGCGGCCGGGCGACGGGTGCCGCCCTTGGTGATCATGAATTCGCCCCAGAACGGGTTGACCTTCGGCTGGGTATTGCCGTTGAGGATGTCGGTGACGATGTAGGCGGCCTGCGGGCTGATGACCTTCGTGCCTTCGGGCCTGCTGTCGTCGATCGGCCAGACCTGGCGGCCGTTCTCATCGACCACCTTGGTGATCAACTGGCGCGGCATGCGGACCCCGCCGTCGGCGATGGTGCCGTAGGCGCTCAGCATGTCGATCGGGTGGGTCTCGAGCGTCCCGATCCCCATGGACGTGACCGGGACCGCGGTCCGCGGATATTGCAGACCGAAGTCCTGCGAGCGGTCGAACGTGTGCTGGAGACCCTGGATGATGGTCGCCTTGATCGCCGGGATGTTCAGCGAGAACTGCAGGGCGCTGCGCAACCGGACCGGGCCGCGCTCCAGCTTGTCGGCCTGGGTCGGCGTGAAGCCGCGCCCGAAGTCGGTCACGACATCCATGAACATCGAGCTCGCGGTGAAGGTCTCGTCGTCGATGCCGATGCTGTAGTCGATCGGCTTGATCGACGATCCCGGCTGGCGCCAGCCGTTGGACAGAACATCGAATTGGGGCTGGAACTTGCGGGTGCCCTTGGACGTGTAACTGGCACTCCCCGCATAGGCCAGGACCTCGCCGGTGCGGTAGTCGAGCACGGCCGATGCGGCGTTGTGGATGTTCCGACCGCGGAGATTGAGGATCCAGCCCCACTGCTTGGCCGGGATCTTCTTCGCCCGCAGGATCGACCTGGCCTGCTTCGACTGCGGCGCGCGCGCCGCCACATAGACCCACTTGTCGACGATCTTCTGCATATTCCAGTCGAGGGTGGTCGTGACCCGATACCCGCCCGTGTCGACGCCTTCGCATTCGGCCGGCGTGTCCGGGCACAGGATCTGGGCGAGCGCCTCGCGGACCTTCCACACGAAATGTGGCGCGCGCCACGTGGACGAGACCTGGGGCCGGATGACGACCGGATCCGCCTTGGCCGCCTCGTACTCCGCGGCCGTGTGCCTGAAGCCACTGAGCGTGCTGCGCGTCTTCATGAGGTCGAGGATGTAGTTGCGTCGAACCACGATCTCGCTCGCCGGCGGCACCTCGAGTTGGACGTTCTGGCACTCGTCGCCCGAATCGGGGTTGGGCGGGTTCTTGTCGAGGCAGACCTCCTCGGCGTTCCGCACGAGGTCGAACTTCGTCGGTGACTGAGGGATGGCTGCCAGGATCGCGTACTGGGCGAGCGACAGGTCCTTGAGCGCCTTGCCGAAGTAACCGCGCGCCGCCGCCATCACCCCATAGGTGCTGTTGCCATAGAAGTTCTGGTTGAGGTAGGCGGTGATGATCTCCTGCTTGCCCTTGTCGCCGGGGTATGCCTCGGTCAGGCGGATCGACTGGATGATCTCGCGGATCTTGCGCTCGTAGGTCGTGTCGGCGAACGCCTCCTTGGGCAGCAGGCGGGCCCGGACGAGCTGCTGGGTGATCGTCGAGGCGCCACGTGGACGGCCGGACAGCGTGTCGAGTCCGGCACTCACGATGCCGACCGGGTCGAATCCGGGGTTGGTCCAGAAATGCTGGTCCTCGATCGCCGTCGTCGCGTCGAGCATCTCGCCGGGGATCTGATCGAAGGCCACGACTTCGCGGCGCAGCGTCCCGAGTCGGGCGAGCTCGACCTTGGCCGTTCGGTCATAGACGATCGTCTGCTGCTCGAAGTTGAGGTCGCTCAGGGCCGCCTTGGGATCGGGCAGGTCACGCGCGTAGAAGTTGTACGCGGCCACGGTGAAGAGTGCCCCGGTCACGCCCAGCAGCACGCCGAGCAGCAGGACGACGATGGGGATGGCGATGAGGATGCGGCGGATCCACGATCCGCCACTCCCGGCCGGCCGGCGGCTGATGGCGCGCCGGTGGCGCTGCCGCCTGGCAAGGGTGGTCTGCATTCGAGGCCGCACGATAGCATAGGGGTCGTGAACGACCGATCCAGGGCGGTCGCCCGGTTGCAGACGCCGCGGCGTCCGCCACTGTGACGGCCGCCGACCGCGCGCCGATCGTCGGAGCGCCCGGCGTGGCACCGACCGACGCCCCCGGAACCGGGTTCCTCGCCGAGCTCGCGTGGCGCGGCATCCTGCACGCGGCGACGCCTGGCCTGGCCGACCGACTGGCCACGGGACGCCCGATCGCCGGGTACATCGGGTTCGATCCGACCGCCGCGTCGCTGCACGTCGGCCACCTCGTGCCGATCTTCGGATTGCTGCGATTGCAGCGCGCCGGCGGGCGGCCGATCGCCGTGGTCGGCGGTGGCACCGGGATGATCGGTGACCCGTCGGGACGATCCGCCGAGCGCAACCTGCTCGACCGGGTGACCCTGGAGGCGAACCTGACCGCCATCCGCCGCCAGCTCGAACGGTTCCTCGACTTCGCACCAGGGGCCGGCGGGGCGCTCATGGTGAACAACCTCGACTGGCTCGGCGAGGTGTCGCTCATCGATTTCCTGCGCGACATCGGCAAGCATTTCACGATCCCGTACATGCTCGCCAAGGACTCGGTGCAGGTCCGACTCGACCGCGGCCTGTCGTTCACCGAGTTCAGCTACATGCTGCTACAGGCCTACGACTTCTGGCACCTGCACACGACCATGGGCGTCGAGCTGCAGATGGGCGGGGCCGACCAATGGGGCAACATCACCGCCGGCCTCGAGCTCATCCGGCGCGCTTCCGGGGTGGGGGAGGAGGCGACGGAGCAGCCGGCGCACGGGCTCGCATACAAGCTTCTGCTGTCGTCCTCAGGCACCAAGTTCGGCAAGTCGGAATCGGGCGAGTCCGTCTGGCTGGATGCGGAGCGGACGACCCCGTTCGCCTTCTACCAGTACTGGCTGAACGCCGACGACCGGGACGCAGGAACGTATCTCCGCTGGTTCACCGAGAAAGGGCGCGACGAGATCGAGGCGCTCGAGTCGGCGAGCACTGCCAGGCCGGAGGGGCGTGAGGCGCAACGGGCGCTGGCTCGCGACATCACGGCCCGAACCCACGGCGAGGCCGCCGCTGCCCGCGCCGAGGCCGACAGCGCGGCGCTCTTCTCGGGCGCGCCCATCGCCGACCCGGATGTCCTGCGTTCGCTATTCGACTCGACCGGGGGGTTCGAATTCACGAACGAGCAGGCCTCTGCCGGCTCGGCGGCGTTGCTCACCGCGGCCGGGGTCTTCGCATCCAAGAGTGAAGGCCGCCGGCTGATCGCCGGTGGTGGCCTGACGATCAACGGGACCCGCGTCACCGACCCGGAACAAGTCCCGGAGCTGGTCGCCGGGGAGTGGCTGGACGTCAAGATCGGCAAGCGCCGGCGGGAGATCGGCCGGCGAGTCGGATGATCGGCCGGCGAGTCGGATGATCGGCTCGGCCGCGATCAGCCGGGGAGCTCCTGCTCGAGGTCGCGCGCGGCCTCGATGAGCCGGTCGTCCTGCACGCCGTCGCGCACGGTGATCCGGAGGTGGTCGGCGAGCGGGTGGCCGGTCGGGAACGTCCGCGGGACGAGGCCGCGACGGAGCAGGCCCTCGGCGATCGCGGCGGCGCGCTCGATCGACCCGGTGTCGACGAGCAGGAAGTTGGTGGTCGACGGACCGACCGACCAGCCCACAGCGCGCAGCGCGTTCGCGAGGCGTTCGCGTTCTTTGCCGAGGCGCTCGACGTTGGCAGGGGCCAAGGTCGCGTCGAGGAGCGCCTCGGTCGCGATCGTCACCGAGACCGTCGCGATGGATCCGGGTGGCCGGTAGGGATTCATCCGGTCGACGATCTCGGACCGAGCGATGGCGAAGCCGACCCGCAGCCCTGCCAGCGCGTACGCCTTGCTGAGGGTTCGGATGACGATCAGGTTCGGATGGTCCGCCCGTAGCGGTGCCAGCGAACCGCCGGCGAACTCGGCATACGCCTCGTCGACGACCACGATCGGTGACTCGCGGCCTTCGGCCGCCGCGTCGGCGGCCAGCTGGCCGAGCAGTGCCCTGATCGCGCCGTCCGGCTCGGGCAGGGCGGTCGGATTGTTCGGGGAGCACAACCAGACCACGGCTGCGTGGGCGGCGGCCGCTCGTACGGCGGGCAGGTCCAGGGCATATCCCTCGCCGACGCCGAGCCGAGGGACCGCGATCACCCGCGCGCCGCGCTGTTCGGTGATGACCCGGAACATCGCGTAGGTCGGGACCGGAACGACGGCGGCAGCGCCCTCGCGCAGGAACGTCTTGCCGATGATGTCGAGGATCTCGTCGGCCCCGGCGCCGACCACGAGCTCATCGGACCCCACGCCGTAGCGAGACGCCGCGGCCGCCACGAGCCGCCGGTAGTCGGCGGGGGCGTATTCGGACATCGGCGTCTCGAACTCGCCGCCACGAAGGACCCGGACGGCGAGCTCGGGCGGCGCAGGAGCGGTATTGAGGTCGAACCGGGCGATCCGGTCGAGCGGCACCCCGTAGCGCCCCGCGACCTCCTCGTTGGTCGCCTCCCAGCTGTAGGCGGACGGCTGGTCCGGATGGTGGAACGTGACCGGGGTCGGGCTCATGGGCGACCGACCGCCGGTGTGCACCGCGCCGTCACTGGGTTCTCCGCCGCGGACGGTCAGTGGCCCCCGTGGCCCGTCGCTTCGACCGCTTTCCGATGGTCGGCGATGACCTTCTCGGCGACGTGCGACGGGACGTCCTCGTAGTGGTCGAGCGACGCCGTGAAGGAGCCGCGGCCCTGGGCCAGCGAACGCAGTTCGGTGGCGTAATCGAACAGCTCGGCCTGGGGGACGTGGGCGGTGATGACCTGCATGCCGTCGGCCGAATCCAGCCCGAGCACGCGTCCGCGACGCCCGTTGAGATCTCGATTGACCTCGCCCATGTAGGCCTCCGGGACGCGCACCTCGACGAGCATGATCG
>DASSMQ010000070.1:0-9868 GCA_035688805.1 Candidatus Limnocylindrales bacterium
TCGGGCGGCTATCGGATCGGCCGTCCGCCGGCCCGGATCAGCCTGCTCGAGGTCATCGAGGCGGTCGAAGGCGATAGCCGACGCCAGACCTGCGTGCTGCGCGACGTCCCCTGTGGACGCGACGGGCACTGCCAGGTCCACGCCGTGTTCTCGGCGGCCCAGCAGGCGCTCCTCGACCGACTGGCCGAGGCGACGCTTGCGGACATCCCGTCACTCGCCGACCTCGATCCGCCGGTCGCGCGGCCCGGTCCGGCCGTCCCTCGACAAACGGGCCGAACGGCCCTGTAACGGTGTCCGCCTCCTCGCAATCATGACCGCGATGGTCCATGTTTCTGTCGAAGGAGCCACCCACCCATGCGCCGCATGATCCCGATCCTGCTCGCGTCCCTCCTGGCCGTCGGTGCCTGCACGCAGGCCGGCGCGCCTGGCTGGACCTACCCGCCGAATACGGCCGGTGCGTCGCCCGCGGCGGCCCCGAGTACAGCCGCCGCCCCGAGCACGGCCCCATCGACGTCCCCGGCCGCCTCGTCGGCCAGCGTCGGCGGTTCGCTCGAAGTCACGGCGTTCGACCTCGGATTCAAACCGTCGACGCTCGAGGTCCCGGCGGCCGGTCGCTACACGGTCAAGCTCGTCAACACCGGCGCCGCCTCGCACGACATCACCTTCCCGACCGGTGAGACGGCCCTGGCCAAGCCCGGCGAGACCGTCCAGGTCGACGTCGACATCCCGGCCGGCGGCACCACGTTCCTGTGCTCGATCCCGGGCCACGCCGCCGCCGGCATGACCGGCAAGATCGCCGTCAGCGGGACCGCGACGGCCAGCACCGATCCGAACAGCCACGGTGGCCCGGGGCCCGTGACGAACGTCGCGGCCGATCCGAATGCCCCCGCGCCGGTCCGGCGCGACCCCACCGCCCCCGCGTTGCTCCCCGGCAAGGTCCACGACATCGACCTGGAGATGACCGAGACGAACATGACGGTCGCGCCGGGCTTCGTGCAGAAGGTCTGGACGTTCGGCGGGTCCGTGCCGGGCCCGGTCATCCGGGTCAAGGTGGGTGACAAGATCCGGGTCCACCTCAAGAACCCCGCGACCAACCAGATGTCGCACTCCATCGACTTCCACGCCAGCCAGGTCGCCTGGAACGACGAGATGCGTTCGATCGCCCCCGGCGAGGAGCTCCTCTACGAGTGGACCGCCGACTACGCCGGCGTGTGGATGTACCACTGCGGGACCGCGCCGACGCTCCATCACATCGCGAACGGGATGTACGGGATGGTCATCGTCGAGCCGGCCGAGGGGCTGCCCAAGGTCGACAAGGAGTTCGCTCTGGTCCAGAGCGAGTGGTACCTCGGCCCGCAGGGCCAGCCCGTGGACCTGACGAAGGCAGCTGCCGGCGCCCCATCGCCTGACTACGTGGTCTTCAACGGGGTCGCGAACCAGTACAAGGACGGCCCGATCGAGGTCGGCACCGGCCAGACGGTCCGGATGTTCGTCCTCGACGCCGGCCCCAACATCGACAGCTCGTTCCACATCGTGGGCACGATCTTCAACACCGTCATCAAGGAAGGCATCCACCTGTCCAAGGGCAACCCGGGCAACTGGGGCTCGCAGGCGATGGACCTGTCGCCTGCCCAGGGCGGCATCGTCGAGTTCACGACCGCCGAGGACGGCCTGTACCCCATCGTCACCCACGCGTTCAACTTCGTCGGTCGCGGAGCCCTCGGCCTGGTGAAGGCCGGCGACGGCGACCCGACCAAGTAAGCCATGCCCCGGGTCCTGCCCGTGGTCGACGGCCCCGACGGCATCACCACCGTCGGGGCCGATCCATCAGCCGATCGGCGGCTTGTCCGGCGCGACACCGATCGGCGGATCGCCGTCGGCGGCGTGGCGATCGCACTCGGCTTCCTCGTCGCAGCCGGCTTCGTGCTCGTGACCGGAAACGCCGCGTGGAGCGCGCTCCACCTGGCCCTGGCCGGTGGTGCGGGCACGGCCATCGGCGCCCTCATGCCGTTCTTCGCCGCGGCCCTGGTCGCGGCGCCGCCGGCCCGGCCGGAGCTGCGGATCGGTGTCATCGCGTCGCTCGGGGTGGCGGCGGTCACGATCGCCGTCGCCGTCCCGGCCGCCCATCGCGCCGGTTCCCTGCTGGGCGCGGGCCTGTACCTCGTGGGCTTGACCGGGCTGGCGGCGGCGACCCTGCTGCCGATGCGTCGGGCATCGGGCGTCCGCCATCGGATCGTGATCGTCGGCTATGCCCTTGGCGTGTTGTCGGTGATCGTCGGCGTATCGCTGGTGACCGCGTTCCTGCACGACGTGGGGGTGGTCCAGGCGAACTGGGGTGTCCTCAAGCCGGCCCACGCCTGGCTGAACCTGATCGGCTTCGTCAGCCTCGTCATCGTCAGCACGCTGATCCATCTCGCCCCGACCGTCCTCGGCGCCCGGATCGTCAGCGGTCGCCTGCCGACGATCGCTGTGGTCGGCCTCGCGACCGCCGTGGGAATCGTCGCCACCGGTTTCGCGATCGGTTCGGACCTCGTCGTCCGAATGGGCGCCCTGCTCGCGCTGGTCGCCGCCTTCACCGTGCCGGCCTATCTCGTCGCGGTCGTCCGCCAGGAGGGTCGCGGCCACTGGACAACCGATCTCGCCTGGCACCGCTTCACCGGCTGGTCGCTCATCGCGGCGGCCTGCTGGATCTCGGCCGGGATCGGGGCGGCGGCGCTGCTGGTCCTCGCCCACGGCGCCAGGCCGGCCGGCTGGTCGCTGTCGATCGTCGGTATCCCGCTGGTGATCGGCGGTGCGAGCCAGGCGGTCGTCGGCGCAGCCAGCCACCTGCTCCCGACCCTGGGGCCGGGCGGGATGCCAGGACACGCCCAGGCGCGTACGTCGGCGGGCCGCGGCGCGACGCTTCGCCTCGTCCTGTTCGAGGCCGGCGTCCTCGGCTGGTGGGCCGCCATTTCCCTGTCGATCGGCGGGCCTGCCGTGGCGCTGGCAGGCGCGACCGTCGGCACCGCCGTCGTCGCGGACGTGCTGTTGTTGGCCGCGCCGCTATGGTCGGGGCCGCGCCGCTCCGACTGAGGGAGCGCGACGGGTCAGATCGTGCGGTTGGCGATCGCCAACTGCCGCTCGGTCCAGGCCTCGAGGTTGGCCCGCTGGCGGTCGTCGAGTCGGTCGCAGGCCCACGACCAGTGGATCGACACCGTGTCGCCCGGCGAGGGCGCCTCGATGAACCCGGTCGTGTCGCGCCAGGCCTGGACGCGCTCCGGCCGCGGGGCACCCCGGCGTAGCTTGCCGGCGACGAGCTCGAGTGGCTCGGCCAGCACGATCAGCTGGTCACCGACGCGCTCGAGGACGCGGCCGGCACGGATCCGGCAGGCGTCCATCGTCGTGACGACGCCCTCGATCCTGCCGCCGCGCATGAGCCCCACGCGCGGGAAGACGTCGAGGACGTGGAAGGCGTGGACCGGTCGCGCGCCATCGACCGGCTTGGTCGCGAGCCAGCGCCAGTCATCGGGGCCGAGGCGCCGGCGGAAACGATCGTCGAGCGACGCGCCGAGCGCTCCCGGACGCACCCGCGCGAGCAGGTCGTTGCCCAGCCAGTAGGCCTCGACCACGCGTCGATCGAGCGGATCCGCCAGACCGTTCGAGTGGGCGATCAGGGCGAGGTAGGGGTAGGCGCCCTCGAATCGGGTGGCGAGGGAGCGCAGCACTCGATCCTGACCGGCGACGCCGGCCTCGAGCAGCTCGTCGGCGTCGTCGGGGCCGCAGTACCCGAACCGGTTCGGACCGTAGGCGTACCGGGCGAAGAGGACCGGCCCGGACGTCTCCATGGCTCGTGTCAGGCGTCGACGAGGGCGGTTCGCCGATCCGAACCGAGGGCAAGACCGACGATGCCCGCGACCCCGAGGACGACGAGCGCGTAGCCGCCGAGGGCGACCGGTCCGGGCAGGGCGCCGCGACTCAGCGCGGTGAGCGTTGCCGTGATCAGCGCACCGACGACGAGGACGGACGTGACCTGGGTCGCGGGCGCTCGGCGCAGGGCCGCCAGCCACGTCGCGACGTAGCCGCCCAGCAGCAGGCCGGTAAGCCCGATCCAGCTCCAGGCGGCGCCATCGAGCGCCGCGATCCCACCGAGTCGACCGGTCACGCCCAGATAGCCGACGAGCACGATCAGACCGATGCCGAGGCGGGCGACCCCGACGATCGGCGAACGCACCCGACCGAGGACGCGACGGGCGAGGATGACCTCCACTGACCACAGCAGCGTCGCCAGCGCGATGAGGGTCTCTCCGGTCCCCCAGGCGATGCCCAGGGGCGGCAGGATGACGGCCTGGCCGGCCAGCAGCACGGCGAGCGCCGCGATGGGTGCCCAGCCGAGGCGTTCACCGAGGAACGGACCGGCCATCAACGCGACCCACAGGAACATCGTCTTGTGGATGAACGCTGCGGAGGGCGCACTGGCCATCGCCAGCCCGCTGAAGAACAGCACGAAGGCGACGCCACCCCCGATCAGGCCGATCAGCGTCAGGAGGGCCGCGTCGCGCCGCGTGACCCGGAGATCGGTCGGGCGTACGGCCAGCGCCGCCAGGCCGATCAGGCCGAGCACTGCGACGACGTTCTTGAGGGTCGTGAAGACGACCGCATCGGGCACGGCCTTGGCCGCCGTCGCATTCACGAACACCGACACGCCGCTGATGGTGGCGGTGGCCGCGGCCAGGGCCAGGCCGGTCCCGACGCTGCGCGGCAGGCTACGTCCCACGACGGTCATGACCGATCGATCTCCTGACTGCCATCGGCGATCGCGACGAGACGTCGGATCTCTTCCGCCTGCAAGGGTTCGAGCCGCTGGACGATGGACCCCGCGGCGACCAGGACCTGGTCGCCGATGGCGGTGTCGGGCAAGACCAGGGTGGTGGCTCGCAGGAACCGCCCGTCCGTCCTGACGACGGCCTCGGATCCCTCGAGAGCGACGACCTCACCCGGGTAGGTCATGCACATGTCACGCCTTCCTCTCCGTCAACGTTCCGGCCAGCTCCTGGAGCGTCCGCCAGTTCGCGAGCCGGTCGGCCTGGGTCTCGAGGATCTCGTTGGTCGGCGTGCCGTCGGCCCCGAAATGGGGCTGGAACCGGCCCTCCGTCCGGGCGAACGCCAGGAAGTCCACCGGTTCCCCATCCGGCAGCTTCGACCAGTCATCGCGGAGCGCCGGGTTGCCCTGGAGCGACAATCGCTCCGCGAAGGTGGGCCCGCGACGCGGGTCGTAGGTGAACAACGGGAACGCCCGCGAGTCGACGGCGAGCTTGGCCTGTCGGGACGCGGCGTCGTCGGCGATGCCGTGTTCGGGCATGCAGGCCGAGTAGACGATCACCACCGACGGGCCCGGGTAGGCGTTCGCCTCGGTGATGGCCCGATAGAAATGGTTCAGGTGGGCGGGCGTCGTCTGGGCCACGTACACGTCGCCATGGGCCATGACGATGCGGCCCAGTTCCTTGCGCGGCTCCGGCCGGCCGTGCTGGGCCGCACCGAACGCCGAGAGCTTGGTGACCTGTCCGCCGAACGAGGCGGTGGAGGCCTGCCCCCCGGTGTTCGAATACACCTGCGTGTCGAGCACGATGACGTTGATGTCGGCGCCCGAGGCGACCATCCGCGACAGCGCCTGGAAGCCGATGTCGTACATCGCGCCGTCACCGCCCATGACCCACAACTTCCGGTCGCTGTGACCCGCCTGGTCCCAGCGGGCGCGGATCCCCGACGCCACGGCCGGCGCGTTCTCGAACAGCGAATTGGTCCATGGGACGAGGTATGGATTGAACGGGTAGGTGCTCCCGAAGACGGTGTTGCAGCCGGTGGCGGCGACGATGCCCATCGAGTCGGGACCGTGCATCTGGCGGGTCGCCGCGACGAGCATCCGGATGGCCGTCGCCTCGCCGCAGCCGGCGCACGAGCCCGCGCCCCCGACGTAGCCGACGGCGTGCTCACCGAGCATCAGATCGGCCAGCGCCTTGTCGTTGCGGTACTCGGGTGGCGTCGGCGGCAGGGAGCGGAAGAAGCGCATGTCGCGACCCGCCTCTTCGAGGACGGTCTCACCGGTCGGCCCTTCGTCGGCCTTGGCGGTCATGAACAGCGCGTCATGGCCGAGCGCCGCGCACACCTCGACGCACTCAGCGCAGCCCTTGCAGTGGGTGGGCTCCACGAAGATGCCGAAGCTGGCCGGGGCGAGGCCACGCTTGGCCGGCACCTCGCCGTACTTCTGGGTGTGGACGAAATGGGCGCGGGCCGTGGTGGCCGCCAGCTCTGGCTCGTCCTGGGACGCCGCGAACGCCCCGATCCGCTCATCGAGCTCGGGCTCCGGGACGGCGATCCCGAGGATCGCCGTGTCGGGGCAGGCGCTGACGCAGGCCATGCAGCCGACGCACTTCTCGGCGATCAACCGGGGCATCAGCGGCGCGAGCCGGCTCAGATCGCGGACCGCGGCCGTCCCGGGCGGGATGATGCTTCGCGCCAGGCCGACGTCGACCGGCCATTCTGCGTCGGCGACCCCGCGCCGGTAGGCGGGCACGATCGATGCCCCGAACTCCTCGACGTAGCTGGCCACATCGAACAGGGGCGGCCCGGCCGCGCCGAGCTCGGTCTCGTGGGCCTCCTTGAGGCCACCCGCCTCCTTGGTGAGGGGGCTTCGGATGTCGGTGGTCATCGGGTCTCCAGGGCCAGGGCACGCACGAGGTCGCTCGTCGAGATGACCCCGATGGCGAGGTTCGGATCGAGGTCCGCGACGACGACCAGGCGATGGACGCGATTGCGCTCCATGCGCCGGGCGGCCACGTCGAGGGGCGTCGAGCGCTTGACGGTGAGGGCCGGGCTGGACATGAGGTGACGGACGGCCAGGCCGGCCCAGTTGGTCCACAGGTATTCCGTCGCCCGGGCGTGCACCAGGTCGGTCTGGCTGATGACCCCGACGACGTCCCCGGCGTGGTCGATGACGGGCAGGCCGCTGATGTGGTGCTCATCCATCAGGCGCACCGCCTCGGACAGCGAGGCGTCGGTGCGGATCACGATCGGCTCGAGGGCCATCAGGTCACCGACCGTGCGCATCACCGGCGCCTCCGACGGCGTCGGGCTCGGGACGTGGTCGTTCGGCGTGGGAGATGCGTGGGTGGTCATGTCGCCGCTCCGATCAGTGCGGTCTCGCGCGGTGGCGCGACCGTCAGGTGGCGCTCGACCCCGGCCGGAAGGCCGAGTTCGGCGCTGACGTCGATGAGGCCGTCGTAGGCCTCGCCGATGAGGGCCAGGTTGGCGTCGATCACCGCCGACCCGCGCTTTCCGAAGAAGCGCCCGAGCCGGGTGCCGACGGCGCGGAGGAGGGCCTCGCGGTCCATCCCCGCATCCGCCGCGAAGGGGGTCACCCGCAGGAAGACGCCCATCAGGGCGATGCCCTGCATCCGGATCAGCAGGTCGGGTCGTGGCGCGTGCGCGCGGGCGAGCGTCGCCGTGTCGAGCGCGGTGACCCGGATGCGCCGGGCGACGATGTCCGTCTTGGCGGTCGTGGGCAGCGAGGCCCAGATCGCGCCGGGATCCGTCAACGGCGACTGCAGGAACAGGGTCCCACCGTCGACCAGGCCGGCGAGCGGATCACCGAGGCCGAACGCCGACACGTCGTGGAGCGGCACGAGATCGACGCGATCGAGCTCGCCGTGGGTCCGGATCGGACCATCGGCGATGGTCAGGTAGTAGGTCGTCGGCAGGCCCTTCTTCTCGGAGCCATAGCGCGGGTAGGCCTGGACGCGCTTGTCGAACAGCTCGCCGACCACGGTCGCGATGAGCTTGTTGGTGGTCACGGAGCCGAACCCGCCGATCGAGTGGCCGCGCATCGAGAAGGCCCCGGGCGGTCGGACGTCGATCGGGCGAGCGGTCAGCGCCAGCGGGTGGCGGATGCCAAGGACGGCGAAGTCGCTCGCACGCTCGCCGTGCCCGGCCAGCCAGTCGAACGTCGCCGCGAGGTCGCCTGGACCGATGTCGCGGGACCCGAGCCCGGCCGACAGCGACAGGACCCTGGGCACCATCACGCCTTCCGCGGCAGAGGCGTAGAGCGCCGCCTTGGTCTCGCGAGTCAGGGGGTTGTCGGCGGCGGCGGGCTCATCGGTCCGTTCCACCACCCCGACCGTGCGCGCCCGCCGCAGGACCCGCGCGAGCGCCTGGGCCGGGAATGGTCGGAACGCGGTGACCGCGACGCAGCCCACCCGACGACCCTCGCGACGGAGGGCATCGACCACGGCGACGGCCGTGTCGTCGATGGTCCCCATCGAGACCATGATCTCCTGGGCGTCGTCGCAACGATGGGTGGCGATCTGGCCGTAGGTCCGCCCGGTCAACGCGGCCCATTCCGTGAATGCGTCGGTCAATGCCGACCGGAGCGCCTGGTAGTAGGCGCGCTGACCGATGCGGCCCTTCATGTAGCTGTCCTGGTTCTGGACGACGCCGGTCATCAGCGCCTCGCCCGGCTCGAACATCGAGCGGATGTGCTCGCGCGGGTCGCCGACGAACGTGCGCAGCAGCTCGTCCTCGGGCAGCAGCACGTTCTCGAGGGTGTGTGTCGTGAGGAACCCGTCCTGGGCGACGAAGAACGGTGTCTCGACCGCCTCCGCCACGCGCCGGGCGATGGCGGTCAGATCGGCCGCCTCCTGGGCGTTCCGGGCGAACAGCACGCCCCAGCCCGTGTCGGCGACGCCCATCACGTCGTCGTGGCCGGCGTGGATGTTGAGCGCCTGGCTGGTCAGGGCGCGGGCGCCGACGTGGAAGACGACCGGCAGTCGCTTGCCGCTGATGACGTACAGGACCTCCTTCATCAGGATCAGGCCCTGGCCCGCGGTGAAGTTCGTCACCCGGGCCCCGGCCAGCGCGGCGCCCTCGGCGGCCGACGCGGAGCTGTGCTCGGACTCGGGCTCGATGAAGCGCAGGGAGGTTCCCCACAGGTTGGTGCGACCGCCGGCCACACCCGCCTGGAAGACGGCGGCCATCGTGGTCGAGGGCGTGATCGGGTAGGCGCAGGCGACCTCGGAGGTGCGGGTCTCGACGTGGGCGATGGCCTCGGAGCCATCGACGATGGCCGGGATCCCTGGATATGGGACGCTCGGGGCTAGGGATTCGCTCATGGGGACAGCGTGGCCTCCCAGCCGGCCACCGAGACGTGGCGGACGGCCCGTTCCCGTGGGCCGTTCGGCAGGCGGGCCGAGGGCGCGTCCGGGTCGAAGGGCCCCTCTGGAGATGACCCTCGGCCGGGGGCAAGTCGGCGACGAGCGCGCACGCTCCGGCGGCCCGCGAGGTCGTGTGGCCGGGCTGATGGGCGATCAGTGGCGGATGGCGGCCGCCCGCTCCAGCACATGATCCCGGGTACGCCGTACGGCGTCCGCGATAGCCATCACGAACGCATCCATTGCCGCGATCACCGGCCAGCTCAGCGATTCCCCCAGGCCGAAATCGACGCCGCCGATGGCCACGACCATGCCCTCGAGGGGCCGGCCGCGGATCATGTTGGCGACCCCGATGGTCTCCGGGATCGAGAGGGCATGTGACGATCGAGGGCGGATGCCGGACGAGCGTCCGGCCAGGCCGCTGAACGGGATCTCCACGATCCAGCCCGGGTCGATGCCGATCGCCGTGTCGACGACGACGGCGCCGGCACCATGCTGGACCGCGAGTAGGTCGTCGATGTCGAGCTGCCCGACGACGCGGATCCGGACATCGTCGGGGAGCGCATCGGCGAGCCGCGCGACGGCGGTCATGGCCGCACCATCATCGCCACGGTCCGGTCCACCGCAGGCCAGGATCTCGACCAGGGTCTGCGGTGCCGGAGCGACGGTCTCCAGTGACGGGCTTGCCT
>DASSMQ010000071.1:0-68716 GCA_035688805.1 Candidatus Limnocylindrales bacterium
TGCACCCTCGGGTAGACTCCGCCGGCTTCGATGGCTGTGCCCTCGGGGTGAGCGTCCAGGCCGGTCGGCCGCGCGCCGGACGCCCGATGCGAGACCCGGGTCGGAGGAGGTGAACACCGATTGGCTGAAGTCCGAGTGGGAGAGAACGAGACGTTCGAAAGCGCCCTGCGTCGCTTCAACAAGAAGATCCAGCAGAGCGGCATCCTCGCCGAGGCTCGCCGACGCGAGCATTACGAGAAGCCGTCCGTGAAGCGCAAGCGCAAGGAAGCCAAGCGCAAGAAGAACGCCCGAACGCAGGTCGGCTGAGCGGGGTCCCACCCGCCCCCCATCCTGCGGCCCCACGGGCGTTGCGACGACCGCCCGAGGTAGCCGATACGGTGTCCCTTCGAGATCGAGTCCAGACCGACATCACCGCCGCGATGCGCGGCGGTGACACGCTGCGCCGTGACGTGCTGCGGATGGCCTCGAACGCGGCCTACAACCTCGAGAAGCGCAATCAGAAGCCGCTCACCGAGGACGAGTTCCTGGGCGTCCTGACCCGCGAGGTCAAGACGCGCCGCGAATCGGTCGAGGCATACAGCGCCGCCGGTCGGATCGACCTCGCCGCGAAGGAGCAGGCCGAGATCGACATCCTGTCCGGCTACCTGCCCCAGGCACTCACCACTGCGGAACTCGACGACCTCGTCGCCCAGGCCATCGAGGCGACCGGCGCCACGAACGCCCGCGACCTCGGCAAGGTCATGGGCTGGCTCGCGCCGCGCACCAGGAGCCGGGCCGACGGCAAGGTCGTCAGTGGCATGGTCGCGGCGGCCCTGGCGACGGCCGACCTCGCTCGCCACGACGATGGCTCGCACGACGCGGGCAGCAAGGACGAAGCCCGCGCGGGAACCACCGAACCCGGATCGGGGAGCTGATGCTCCCCCAGCGTGCCCCGACGATCGCCCGGTTCACCCGCCACGACGGGGTCCGCTTCGCGATCGCCGCTACCAGTCTGGTCATCGCCCTCACGGCGATCCTGGCAGTCGATATCCTGCCGGCCGAGGCGGTCCGGTACGAGGTCGGTGAGCTCGTCCGCGGCGACATCGTCTCGCCCAAGGCGATCTCCTTCGAGAGCCGGACGCTCACCGAGCAGGCGCGCGCGGCCGCGCGCACGTCCGTCCCGTTCCAGTACGACTACACCTCCGAGAAGGCGATCGCCATCGCCGCCGAGCAGGCGACAGCGTTCGACCGGCTGGTCGCCCCGGTCGACGCGGCGTTCGCGGGGGATCAGACGCCCGCCGAACGAGCGACCCTTCTCGCGACAGCGATCGACGGCCTGACCGACAAATCGACGCAGACGCTCGTCAAGCTCGACGCCGCCCGGTGGGCGGCCGTCCGAACCGAGGCTGCCCGGATCCTCGACGCGACGCTGCGCACGGAGTTGCGCGATTCCGCGGCGGCGGAGACCCGCGCGACGATCGCCAGCCGGATGGGTGGTGACCTCGACGAGGCGGAGCGGATGCTGGCCGGCGAACTCATCGCCCCGCTGATCGTCCCCAACTCGTCGTTCGACCAGGCCTTGACCAACCAGGCGCGCGACCGGGCCGCGGAGGCGGTCGATCCGGTCGTCGTCCCCATCGCCCAGGGTCAGGTCGTGGCACGGAACGGGGAGCCGCTCACCGCCGCCGAGCTCGAGGCGATCCAGGCGCTCGGCCTCGGGCAGGGCGCTCCCCTCGACGTCGCGCGGCTCGCCGGCTGGTTCCTTCTCGCCATGCTGACGATCACGATCCTGCTCGCCTGGATCTGGCGCTTCCGCCCATCCCTGTGGCATCGCGACAACGTGCTGACCCTCGTCGGTCTGCTGGTGGTGGGCACCACCCTGGCGCTCCGGGCGACCGCCGACCGCGAGATCCTCGGCTTCTTCCTGCCGACCGCCGCCATCGGCATGCTGGTCGCCATCCTGCTGGACGCGTCCATCGCGACGGTCATCACGGCCATCATCGCGGTGATCGGTGGCGCGCTCGCCGGCGGCGTCCTGGAGTCCACCGCCTATATCTTCATCGGCGGACTGGCCGGCATCATCGCGGTGCGCAAGGGCGATCGGCTGCAGGTGTTCGTCCAGGCGGCCATCGCCGTCGCGGTGGTGAACGCCGTCGTCGTCACGGTCTTCTCCTTGCTCGGGACCCGCGACGTGCGCGGGGTGCTCGAGCTGTGGTTCGCCTCTGGCGTGTCGGCGGTCGGGTCATCCGTCGCGGCGGTCGGCACCTTCGCGGTCCTTGGATCCGCGTTCGGGATCCTGACCGTGTTCCAGCTGCTCGAGCTCGCCAATCCATCGCAACCGCTGTTGCGGCGTTTGCTGGTCGAGACGCCGGGGACCTATCACCACTCCCTGATGGTCGGGAACCTGGCCGAGCGCGCTGCGGAGGCGATCGGGGCTGACCCGCTGATCACCCGCGTTGCGGCCTACTACCACGACGTCGGCAAGCTGACCAACCCGTTGGCCTTCATCGAGAACCAGGCCGGCGGCGAGAACATCCACGACGAGCTCGAGCCGGAGGTCAGTGCCCAGATCCTCAAGCAGCATGTCGCCGACGGCATCGACACGGCCTACGCCGGGAAACTGCCACGGGCGCTGATCGCCTACATCCCGCAGCACCACGGCACCGCGGTCATGAGCTACTTCTACGCCCGGGCCAGGGAGCGCGCCGCGGAGCCATACGGTGGCCTCGCGACGGCCGAGGGTGCACGCGCTGCCGACGCCGTCGACGAGCGCCGCTTCCGCCATGCGGGCCCCAAGCCGCAGACGCGCGAGGCGGCTCTGATCATGTTGGCGGACGGCGTGGAGGCCTCGGTCCGATCCCTCGCCTCGCGGGAGGAGCCGGCCATCCGGGCGATGGTCACCCGGATCATCGACGAACGGATCGCCGACGGCCAATTCGACGAATGCGACCTCACGCTGCGCGACCTCGAGCGGATCCGCACCGCGTTCGTCGAGCAGTTGCTCGGGATGTATCACACCCGGATCGCCTATCCGCAGAACACGGTCGTCGAGCTTGAGTCGCGACGGCGTGCCTCGATCGGCGGCGGCGAAGGCGGTCCGTCGGCCTCGTGACCCGACCGACCATCGTGGGGCGGTGGCGGATCGACCTGGACGCGCGACCCGGGGTACCGCGGATCGTGCCGGGCGGCGTTCTGGCCCGCCTCGCCGGAGCCGCGCTCGATGCGGCCGTCCCGCCGGCATTCCCTCCGTCGTCCCTTGGTGTGATCCTGACCGACGACGCCGAGCTGGCCCGTCTCAACGGCGACCACATGGGCAAGCGTGGGCCGACAGACGTCCTGTCCTTCCCATTGCTCGCACCATCGTCGTTCGCGCCCGACGCGCCCCCACCGGTGGTGCCCCGCCCACCACGCGCGCGCCTGCACTTGGGCGACATCGTCGTCTCGGTCGAACGGGCCGTGGCGCAGGCGGCGTCCGGCCGGGGCGGGCAGACCGGCGACGTCCGTTGGTCGGCGGCGAGCGAGCTGCGGCTCCTGCTCGTCCACGGTGTCCTGCACGTGTGTGGCTACGACCACGGCGAGCCAGACGACGAGCGCGCGATGCGGGCCCTCGAGCTTGCGATCCTGATCAGGCGGTGACGGCGGGCGACCCATCGTCGAGCTTCTCGACGACCGGGAGCCGGTCGATCGTCGCTGACAGCCTTACCAGACCGCCAAGGATCTCCCCCGGATCCTGCGGACGGGCGAAACCTTCGAGTTCGAGGTGGATGGATCGGGCGATCTTCGAGGCGACGAATCCAGGCAGCGTCGGGACGAGGTAGCGAGTACGGCGGTCGCGCTCACAGGGCTTGGTCCGCAGATACCCTCGACCGACGAGCCGCGCGACCATGCTGGTGAAGGTCGATTGACGAAGCCCGAGCCTGCGCCGAATCAGCGCGGCCGTCAGTTCGGGCTCCACGATCGTCAGCCACATCAGGAGCGACTCATCCGCCGAAAGCCACGTGTCAACGATATGGTCCGCGACGCCGTGAGCAAGGCGATTGCGGGCTCGCGTCAACACGGGGAGGAACAGACTCATCGTTGGCTCCGAGTGCGGCGGGAGCGACGGCACGCATCCCCTCGGGATGCGCCGAAATCGGCGTATCGGGGCGGATGCGCCGGCAGGGTACCGGCGCAGGCTCATCTCCTGATCATCTAGGGCTGGCGGTTCGTGCCGAGCAGGACTCCACGGACGTTTCAGGTTCTTCAGTGCCGGCGGCCAGCGCGAATGCGACGAAATCGGCGCATTCGCGCTAGGTGGGGGACCGGCCTGGTTGCCGAACCAATGGATGCTTGGCGCCAGCATCGCCGGTTCGTAGCTCGCCGAGTACCATCGCATGCGGCCCATCCCGAGCCTCAGGCACATGCCGTGCGACGGGTACATCCGCAAGCTGCCCATCGGGATCCGGGCCGCATCGTGCTGTCCGGTACGCGTTGGGTCGGAGGTGTCGTGAAGGTCGTGGTCGGCTTGGGGAACCCGGGCTCCCGCTACGCCGGCACTCGCCATAACGTCGGTTGGCTCGTCCTGGACCGACTGGCGGAGCGAGCCGGTTGGTCGGGCCGTGGCCGACAGCGCGACGCCTCGACGATCCTCATGGGTCGCCACCGCGGTCTCGACCTGACGCTCGTCAAACCACTGACCTGGATGAACGACTCCGGCAGCGCGGTCCGCAAGATCCTCGCTCGCGAGCATGCGCCGCTGGCCGACCTGCTGGTCGTCGCGGACGACTTCGCCCTGCCGTTCGGGAAGTTGCGCTTCCGCGAGTCGGGCAGCCACGGCGGCCACAACGGCCTGCGCTCGATCATCGAGGAGCTGGGCACCGAGAAGTTCAGTCGTCTGCGCGTGGGTATCGGCGACCCGGTGCGCGACGCGCGCGACCACGTGCTGTCGCGCTTCGAGCCCGACGAAGTGCAGCGCCTCGACGAACTGCTCGATGCGGCGGCCGAGGGCATCGAAGCCTGGGCGGCCGACGGCACGAGCAAGGCGGCGAACCGGTTCAACACCTTCCAGCTCCGGGAGGCGGATCTGACCCGACTCGCGGCGCCCGGCGAGATCGACGGCCCGCCCGACGATCGTGGCGTCCGGCGCACCCGGACCGGATGGCGTCGCGTCCTTCCCCGCCGCGAGCGCGACGATCCGACCGATGCCTGACGCGCCGCGACCGCCCCTGCGCGGACGCCGGGGCCGCGACCAGCGCCTGGCCGACCGGGTCGCCGAGGACTTCGCCGCACGCCACGCGGTGGCGCCGACGGAGGTCGACTTCGACATCGCCGCGGTCGACGCGGAGGTCGCCGACGCGACTCGGACGCGCGCGCGCCGGCCACCGACGCGCCGCCCCCCGGATGAGCGGCGCGGGGCCGGACATCGCCTGCCCGACCTCTCGGCCCTGCCGCCCCTCCTGGCCGCGACCGGATCGTTCGGCACCATCCGGGAACGACTCGGCTCGGCCTCTCCCGACGGCAGCGTCGCCACCGGGGCTCCGGTCACACGGCGCGGGGCGAGGTACCACGCCGGAGTCGTCGCGGTCCCGCATGGGGCCAAGACCTATCTCGCGGCCGCGCTCGCGATGGAGGAACGGCTCGTCTGGATCTCGCGCGACGCCGAGATCGGTGACCGCGTCGCCGAGGAGCTGCAGGCGTGGCTCGGTGACCCGACCGCCGTGGTCGTCCTCGACCCGCGAACGGCACTGGCCTACGAACGCAGTGAGCTCGTGGCCGACGAGACCGCGGCCCGGGTCGCGGCACTGGCAGCCTGGCGATCGGGGCAGGCCCGGGTCCTGGTCGCGAGCGTCCAGGCGCTGCTCCAGCACACCATCGCCCCCGCCGATCTCCCGGCCACGCCGCGGCGACTCCGGGTGGGGGCGCGGCTGCATCAGGACGCCTTGCTCCGGGAGCTGTTCGAGCTTGGCTACAGCCCGGTCCTCGAGGTCGCCGGGCGCGGCGAGTTCGCGCGTCGGGGCGGGATCGTCGATGTCTTCCCGCCCTCGATGGACCTGCCGATCCGGCTGGAGTTCTTCGGTGACGAGATCGACTCGCTGCGCGCGTTCGACCCGACTGACCAGCGCACGACGGCGAGGCTCGAGGAGGCGGTCCTCCTGCCCGCGTCGGAGTTCCTGCTGCCGGATGGCGGCACCACCGCGATCCGCGGTCGGTTGGGCAGGTCCGCCAGGGGCCTGTCGGACCGACTCGCCGCGGATCTTGGACGGTTCGAGGGCTCGACCGCGGATCCGCTTCGACCGGTCGTCGCCGGGGCGTCGCGCGCGGTGGCGGTCGGCGACGCGGCGGAGGTCTGGGCCGCCCAGCTGGCGCCGGCGACGGGGCTCGATCACGTGGATGCCGACACGATCCTCGTCCTCGACGAGCCCGGCGACATCGCCGAGGCGGCGGCGTTCCTGTGGCGCCAGGCCGACGAGCGACGGACCGAGCTGATCGACGCAGGTGAGCTTCCGCGCGACTGGCCGTCCACGTACCTGCCGCCCCGGGACTGGAAGGGCCGGTTGGTGGCGTCGCGGACCCTGGAGTTGACCTGGGAGTCGGAACCGCCGCCGGACGTCGCGATGGCATCGGCGGGGCGTGGCTCGGGTGACCTGTTCGGCTGGCGCGAGCCGACGCTGCCGCTGGGCCGCGCCGGTCGATTGGCCGATGCCGTCGAGACTTGGCGCGCCGACGGCGCCCGGATCGTGCTCGCGTCCGACCAGGCCCCGCGGCTCGCCGACATCCTCGACGAGGCCGGCCACAGCGTGGCCGTCGTCGAGCGGCTCGACGCGCCGCCGCCTCCGGGGGCGATCGCGCTGGTTGGCCGCAGCCTCAACGGCGGGTTCAGCGGCGGTCCCGACGGCCTGACGTTCGTCACCGACCGCGAGCTGTTCGGCTCCGTCCGCGTGCGACGACCGAAGGCGCTCCGGCGCGTCGTGCCGCGCGACATCCTCGAGCGACTGACGCCCGGTGATCTCGTCGTCCACATCGACCACGGGGTCGCGCGCTACGAGCGGATGATGCGGCGGGGCGCGTCGGGCGAGGAGCGCGACTACCTCGAGCTCTCCTTCGCGGGTGGTGATCGGATCTTCGTCCCGGTCGAGCAGATCGGTCGGGTCACCCGCTACGCCGGGGGCGAGCGTCCGGCGCTCAGCAAGCTCGGCGGCACCGAGTGGCTGCGTGCCAAGCAGCGCGTCCGGAAGGCCGTCGCCGACCTGGCCGACGAGCTGCTCGCGCTCTACGCGGCCAGGTCGGACGCGGCCGGCCACGCCTTCTCCGACGACACGCCGTGGCAGGGCGAGATGGAGGCGTCATTCCCGTACGAGGAGACCATCGATCAGTTGCGGGCCACGGCCGAGGTCAAGGCCGATATGGAACGGTCGGTGCCGATGGACCGCCTCGTCGTCGGTGATGTCGGCTACGGCAAGACCGAGGTCGCCCTGCGGGCTGCCTTCAAGGCGACCCAGGATGGCAAGCAGGTGGCGGTCCTCGTCCCGACGACGGTGCTGGCGGCCCAGCACCACACGACGTTCGGTCAGCGGTTCGCGGCGTTCCCGATCGAGGTCCGACTCCTGTCGCGATTCGTGTCCGCGAAGGACCAGGCGTCGACACTGGCCGGTCTCGCCGACGGAAGTGTCGACGTCGTGATCGGCACGCACCGACTGCTGTCGAAGGACGTCCGGCTCCGCGATCTCGGGCTCGTCGTGGTCGACGAGGAGCAACGCTTCGGGGTCGCCGCCAAGGAGCGGCTCAAGCAGCTCCGTCGCGAAGTCGACGTGCTGACCCTGTCGGCGACACCCATCCCGCGGACGCTGAACCTGGCGATGGCCGGCATCCGCGACCTGTCGGTCATCGAGACTCCGCCGGAGGATCGCCTGCCGATCCAGACGCGCGTCGCAGAGGCCTCCGCCGGCCTCGTCCGGGACGCGATCCTGCGCGAGCTCGACCGCGGCGGGCAGGTCTTCTACGTCCACAATCGCGTCGAGACGATCGAGGCGCAGGCCGACCAGCTGCGCCGACTGCTGCCTGATGCCCGGTTCGTCGTCGGGCACGGCCAGATGGCGGAAGGTGCGCTGGAGCGCGTGATGATCGATTTCGCGGCGGGCGCCGCCGACGTGCTCGTCTGCACGACGATCATCGAGTCGGGCCTCGACATCCCGAATGCGAACACGATCGTCATCGACCGGGCCGACACCTTGGGCCTGGCCCAGCTCTACCAGCTCCGGGGACGCGTCGGCCGGTCGTCGCGACGGGCGTACGCGTACCTGCTCTACCGGCGGCGCGAGCGCCTGTCAGACGAGGCCCGCAAGCGCCTCCAGGCGATCTTCAACGCCTCCGAGCTCGGGGCCGGCTTCCAGATCGCCCTGTCGGACCTGGAGATCCGCGGCGCCGGCAACATCCTCGGCGGGGAGCAGTCCGGCCACATGGCGGCCGTCGGGTTCGACCTGTATTCGCGGATGCTGGCCGAGGCGGTCGAAGAGCAGAAAGCCTCGCGTGAGGGCCGCGCCCCGATCGTCGAGGCCCCCCAGGCGGTGGTCGACCTGCCGGTCGACGCTCATCTGCCGGACGACTACGTCCCGGACGAGGCACAGAAGCTGGAGCTCTACCGCCGACTGGCGCGGGCCCGTTCCGCGGGTGATATCGCGGCCTTCCGCCAGGAGGTCACCGATCGGTTCGGTCCGATGCCGGACTCCGTGACCCGGCTGGTCGAGGTGGCCGAGTTGCGCCTGGCGGCCGAGGCGGCCGGAGTCTCGTCGATCTCGCGCGAGGAGGGTCGGCTGGTCGTTCGGTTCGGTGCCGGGCTGAGTCGGGCTGCCGCCATGGGGTTGCTCGGCGACGGGGGATTGCCGGGGATCCGGCCGGGTGATCTGACGTTCGCCTCGAACCAGGTCCGCATCCGCGTGCCGGCTGGGGCTGGTCGAGCGTGGCAGTTGACCCAGGCGGTCGTGGCCCGTCTGGGGTCCGACGCCTCGTGACCGCGTAGCGAGCGACGGAAGCGGCGCGACGGATGACGTATCGGGACGTGACGAACCGCCGACGCGTCGCCGGCCGATCCGGTGCAGACTTGGCCCATGGCACTGAGCCAAGATCCCGAGGCGATCGCCCGTCGACCTGCGCGTGACGGCGGCGGCCTGTGGTCGCCGCAGCGCCGCAACCTGACGGTCGGGCTGGTCCTCACGATCACGCTCGTGGCGTTCGAAGCGCTGGCGGTCTCGACGATCATGCCGATCGTGGCCGATGAGTTGCACGGCCTCGAGCTGTACGGCTGGGTCTTCACCGCGTTCATGCTCGGCTCGCTGATCGGCATCGTGCTGGTGGGCGGCCTCATCGATCGGCGTGGATTGGGCGGGCCATTCGCCGCTGGCGTCCTGCTGTTCGGGGTCGGCCTCGTCGTGGGCGGCCTGTCGCCTTCCATGCCGATCTTGGTGGCCGCGCGCTTCGTCCAGGGTCTGGGTGCGGGTGCCGTCCCGCCCATCGCCTATGTTGCGATCGGCCGGAGCCTGCCGGAGCGGCTGCGTCCCCAGATGTTCGCGACCTTATCGACTGCCTGGGTCCTGCCCGGGGTGATCGGACCGGCCCTGGCCGGGATCGTCGGCGAGGCGTTGGGCTGGCGCTGGGTCTTCCTTGGCCTGCTGCCGCTCATCGTCGTCTCGGCGAGCATCGCCTTCTCGGCGGTGCGCAAGATCGGCCCCGATCCCGCGCATGCCGCGGACGCCGCATCCCTGCGCGACCGGGCCCCGTTGGCGATCCTCGTCGCCGCTGGCACCGGGCTGTTGCTGGCAGGATTGACCAGCGGCCAGGCGGTCGCGCTGGTCGGCCTCGGCCTGACCGGCGGCCTGCTGGCGCTCCTCGCTCTGCGCCGATTGACGCCGCCGGGCACGCTGCGCGCGGCTCGTGGTCTGCCGGCCGCGGTCCTGATGCGGGGCATCATCACGTTCGCGTTCTTCGCCGTCGACGCCTATGTTGCCCTCGCCCTCGTGGAATGGCGCGGATTGCGTCCGGCCGAAGCCGGCATCACCCTCACCGCCGCCACCATCAGCTGGACCGCCGGATCGTGGACCCAGGCGCGCTGGTCGTCGCGGTTCAGTCCGGAGTGGTTCGTCCGCGCCGGCGTCTTCGTCCTGGTCGGCGGGATCGCCAGCTTCATCGTCGTCCTGCGCCAGGACGTCACCCCGTGGCTGTCCATCCCGACCCTCGCGCTGGCGGGCTATGCCATGGGGCTGGCGTACTCACCGCTTGCGCTCATCGTGCTGCGCGACGCACCAACCCGCGAACAGGGCCGCGCCTCCGCCGCGATCTCGCTGACCGACACGCTCGGCACGGCCCTCGGGACCGGGATCACGGGGGCCCTGGTGGCGGCATCCGTCCGCGATGCGGGCAGTCCGGTCACCGGGTTGGCCGCGGGATTCGGGGTCGCGGTCGCGGTCGCGCTGCTCGGCAACGTCCTCGGCGGTCGGCTGCATGAGCGCTCGCGTGTCGGGTCGCTGCCCGGCTCGGTGGTCGCCGACCGGGCGTGATCGTGCTCGGCTGCCGCCGACCCCGCCTGCGGTAGACTTTCGCCCGGTCATGCGCCGTGCACTGTGCCGCACGGCGCTCGCCGTCCGACGACCCGAGGGAGGACCCGATCCCGATGTCCGCCGAGGCGCTCCGCGAGCGGATCCGCGAGATCCCCGACTTCCCCAAGCCGGGGATCCTGTTCTATGACATCACGACCCTCCTCAAGGATCCGGGGTCGTTCCACCAGGCCATCGACCTGATGCTCGAGCCGTACAAGGACGAGCAGGTCGACGTCGTTGTCGGCATGGAGTCGCGCGGCTTCATCTTCAGCGCCCCGATGGCCTATCGCCTCGATGCCGGACTCGTCCCGGTCCGCAAGCTCGGCAAGCTGCCGGCCGAGACCATCACGGTCGAGTACGCGCTCGAGTACGGCTCGAACACGCTCGAGATCCATCGTGACGCCATCCAGCCGGGGCAGAAGGTGCTGATCGTCGACGACCTGCTCGCGACGGGCGGCACCGTGAAGGGCACCATCGAGCTCATCGAGCGCCTGAAGGGCGAGGTGGTCGGGTTGAGCTTCCTCGTCGAGCTCGAGTTCCTGAAGGGTCGCGAACGGCTGGATGGCCGCCGCGTGACCAGCGTCATCCAGTACTGAGCGATGGACCGCCCCGAGGCCGCCGTTGACCGACTCGACCCCGCCCGAACCTGACACCCCCGCACCGACGGCCGACCCGTCGGCGGATGAAAGCGCCGACGTCGGCCGCCGTCGGTTCTTCCGTCAGTTCGCGGGCGAGGTCTTCCATGGCGCGGCCACGGTCGTCGGTGCGGCGCAAGCTCTCCAGCGCGCGTCAGCCGAGGCGGCCAGCGCGATCCTCGATCCGTCGTCGGTCGCCCCACGCGCCGCCGACCGTGCCGCCCTCGACCGGCCGACTGGCTTCCGGGCTGCGTTCCGGGAAGGCCCGGGGGTCCTGTACCTGGTCGACCAACGGCGGCTGCCCGAGGTCCTCGCCGAGTTCGAGGCCAAGTCAGCGGCCCAGGTCGCGTTCGCCATCCGTGAGATGGTCGTGCGGGGCGCCCCGGCGATCGGCCAGGCAGCGGCCATCGGCCTGGCGCTCACCGGCGCGGCCAACCGGACCGCGAGCCCATACGCCCGCCGAGCGACCTTCCGAGGTGCCGCCAACGTGCTGCGCAACGCCCGACCCACGGCTGTCAACCTGCGCTGGGCCGTCGACCGGGTGATGGGTGCATACGAGGCGGTCGGGGAGCTCTCCGAGGACGGCGACGCGATCGCCGATGCGATGCGCGCCGAGGCCGACGCCATCGTGTTCGAGGCGACCGAGGACCATGGCCGGCTGGCCCGATCCGGTCTCGACGCGCTTGAGTTTCCCGCAGACCGGGCCCTACGGATCCTGACCCACTGCAACACCGGGCCATTGGCCTGCGGCCAGTACGGCACTGCCCTCGGCGTCGTCCAGGCGGCCCACCACGCGGGCCGATCGGTCCACGTCTGGGTCGATGAGACCCGACCCCTGCTGCAGGGCGCCCGATTGACGACCTGGGAGCTGGCCCAGGCCGGCGTCGCCCATACGCTGATCGCGGACGTGGCGGCGGGTCACCTGATGGCGCTGGGCGACGTCGATGTCGTGATCGTGGGCGCGGACCGGATCGCCGCCAATGGCGACGCCGCCAACAAGATCGGAACCTACACGCTCGCCGTCCTGGCGGCCCGTCATGGCATCCCCTTCTACGTGGCCGCGCCGATGAGCAGCGTGGACCTCGCGACACCCGATGGCGGCGCCATCGTGCTCGAGAACAGGCCGCTGGCTGACGTGCTGGGATTCCGCGGCCAGCAGGTCGCGCCGCCCGACACCGATGCCCGCAATCCGGCCTTCGACGTCACACCCGCCGAGCTCATCACCGCCATCGTCACCGACGAAGGCGTCCTCCGGGCGCCCTACGGCGACGCCCTCGCGGCGGCCGGCGTCCGGCGCGATGCGCGCCGCGCCAGTGCCCCAGGGTTCGCCGGGCTGGCCGGGACGGCCCGCTGATGGCCGCCGTGGTCGTCGGTCGTCGGTCGTCGATGGTCGCCCGCCAGACGGGCGATCGCGAGATGCTCCGCGCATTCCTGACGACCGATCGCCTGTACGCGGCGTACGCGATCTGCGATCTCGAGGAGCGCGAATTCGGGCGAACCCGCTGGGGGGCGGCCTACGACGGAAACGAGCTCGTGGCCGTCGGCCTCGAGTACACCGGCCCGACGCCCCAGCCGCTGTTCGTGATGGGCCGGACCGACGGGATCGGGGCCATCCTGCGCGACGTCATCAAGCCTCGGACTGCGTACATCGCGGCGCGTCACGAGATGCTGCCCGCGGTCGAGGCGCAGTATCGCGTCGATGCCGGGCCCCAGATGCTCCGGATGTGGGTCGACCGGGCGCATTTCCGCCCGTACCCGGCGACCGTGCAGCGACTGCTGCCGATCGAGATCGGCGAGCTGAACCGGCTCTACCAGCTGGGGTTCGCCTCGTGGCTCCCGTCGAGCGCGATCGCCGACGGGGTCTACTACGGGATGCGCGTCAACGGTCGGCTGATCGCCGCGGCCGGCACCCACGTGGTCAGCCCGACGTCGCGGCTGGCCGTGGTGGGCAACGTCCTGACCCACACCGACTACCGCGGTCGCGGGTTCGCCACTGCCGTGACCGGAGCCGTCACCGCCGAGCTCCTGCGCAGCTGCGACCAGGTGGTGCTCAATGTCCGGGCCGATAACCCGCCGGCCATCAACGCCTACCGGCACCTCGGCTACGCCGAGCACGCCCGGTTCGAGGAGCGCTTGATCCATCGTCTCGGGCCTCCCTGGGCCGAGCTCACGGGGCCGCTGCGGCGCCTGTTCACCCGCAAGGAGATCGACCACCGATGACCACGCCGACCACTCGCCCGACCCACGACGTCACCGACCTCGGACTGGCCGCCGAAGGCGTCCGACGGATCGAGTGGGCCGAGCGCGAGATGCCGGTGCTGCGGCTGATCCGCGAGCGATTCGAGCGTGACCGTCCGCTCGACGGGCTGCGAATCGGGGCCTGCCTGCACATCACGACCGAGACCGCGAACCTCATGCGGACGCTCAAGGCGGGCGGCGCCGACGTCGTGCTCGCGGCCTCCAACCCGCTCTCCACCAAGGACGACGTCGCGGCGGCCCTGGTGACCCAGTACGGCATCCCGGTGTTCGCCCGGCGCGGCGAGGACCGTGACACCTACTACGCCCACCTCGACGCCGTGGCCGACACCCATCCCCAGATCACGATGGACGATGGCTGCGACCTCGTGTCGCTGCTCCACAGCGCGCGTCAGGACCAGGTCGCGGAGGTCCTGGCTGGGACCGAGGAGACGACCACAGGCGTGATCCGGCTCAAGGCGATGGCGGCCGATGGCGCGCTCGGCTTCCCGGTCGTTGCCGTGAACGAGGCCCAGACCAAGCACCTCTTCGACAACCGGTACGGCACGGGCCAATCGACGGTCGACGGCATCATCCGGGCGACCAACATGCTCATCGCCGGACGCAAGGTCGTGATCGCCGGCTACGGCTGGGTCGGCAAGGGGATCGCCGCCCGCATGGCCGGGCACGGTGCCCACGTCACCGTGGTCGAGGTCGATCCGGTCCGGGCGCTGGAGGCGCTCATGGACGGCTTCGCCGTGATGACCCACACCGACGCCGCCCGCTGGGGCGAGCTGTTCGTGACGGCCACCGGCAACCTCAACGTCTTCCGGCGCGAGCACTTCGAGGCGATGCGCGATGGTGCCGTGATGGCCAACAGCGGTCATTTCGATGCCGAGCTCGACCTGGCCGCCCTGCGTGCCCTCGCCGAGGGACACGTTCGGGAGGTGCGCGACAACGTCCAGGAATTCGATCTCGGCGGGAAGAAACTCCACCTCGTCGCGGAGGGCCGGTTGGTGAACCTCGGCGCGGCGGAAGGGCACCCGGCCGCGGTCATGGATATGAGCTTCGCGAACCAGGCGCTGTCCGCGGAGTATGTGGCCGCCCACCACGCCGAGCTCGAGCCGAGGGTCTACGTCGTGCCGGAGGCGATCGACGCCGAGGTCGCCCGACTCAAGCTGGCCGCGCTCGGCATCGAGCTCGAACCGATGACGGCCGAGCAGGCCGCCTACGTGGCGTCCTGGCAACACGGCACGTGAGCGAGCGCCCGCTCGCTGACGGTCCACCACCGACCGGCCCCGCGGTCCTCCCGTACGGCAGCTGGCCGTCGCCGATCCGGATCGACGACCTCGTGGGCGAGGTCGTTCGGCTGAGCGACCCGTGGGTGGACGGGGACGACGTGTACTGGATCGAGGGCCGACCGCGCGAGGGCGGCCGCGGCGTCCTCGTCCGGCGAGCCTCGGACGGGACGACCGTCGACCTCATCGGGGCGCCGTTCGACGTCCGCAGCCGCGTCCATGAGTACGGCGGCGGCGCGTACGTCGTGGCTGCTGGGATCGTGCTGTTCTCGAATGCGCCGGATGGCCGGCTGTACCGGCTGGACCCCGGCCTGGACGCGGACGGACCGCAGGCGGTGACCCCGGAGGGGCCATACCGATATGCCGACCTCCGGTTCGATGCCCACCGCCGCCGGTTCACCGCGATCCGCGAGGACCACGGTCGGCGCGGGGAACCGGAGGCCGCCATCGTCGACGTGCCGCTCGACGGGGACCGCGAGCCGCGGGTCCTCCATCGTGGCCCCGACTTCCTGGCGGCGCCCCGGCTATCGCCCGATGGCGAGCGACTCGCCTGGCTCGAGTGGGATCACCCCGACATGCCCTGGGACGCGACCCGGCTGCGCGTGTCGCCGATCCTCGAGGACGGCACGCTCGGACCGTCGGATCTCGCGGCCGGCGGTCCGGACGAGTCGATCGCGCAGCCCGAATGGGGACCGGACGGCGCGCTGCATTTCGTCAGCGATCGCTCGGGCTGGTGGAACGTGTATCGCCTGGCCGACGGACCGCGACTCGAGTCGCTGACACCGATCGAGGCCGAGTTCGCCGACCCGGCCTGGATCCTCGACCGCTCGTCCTACGGGTTCCTGTCGGACGGGTCGATCGTCGCGGTCGGGCGAGTCCGCGGTCGCGACCGGCTGTTCCATCGCGACCGTGAGGTCCTCGGCGAGATCGCGTCACCCTACACCGAGGTCGGCACGCTGCGGGTCGGCCCCCGCTCGATCGTCGCCAACGTCGGCTCGCCGGCCGAGCCCGCCGCGATCGTCGCGTTCGATCCTGTGACGCTGTCGACGGCAGGCGTGCTCCGCCGCGCCACCGACCTCGCGCTCGACCCGGCCTACGTCTCGCTGCCCGAGTCGATCACCTTCCCGACCGCGGGCGGTCGCGTCGCCCATGCGCTGTTCTACCCGCCGGTCAACCCGGATGCGGTCGCCCCGGACGCCGAGCGGCCACCGCTCGTGGTCCGCAGCCACGGCGGACCGACCTCCAACGCGCAGAACGCCTTCGAGCCGTGGTTCCAGTACCTGACGTCACGCGGCATCGCCGTGGTCGACGTCGATTACGGCGGCAGCAGCGGCTACGGCCGGGAGTTCCGCCGGTCGCTCCGCAGCGAGTGGGGCGTGGTCGATCTCGACGACTGCGTCGGGGCGGCGCGATATCTGGCCGAACGAGGCGACGTCGACCCGGACCGTGTGGCGGTCGAAGGAAGCAGCGCCGGCGGCTACACGGCCCTCGCGTCGCTCGCCTTCCGGGACGCCTTCTCGGCAGGCATCAGCCACTACGGCGTCGCCGATCTCGAGGCCCTCGCCCGTGACACCCACAAGTTCGAGGCGCACTACCTCGAGGGCCTCGTCGGACCGTATCCGGCGATGGCCGACCGCTATCGGGAGCGCTCGCCGATCCACCACCTGGATGGCATCGACCACCCGCTCCTGGTGTTCCAGGGCCTCGACGACAAGGTGGTCCCGCCGGCCCAGGCCGAGGCCCTGGTGGACGGCCTGCGCGCGAACGGCATCCCGCATGCCTATCGCACCTTCGCGGGTGAGGGCCATGGCTTCCGCGGTGAGGCCGCCCAGCGGCACGTCCTCGAGGCGCGACTCGCGTTCCTTGGCGTCGTGTTCGGGTTCACCCCGGCCGACGACCTCCCGCCGCTGGAGGTCGTCGGCCTCGAGGCGTGGCGAGCGCGGTCTGCCCAGCCCGTAGGCGGCGCGTCGCGCTGACCGGCACCATGGCCGCCAGCCTGGCCGCGCCTGCGGCACCGCCATCGACCGTGCTCGGCCCCATCGAGCTCGTGTTCCTCATGCTGGCGGTCGCGCTCGCCCTGTCGTACCTTGCCCGACGGTTGCGCGTCGCCGAACCGATCCTGCTGCTCGGCGGCGGCCTCGCGCTCGGGCTGATCCCCGACCTGCCGCGCATCGAGCTCGAGCCGGATCTCGTGTTCCGACTGTTCCTGCCGCCGATCCTCTTCTCGGCCGCGTACTTCACGCCGGTCCGCGACTTCAAGGCCAACGCCCGGGCGATCCTGCTGCTGGCCTTCGGGCTCGTCCTGTTCACGACGGTCCTGATCGGCCTGCTCGTCCAGGTGCTGGTGCCGGGCATCGAGCCCGCCGTCGCGTTCACGATCGGGGCCATCGTCGCCCCGCCGGACGCCGTGTCGGCGACGGCGGTCTTCCGTCGGCTCGGGGTGCCGCGCCGGGTGGTCACCATCCTCGAGGGCGAGAGCCTCATCAACGATGCCTCGTCGCTGATCCTCTACCGGACGGCCAGCGCCGCCGTCGCGACCGGAACGTTCTCGCTCATCGGCGCGACCGGTCAGTTCGTCCTCGTCAGCGCCGGCGGCATCGTGGTGGGGATCGTCATCGGCCTGGTGCTCAGTCGGGCGCTGTCGAAGACGGCCGACCCCGTGCTCGAGATCATCCTGTCACTCGTCGCGCCGATCGCGGTCTACCTCGCCGCCGAACGGCTTGGCGTGTCCGGTGTGCTGGCCACGGTCATCGCCGGGTTCATCGTCGGCCGCACCGCGGCCCGGGTGCTGTCACCGGAGGCGCGACTGCTCGGCCGTGGCGCGTGGCAGTCGGTCATCTGGGTCATCAACGTCTTCGTGTTCATGCTGATCGGGCTGCAGCTGCGCGAGATCCTGCCCGGATTGTCGGCCTATTCGGCCGCGGAGCTGCTGTGGCTGGGGGTCGTGGTCAGCGGCGCGGCGATCCTGATCCGGATCCTGTGGGTCTTCCCCGGGACGTACGTGCCGCGGTTCCTGAGCCGATCGATCCGCGAGCGCGAGCGCCGGCCGCAGCCGAGGGCCGTCTTCATCGTGGCCTGGGCGGGCATGCGCGGCGCTGTGTCGCTGGCGGCCGCCCTCTCGCTGCCGGCCGACTTCCCGCATCGTGAACTCGTGCTATGGCTGACCTTCACCGTGATCGTCGCGACGCTGGTCGGGCAGGGCCTGTCGTTGCCGTGGGTCATCCGCCGGCTGGGTGTGGTCGGCGGTCGCGGTCCGGCGGCCAGCGAGGAGGCGAGTGCACGGCTCGCCGCCGCCGAGGCCGCCCTCGCCCGACTCGACGAGCTCACCGACCAGTATCCCGACCACCTGCCCCTGATCGACCAGATGCGGGCCGCCTTCGACCACGAGACGACCCATGTCTGGAGCGGGCATCCGACCGCGCCGGACGAAGCGCAGCAAGAGCTCATCGACCATCGCGCCATCCGCGAGGCCGTGCTGGTCGCCCAGCGCGAGACCGTCATCCGGCTGCGCGACGAGGGCGTCATCAACGACGAGACGCTCCGGCGGATCGAGCTCGATCTGGATCTCGAGGCGGTGCGGACCGGGGCCTGATCGGGCGGTCGGGCCGGCGCGAGGTGCTACGCTTCGGCGCCATGAGCATCGCCGACGCCAAGCCGTACCTGTTCACCTCGGAGTCCGTCACCGAGGGTCATCCCGACAAGATGTGCGACCAGGTCTCGGATGCCATCCTCGACGCCATCCTGCGCGACGACCCGAATGCCCGGGTGGCCTGCGAGACGGCCACGACCACCGGACTCGTGATGGTCCTCGGCGAGATCTCGACCGACACCTACGTCGATTTCCAGGCGATCGTGCGCGACACCGTTCGGGAGATCGGCTACACCCGGGCCGACTACGGCTTCGACTACCAGACGTGCGGCACGCTCGTCTCGGTGAAAGGCCAGTCGCCCGACATCGCCCAGGGCGTCAACGCTGCCCTCGAGGTCCGTGACGACGCGGCGCCGGCCTTCGAGCTCGGTGCCGGTGACCAGGGGATGATGTTCGGCTTCGCCTGCCGCGAGACACCCGAGTTGATGCCGCTGCCCATCGCCCTGGCGCATCGGATGGCTCGGCGGCTCTCGGAGACCCGCCGGTCCGGGCAGCTGCCCTACCTGCGCCCGGACGGCAAGACCCAGGTCACGGTCGAGTACGAGGCGGGCCAGCCGGTCCGGGTCCGCACGGTCGTCGTGTCGGCCCAGCACGATCCGGACGTCCGACCGGAGCGCCTCCGCTCCGATGTGGTCGAGGCGGTGGTGTTGCCGTCGATCCCCCACGAGCTGCGTGACGTCGACCCGGTCATGCACGTCAACCCGACGGGCCGGTTCGTGACCGGCGGCCCGATGGGCGATGCCGGGCTGACCGGTCGGAAGATCATCGTCGACACCTACGGCGGCATGGCCCGCCACGGCGGCGGGGCCTTCAGCGGGAAGGATCCGACCAAGGTGGATCGGTCCGGCGCCTACGCCGCGCGCTGGGTGGCCAAGAACGTCGTCGCCGCCGGGCTCGCCGACCGCTTCGAGGTCGAGGTCGCCTACGGCATCGGCATCGCCCGGCCGATCTCCTTCAGCGTCGACTCCTTCGGGACCGGGCGGATCCCCGACGATGCCATCCAGGCGCTCATCGAGCGCCATTTCGACCTGCGTCCGGCGTCGATCATCTCGGCGCTCGACCTGCGCCGGCCGATCTATCAGCAGACGGCGGCGTTCGGTCATTTCGGGAGGCCGGACCTCGACCTCCCGTGGGAGCGGACTGACAAGGCGACGGCCCTGGCCGAGGACGCCGGGTTGCCGGCCCTGGAGCCCGCGGCGGTCAGCGGCTAGAGGCTGGGAGCGAGTCGAACGCGGCGACGGCGGCGTCGGCCGCGCGCTGATCCTGGGTGGCGTCGCCGCCACTCACCCCCACCGCACCCACGAGCACTCCCGCCCGCTCGAGCGGCATGCCACCTGCGAAGACGATGGTCCGCCCGCCGGCGATCGAGTCGTAGCCGTAGAACTCCGTCCCGGGCTGGACCAGCGGCCCGAGGTCGCGCGTCGGCATCCGGTTGGTCAGCGCGGTGAACGCCTTGTCACGGGCGAGGGTGATCCCGACCAGATCGGCGCCGTCCATCCGCTCGAAGGCGACCAGCTGGTCCCCGGAGTCCACGACGGCGACCGTCATCGGTACGCCGATCGCCACGGCCTCGGCCTGGGCGGCGGCGATCACGGCCCGGGCAGCATCGAGGGTGAGCCCCGCCGCCTGCGACGCGGTCGGACCGCGCAGGTCAGCCGCCGGACTGCTCGGCGATCATGCCGGCGACCGACGCCTGGGCGCCGCGCTGGCCGGACCGGCGAGCGTTGCGCCAGACCAGGAACTGGCCGATGACCAGGACCGTGAGGGTCGTCAGCAACATGATCGCGGCCACGGCGTTGGTGGCCGGCGTGACGCCCTTCTTGATGGTCCCGAAGATGTACAAGGGCAGGGTGGTCGACCCTGCACCCGACACGAACGACGTGATCACGTAATCGTCGAAGCTGAAGGTGAACGACAGCAGGAAGCCGGCGACGATCGCCGGTAACAGCTGCGGGAACGTGATCTGCCAGAAGGTGCGCCAGGGGGTGCCGTACAGGTCGAAGCTCGCCTCGACGTGGGTACGATCCATCCCCGACAACCGGGCCCGGACCAGCAGCAGGATCAGGCTGATGTTGAACAGGGCGTGGGCACCGACGATCGTCTCGTATCCGAGCTTGAGCCGGATGTGGAAGAACGAGTTGAGCCCGTCGAACGAGGTCGAGTAGAAGACCAGCGTCGCGAGGGCGATGACGATCTCCGGCACGATGATGCTGATGAACGTGAGCGCTTCGAAGGGAGCACGGAACCAACGCGGCGCCCGGGATAGACCGAGGGCCGCCATCGTCCCCACGATGGTGGAGATGATGGCCGTCGCCATGGCGACCCGGAAACTGTTGAACAGCGCGCCCTGCACGACGGAGTCGTGGAGCACGCTCTCGTACCAGCGCAGGCTGAAGCCGTCCCACTGGGTCACTCGTCGGGTGGTGCCGTTGAAGCTGAACACCACCACGACGATGATCGGGATGTACAGGAAGAGATAGACGAGGAAGGTGTGGCCGCGTAGCCATCCTTCGACGAGGCTGTCGAGCGGTCGACGACGCGGGCGGGCCCGTCCCGGCGCGACGTCCGCGCCGGTCAGCAGGTCGGGGCGTGCGATCGGAGTCGCGGGTGCGGTCACAGCACGCTGACCTCGCGAACGCGCCGTCCGCGATTGGCGAACCACAGGTAGAACACGACCGAGACCAGCATGATCGCGATCAGCACGACGGCCCGGGCCGCCCCCTGCGGCCAGTTGCGTGACTCGAGGAATTGCAGCACGAGCTGGTTGCCGATGAGGAACACGCGCCCGTACCCGAGGATCGCCGGGATCACGTACTCGCCCATCAGGGGGATGAAGACCAGGATGCTGCCGGTGATGAGCCCGGTCGCCGTGATGGGCAGGGTGACCTGTCGGAACGTGGCCCACCGCCCGGCCCCCAGGTCCTTGGACGCTTCGATAAGGGTCCGGTCCATCCGTTCCATCGTCACGTAGATGGGGAACACCATCAGCGGGAGGTAGCCGTAGACGACCCCGAGGAGGACGGCACCCGGTGTCCCGAGGATCCGGAAGCTCGGGTCGCCCACCACGCCACCGACGAAGCCACCCACGCCGTCCGGCCCGAGGATCGTCAGCCAGGCATAGGTCCGGATGAGGAAGCTCGTCCAGAACGGCACGATGAGCAGGACGACCAACATCGACTTCCGGCTCCCGCCGCGGGTGGCGATGAAGTAGGCGATGGGCAGCGCCGCGAGAAGGCACAGGACCGTGCCACCGATGGCCAACGAGATGCTCGTCACGAACGGCGAGACCCGGTCCGGGTCGAGGGCGTCGCCGTAATTGGCGAGCGTGAACCCGGGGTCGTACCCGCCGAACCTGGATTTCGTGCCGAAGCTCATGATGACCACGATCACGAGCGGCGCGACAAGCAGGATCAGGTACCAGGCGCTTGCCGGCAGGACGAGCAGACCGGTCAGTAATCCGGAACGGACCGATCTCCGAGGTCGCGCGCGACGGACGGGCGCGACCTCGGTCGATGCGGTCATCGGTCTTGGGCTGGTCCGGTCGTCAGCCCTGGCCGATCTTCGACTTGAACTCGGCCCAGATGTCCTGGCGCTGCTGGATGCCGGAGTTGTCCTTCTGCGGCTCCAGCTTGGCCACGACATCGTCGGCGACGAACAGGGCCGGATCGGCCAGGAGCTTGGGATCGATGAACTGCTTTGCTGCGCTGTCGGGCGTCGCGTAGCGGTTCGTCTCGGTTTCGATCGCCTGGATGTGCGGTTCGTGGATGAAGTTGATCCACGCGTTCGCGGCGATCGGGTGCGGCGGATCCGCGAGCACCACCCAGGTATCGAGCCAGAACACGGTCCCGTCGGCCGGGATGGTGTACACCACGTCCGCGGTCTTGGGCTTGTCCCGGAGTTCGAGGATGCCGCCGGTCCAGGTCAGGCCCAGGACGGCCTCTTCGGTCTCGATCTTGGTGTTGTACTGGTCGGAGTCCAGCGCGAGCAGGTGCGGGGCGACCTTCAGCAGCTCCTCGCGAGCCTTGTCGAGCTCTTCCTTGACGTCCGAGTTCAGGGAATAGCCGTTGGCCTTGAGGGGCGCGATGAAGACGTCGTCGGCCGAGTCGACGAAGACCACCTTCCCGGAGTACTTCGGGATGAGGTCGAGGAACTCGCGCCAGGTCGTGACCGGCTCCTTGACGTCCTTGGTCCGGACGGTGATCCCGGTCGTGCCCCAGTCCTTCGGAGCGCTGTACTCGTCCGTGGGATCCCAGTACTTGCCCTTGAACGCGGCGTCGACGTATTTGAGGTTCGGGATCAGCGACTTGTCGAGCTTCGAGAGGAAGCCCTGATCCCGCATCGCTGGCAGGTAGTTCATGGTCGGGCAGCAGATGTCCCATTGACCGGTCGCGCCGCCCTGGAACTTGGCCATCATCTCGTCGTTATTCGAGAAGACGTCGTAGGTGAACTTCTTGACCCCGTAGACATCCTGGAACAGCTTCATGTTGTTGGGGTCGACGTAGTCGCCCCAGTTGTACATGAACAGCTCGGACTCGATGTTCGGGGGCACGACGAACGAAGGCTCTGGCCCGAGTGACTCGAGGGCCTGCGACGGCTCGACGGAGGCCGCCTCGGAGGGTGCCGTCGATGCCGCCTCTGAGGCAGCTGCCGAGGGCGCGCTCGAGGCCCCGCCACCGCTGCTGCAGGCCGCCAGGAAGGCGGCGCTCGCCGACATCGCGCTCGCCCACATGAAGCCGCGCCGACTCAGCGGCGTCCGCTCCAATCCGCGGCGCATCTGCCGGACCATCTGTTCCATGCTCTGGTCTACCACGGTCGTGCTCCTCCTCCCGGTCGACCCGGGTCTGGTCGGCCTCATCCCGCGAGGATGAGGTTCGCCTCCTCTTCCCACCGGACGACCACCGGATCGCCCGGACCGACCCCCGGGGCGCCACCGGCGCCCGCCGCGTTCTGGTGCCGGACGATCAGTTCGCCGGCCTCTCCTGTCTGCACCCGATATTCCGTCTGGTCCCCGAGGTAGGTGCCCTGCTGGACTCGGCCGGGGATCTGGGTCATCCCTGCTCGCGCGGTCTCGGCGTCACCTTCCGGGACCACTTCCAGCCGTTCCGGTCGGGTCGCGACGATGACCGCGTCGCCGACCTTCGGGCGCGCGTCCGGATCGGTCATCCGGCCGCCCATCGTCAGGCCGCGACCGGTCTGGACGACGATGTGCCCGTCCGCGGCCGCACCCTCCACGACCGTCGCGTCGATGAAGTTGGACGTCCCGATGAAGTCGGCGACGAACCGGTTGACCGGTTGCTCGTACAGGACCGTCGGGTCGCCCTTCTGCTGGATGAGCCCGTCGCGCATGACCACGATCTGGTCGCTCATCGTCAGCGCCTCCTCCTGGTCGTGGGTCACGTAGACGAACGTGATCCCGACCTCTCGCTGGAGGGCCTTGAGTTCGAGCTGCATCTCCTTGCGCAACTTCAGGTCGAGCGCACCCAGGGGCTCATCGAGGAGCAGCACGGTCGGCCGATTCACGAGAGCGCGGGCGAGCGCCACTCGCTGCTGCTGACCGCCCGACATCTCCCACGTGCGGCGCTTGCCGTAGCCGCCCAGCCGGACGAGCTCGAGGGCCTCGGCGACCCGGCGGGCTTCCTCCTTCTTCTCGACCTTGCGCTGACGCAAGCCGTAGCCCACGTTCTGGGCCACGTCCATGTGCGGGAAGAGGGCGTAGTGCTGGAACACGGTGTTGACGTTGCGCTGGTACGGCGGCACGCCGGCGATCGGTTGGCCCGCGAGGTAGATCTCGCCCTCCGTCGGCTGCTCGAATCCGGCGATCATCCGGAGGGTCGTGGTCTTGCCGCAGCCGGACGGCCCGAGCAGCGAGTAGAACTCGCCGCGCTCGATGGACAGGTCCATGGCGTCGACGGCGGTGACCGTGTCGAACCGCTTGGTGACGTGCTGGATCTGGACGTCCGGGGCACCGGACCGAGCCGGACCGCCCGCGCCGCTCGCACGGGAGCCGTCCTGGGTGGCGTCGATCATCGGGGTTGCGGTCAACGGCGGTCCTCGGGACGGTCTGCCGGGCGTCGATCGGCCAACCTGTAGCGAGGCTACAGGCTTGCGCATCCTACGGGCGGGCGCTGCCGGCGTCAACGCGATTCGCGTGCGAATCTCGTACCTTCGACCCCTTGCGGACGGTCCGCATCGTGGCATCCTGAACCAATACTTCAGAAGGTCGAGCGCGACCGTCATGGGATCGGGCAGCGGAGGACGCGACCGTTGACCACGGACCTGCAACTCGGCCCGCGCATCCGGGCGCTCCGCCAGGCACGTCATCTGACGCTGCGCGACATCGCCCAGCGAGCCGCCGTGACCGAGAGCTTCCTGTCACAGGTGGAGCGGGATGTCACGAGCCCGTCGATCGCGACCGTCCAGCGCATCGCCCGGGCCCTGGATCTGTCGATCGCGCAGTTGTTCGCCGAGGACGCCGACACCGGCCGGGTGGTGCGCCGCGAGGCTCGCCGACGGGTCGCGTACGCGGGCCTGAAGGCCGTCGACGAGTTCCTGACCGCGAACATGGCCGGGCGTCTCCAGGTGATCCTCTCGACCATCGAGCCGGGCGGCGGGACCGGCGCCGAGCCGTACACCCACGACTCCGACGAGGAGGTGGCCATCGTCCTCGCGGGGGTGCTCGACCTGTGGGTGGGCGACGAGCACTACGTCCTGCGTGACGGCGATTCGATCACCCTGCCGTCACGCCTGCCGCACTGGAACGCGAATCTCGGATCGGACCCGGTCACGGTCCTCTTCTGCATGACCCCGCCGAGCTTCTGACCGAGCGGTGCATCCCGGCACCGACCGACCCTGACCATCGTTGACGGTCGACCACGGACCATCGAGCATGACCGCGGGGTCGGGGCCGTGCGCTAGCCTCCCGATATGGACGGATGGATGGGACCGATGACCGGGCCGCGACGAGCGGCCGTGACATCGCTGCTCGCGCTGTTCGTGTTGGCCGCCCTCCCGTGGCCCGCGACGGCCGCCGATGCCTCGCCGTCGCCGACCGCCACGGCCGATCCGGGCACTCCGCCGCCCGACCCGACCTCGACACCGCTCGCCACGGCCAGTCCCGATCCGACCGCGGCCCCCGACCCGACGCTGAGCCCGAGCCCCAGCCCCGCTCCGACCGCTACTCCGACGCCCGCACCGACGATCATCGCCGAGGCGTCGGCGAGTACCGCCGCGAGCCACACGCCCAGCCCCTCGCCGACGACGTCGCCGAGCTCCGACCCCTCCCCGACGGCCTCGACCTCCCCGAGCCCCACGCCGAGCCCATCGCCCTCGCCTAGCCCGACCCCGAGCCCGACCGCCCCCGCGCGGATCAACCTCTACCGCTCGACCGCGATGGTCCGCCAGTACACCGACTACTGGTGCGTGCCGGCGGCGACGCAGTCGATGGTCAACATCCTGCTCGGCACCAGTGATCGGCGGTACCTCCGCCAGAAGTACATCTACAAGCTGACCCGGCAGCACAACCGCTACAGCTACCGGACCCTGGGCAACGACCCGCAGGGCTGGGCCTGGTCGCTTCGCTACTTCTCGCACAGCACGGCCAACTACCAGGCGCGTTCGTACAGCACCAAGACGGCCGCGATCAACGCGATCGTGGCCTCCATCGGTCGGACGCGCGATCCGGTCGGGGTGCCGATCCGGTGGGGGACGCACGCCTGGGTGGTCCTGGGCTATCGGATGGCGGTCGATCCGGTGAACCCGGCGAAACGGACGCTGCTCGGTCTGTACACGAGCGGACCGCTCGGCACGTGGAGCGATTCGTGGCCCTACCGCTACCTGACCGTCGACCAGTTCCGACAGGTCTTCACCCCGTATCACGAGTGGCAGCGCTCGGTGATCTGGGAGGGCAAATACGTCGTCGTCGGCCAATGACCCGCGCCGCCGACGGGCCATGGCGCGATGGGCGGCGCTAGGATGGGCGGCGCATGTACGCCGTCATCATGGCCGGCGGTGGGGGGACGCGACTCCACCCGCTGAGTCGGCCCGAACGCCCGAAGCCGTTCCTCCCGCTGGCCGGTGACGAGACCCTCCTGCAGGCGACCGCTCGCCGGCTGCCCACGACCGACGTCACGGTCGTCACCGACCGCCGCTATGAGCGCTTCGTGCGCGAACAGCTGCCCGACGCCCACGTCCTCGTCGAGCCCATGGGTCGCAACACCGCCGCGGCCATCGCGCTCGCGACGATCGCCATCGATCGGCCGGCCGACGAGGTGATGTTGGTCGTCCCGGCCGACGCGTTCATCGCCCACGACTCCGAGGGTCTGTACACGTCCGTGCTTGAGAAGGCCGAGGGCCTCGCTACGGACGCCTTCGAGATCGAGGAACCGCTGGTCACCTTCGGGGTCCAGACCTCGCGCCCGGCGACGCAGTATGGCTACCTCATCCCGAAGCTCGAGTCGAAGCGCGAGGTTGACGGGCTGGTCGCCTACCAGCTCGACCGATTCGAGGAGAAGCCGACCCAGGAACGCGCCGAGATGCTCCTCAAAGAGCCGGGGGTGGCCTGGAACGCCGGCATCTTCCTCTGGCGGCGCTCGTCGATCACCGCCGCCCTCGCCCGTTTCACGGGGCTCCTCCAGAGCCTGCGGCCGATGGTCGCCTCCCCGACGATGCTGCAGTCCGCCTACGAGGCCATCCAGCAGCCGAAGTCGATCGACCATGCCGTCATGGAGGGTGCGGCCAAGAGCGGACGGGTCGTGATGGGCGCGATGGACGTCGGCTGGTCCGACTTGGGCTCGTGGACGGCCCTGTTGAGCGCCAACGACGCCCGCGGTGAGGGAGCGGTGGTCCAGGCGGGAGAGACGGTCGAGGTCGGCGACGACGATCTCGTCGTCCGACGGGTCGACGGACGCCTTGGTGTCATCGCCCCGCCCGAGCGCGGTAGCATGACCGCCGCGCAGCCGATCGCGGTCCTGCGTGGAGCGGCGCCGGACCGGGAGAAGGTCGAGGCGCTCATCGAGCGGTGCGCACGAGCGGGAGGCTGAGTGACCACGACCGGGGTATCGGTCGGCACGCCCATCGTCTTCGGGACCGATGGCTGGCGGGCCAGGATCGCCGACGAATTCACCTTCCAGAACGTGCGACGCTGCGCCGACGGGGTCGCCGCCTATGTCAGCGCCCAGGGTTCGAAGGCCCAAGGCGTGGTGATCGCCTACGACCGGCGCTTCGCATCCGAGCACTTCGCGGCGGCCGCCGCCGAGGTCCTGCTCGCCCATGACATCCCGGTCGCGCTCGCAGCGGCCGCGGTACCGACCCAGATGTCGTCCTTCGAGGTCGTGCAGCGCGGTGCGGCGGCCGGCGTCGTCATCACCGCCAGCCACAATCCGTGGGTCGACAACGGCTTCAAGGTGAAGGCGCCCACTGGGGCCGCGGCCGGTGCGGACATCCTCGGCGTCATCGAGGCCCGCCTCGCCGTCAACGGTGGGTACGACATCGAGCGCCGCCCGCTCGCCGATGCCGAGGCCGCCGGTCTTGTCGAGCGGTTCGATCCGTATCCGGGCTACGAGCGGTTCGTCCGCCGGACGGTCGATCTGGATGCGCTCAAGGCGGCCGATATCTCGGTCCTCGTCGAACCGCTCTACGGGGTCGGCGCCGGCTGGCTCCCGCGGCTGCTGGGCGGCGGGGCGATCCGGGTCCACGAGATCCATTCCGAGCGCAATCCGTACTTCGGCGGCGTGAACCCGGAACCGATCCGGCCGAACATCGATGCCGCCCTCGCGTCGATGGCCGACGGCAGCTTCGATCTGGCCCTGATGCTCGACGGCGACGCCGATCGGGCCGGCGCCGCCGACGAAGGTGGCGCGTTCATCCACCAGCTCCAGGTCACGGGGTTGCTGATGTACTACCTGGCCGAGCACCGCGGCTGGCGCGATCCGGTCGTGGTCAGCGTCAACAACACGTCGATGGCGGCGCGCCTCGGGGAGCGCTACGGCATCGCGACCTACGAGACGCCGGTCGGGTTCAAGTACATCGGCCCGAAGATGATCGAGACCGGCGCGATGATGGGCGGTGAGGAGTCGGGTGGTTTCGGGTTCGGCATGCACCTGCCCGAACGCGACGGGATCTACGCCGACCTGCTGCTGCTCGACCTGTTCCTGCGCGAGAAGGCCGCGGGCCGCTGGCCGGTATCACAGGCCCTCGCGCATTTCCACGAGATCGCCGGTCCCTCGTTCTACCGCCGCATCGACGTCCACGTCGAGCGGGCCGCGTATCCGGAGGTAAAACGCCGACTCCTGGTCGACCTAGCCGGCCAGGGCCCCGACCAGCTCGGCGGCGAGCGGGTCGAGCGGACGGTCGCCCTCGATACCGGCGACGGGTTCAAGTTCTTCCTGGACGACGGGTCGTGGTTGCTGATCCGGGCATCCGGGACGGAACCGCTGGTCCGGGTCTACACCGAGGCGACGTCGGCCGAGGCACGCGACGCCATGCTGGCCGCCGGTGAGCGCCTGGTGCGCGGATCGTGACCGCCGGGACCACGGGGGACGAGATGACGACAGGCCGACGCGTCGACAAGCCCTGGGGGCACGAGCTGATCTGGGCCCACACCGACCGCTATGTCGGCAAGATCCTGGTGATCGAAGCGGGCAAGCGGCTGTCATTGCAGCGTCACGAGATCAAGGACGAGACGATCCTCGTGGCAGCCGGCCGGCTGCGGCTCTACCTCGAAGGTGCCGATGGAGAGGTGCGGATCGAGGAGCTCGGCCCGGGCGACCATCGCCACGTGCCGACCGGTCGGATCCATCGCTATGAGGCCATCGAGCGGTGCGAGCTCTTCGAGGTGTCGACGCCCGAGCTCGACGACGTGATCCGGTTATCGGACGACTACGGTCGCGAGGGGACGAACGCGCCCTGACGGCGGGACGATTCGGGGGTGACCCGGACGGGCACCGGGTGTAGGCTTCTGGGACGCGACCGCCCTCACCGGTCGAAGGTGCATGACCGGACGGCGGCCCCGTGAACGCCCCTCGGGCGACGGAGGTAACGGCACGATGCACAGCTCCCTGATCGGCAAGGTCGAGAAGGCGAATCGCTATGCGCGAGAGCTCGATCGGATGACCATCGATCGCCTCTCGCTCACCTTTCGCGGCGACAACGACACGCACCATGTCGCCCTCGATGCCGGTCAGTGGCGTTGCACCTGCCACTACTTCGAGAGTTGGGGGTCGTGCGTCCACCTGCTGACCCTGCAGAAGGTGTTCGGCGTGATGCTCCCCGAGGACGCTCAGGTGTCCATCTTCTCCGCGAGCGAGCCCGTTTCGACGTAGGTCATTCGCGGGGTCCTCGGCCCGGTCAATCCACCTCCAGCCGCCAGAAGTAGCTGGCCTCGCCTGCATCGAAGACCAGGTGGACCTCGACGGTCCACGTGCCGGGATCCGGTGCCATGAATCCGGGCCTGCCCTGACCCGAGCCCAGCGCCGCCGCGCCGGCCGGTCCGTCGGCGTTGGCGGGGACGAACCGCGCCGACCACGAGACCGCGGGCCGATCCGCGGCGACCGAGACCGAGAGCGGCTCGCCCGGGCCGACGGCGATGCGGGCGCCGGGCAGCCACGGGCTATCCGAGCCTCCCGATCCCCACAGGTAGGTGCCGAGCTGGCCTTCGATGGGGTCGCCGCCCTCGGCCATGAGGTCGGCCCGCGGTGGACGGTCAGCGGGCTCGAGGGATGGCTGTGCGGCGACCGATGTGGCCGCAGGGTCGGACGGCGGCCGTGACGGCGATGGCACCGGCGACGAGACCGCCGATCGACTCGGCGGAGCGATGCTCGAGGACGGACGCGCGGTCCCCCCGATGCAGCCACCGACGATCACGGCCAACCACGCCGCCAGGACGAACCGGACGGGCCTCATGGCTGCGCGTACGGGAGCGGGCAGTCGTAGGTGCACGGCTGCACGGTGACCCGGATGATGGGACTCGTATCGCCTCGCAGGCCCTCGGTCGATGATGCGCTGAAGACGGCGCGGAAGTCGGCGGTCGCGTAGAGCCGCACGGCGGCCACATAGCTGCCGGTCGGCGTCGTCGGGGTCATCGTCGCGAGGGTCGTCCAGGTGGTCGAACCGAGCGGACGTCGTTGCAGCCGGACCGTGCGGGTCGAGAGCGCGTTGCCGCTGAGCTTCACGTAGGAGCTGTCCGACGCGACCCGCAGCACGCTGGTGAATGTGGCGGTCTCCGCGTAGCGCAACTGGGCGTCGTTGACGCCGATCGTCAGCGTGGTCGCCATATCGAGGCACGACGACAGGGGCGATGACGCGAGCGAGACGTCGTACTGCATCTGGAGCGTGGCGACGTCGCAGGACCCGTAGCGGTGCATGTCATACCCGGTCGACGGCCGGGTCCGTGAGTAGGTCTGGACGACCGCGTCGGTGTAATCGCGGTCGTCGGCGTAGTTGACGTGGTGGCCCAGCACCTCCACGTGCCCGAACTCGTCGAGGGTTATCGTCTCGGCGTCGTAGCAGCCGTTGGTCGGGGTCGACTGCATCTGGCACCACCGCAGCACGCCCCAGTCGTAGACCCGGCCGTGCTCGCGCAGCCACATGGTGAAGCTGTCCGGAGCGCTCCGGGTGAAGCAACCGATGCCGTTGACGCCGCACGTCCCGGTGCCGTAGCCGATCAGACTCGGCCCGGCGCTGTCGTACGCGAACGTGGCCGCCCGCGACGACTTGTACGCGTTGCTGTCGTCGGCCGCCTCCCGGATGGCGGTCTTGATCGCCGTCGGCGGCTCGGCGCCGGACCGCCAGCGGAAACGCACCGTCTGATCCTGGACCCACAACCCCCCGCCGACCAGCGGGTCCGGGCCATGGGCCGCCACCGGGCCGGCGGCCCCGGCCAGTGCGAGACCGATCAGGCTGGCCATGACCACCCGGCGTACCCTCGTCGATCTGGGTGCGCTCATCGCGCTGCCTCCTGGTACGGGACGGCCGCGCCGTCGGGGATGCGGCGGAACCCAAGATTCGGTTGCCCTTGGGCCGGCATCCGGCCGCCCGGGGCGAGGGCGATCCGATCGGTGGCGTGTTCGACCGCCGACCCCGACCACGTCGGCCCGACGATCAGCCGGCTCGTCGACTCGCCGGTGGCGACGTGGGCGACGACGCGACCAGCGAGGTCGATGACGTCGAGCGAGGGGTCGTCCGGCGACGCCTCGGCGACGACCAACGGAGTACCGTCGGACGCCACCGCGAGGACCGCGGCCCCGGCGCTGGCGGCGATCTCGACGGTCGCACCCGAGACCAGGTCCGTCGCGCGGATCGGGCAGGGCAGTCCTCGGCACGCCGCGTGGCTCACGAGCCGGCCACGGGCGACGCCGATGAGCCATCCGAGGCCCGGATCGACGACCGAGCGGATCTCCCCGCTCGATGGATCGAGCACACGGGATCGGCAGGCGACGGCTCCGCACGAACCGACGACGAGCCGCCCGTCGTCGGTCCAGGCAAGATCCGTCAGCCAGGTCGGTCCGAACCGCGGGTCGTGGTCGATCGGTGCCAGGATCCGTACCGGCGCGGCACCGCCGGGCTCCGATGGTCGGCGCCATACGCCAAGGTCCGCCCGCGTCACGCGATCCACTCGCGCCTCGACGACCGACCGGCCGTCCGGGCTGATCGTCGCGGCACGGATCACAGCCGACTCGAGCGCGATGTCTCGACGGCACGGGATGGCGGGATCGATCCGAGCGAGTCGGGACACCCGACCATCGTCGGTCGCGATGAGCACGGAGCCGCCGAATGGGCCGGCAGCGAAGGACTCCGCGTCGAGATCCAGTCGATCATGTCGGTCCCGGTCCACCCGACCGACCTCGAGTCGTTGTCCCGTGAGCACGCCGGCGCGGATGATCGGGTCGAGGCGGAACCACGCGCCGGCGTCCGCGCCGGTCCGGAGGGTCCCGACGCAGGCGACCAGATCGGTCGTGGATGCCTGGGGTGCTCCCGCGACGGACGAAGCGATGAAGCCCATCGCTCCGATCGCCGCGATCCCCGGCCCGACCCGTCGGAACCATCGAGACTCCACCATGTCGCGGACCTCCTCCGGCGGGCTGGGTTCCTGGCGGGAGGAGGGCGAGGTGGGCAAGGTACTGACTGGACCTCTCCTGGCGGTTCTCTGAAAGCACCGGCGCCGGTGTATGCTCGCCGGCGACGTCATCGTCGAACGCCGCGTGGTCGCGAAGCCGGTGAGATTCCGGCACAGTCCCGCTACGGTGAACCGCTTCGTGCGGCAGTCCGGTCGCCGACCCCACGGTGCATGCTCGAACCTTCGAGAGAAAGGTAGGCAGGACCGTGCTCACCACCACCTGACCCTCCGTCGATCCCCGTTCGACGCGAGGGTCGCGCGCCTGCGCGCCGCCCTCCGGCCCTTCCGTACCGGAGTCACCCATGTCCGCTCGTTCCCGTCGCTCGCGCCTGGCGCTGGCCATCGCGCTCGTCCTGCCCATCGTGGTCGGGTGCTCGACACCGGCCGGCCAAGCACCCACGCCCACGCCGGCGCCGACGGCCGCCGCCACGCTGGCACCCAGCCCCACCCCGACGCCGCTCGCCGCCTTTCCGGTGGATCTGACCGACGACGACGGCGCGGGAGTCACATTGACCGCGCAGCCGCAGACCATCGTGTCGCTCACGCCGGCCACCACCGAGATCCTGTTCAAGCTCGGAGCCGGCGCCCGGGTGGCGGCCACGACCGACTTCGACGACTACCCACCCGAGGCGCTGGGCCTGCCCCACGTGGCCAGCTACACCGCGGTCGACGTCGAGAAGATCGTCGGTCTCGGGGCCGATCTCGTGATCGCGGGGGGCAACTCGTTCAATGACCCGGCAGCGATCCGCCAGTTGCGCGATCTGCACGTCCCGGTCCTGGTGGTCTACGCCCGCAACCTCGACGGGGTGCTCAAGGACATCGAGCTCATCGGGCGAGCGGTCGGCGCCTCGGACGCCGCGACCGCCCTCACCGCCTCGATGGAAGCCGGTTTCCAGGAGGTCGCCGCGGCGACCCATCTGCTGGACCGGCCGCGGGTCTTCTACGAACTCGACGCCACGAACGGCCTGTACACCGCGGCGAAGGACTCGGTCTACGAGGAGATGATCACCCTCGCCGGCGGCAAGCCGATCACCACGGACAGCCCGACCGACTTCTCGATCCCCCTCGAAAAGGTGATCGCGGCCGATCCCCAGATCATCCTGCTCGGGGACGCGGCGTATGGCGTCACGCCAGATGCGGTCAAGGCGCGTCCCGGGTGGGAGGTGATGTCGGCGGTCAAGAGCTCGGCGATCCGGGGCGTGAACGACCTGATCATCACGCGTCCAGGCCCCCGCCTGGTGGACGGTCTGCGGGAGCTGGCTCGAGCCATCCATCCCGAGGCCACCATCCCCTCGCCAGAGCCGACCACGGCCCCGGCCGTGCCGGCCTCGCCGGCCGCGTCGGCGTCGTAGACGAGCGCGATGGCCAGCCGGTCCGAGCCGATCGCTCCGGTCCGCCCCGTCGACGCGGCGCACCTGGCCCGGCGCGCCCGGCCGATCGTCCTCCTGGCGGTCGGCCTGGCGGCGCTCGCCGTGGCGCTGGTGCTTGGGGTCGGCCTCGGGTCGGTCTCGATCGCCCCGGGCGACACGATCGCGATCCTGGCCCACCGGTTGCTCGGCCTCGATGTCGCTCCGACGTGGGCACCGAGCACGGAGACCATCGTGATGGAGCTGCGCCTGCCACGGGTCCTCACGGCGATGTCTGTCGGGGTGGGGCTCGCGGTCGCGGGCACGACCTTCCAGGGCCTGCTCCGGAACCCGCTGGCCGATCCGTACGTGCTCGGTACCGCGTCCGGGGCGGCCCTCGGCGCGGCGATCGCCGTCATCGTCCCGATCCGGGTCGTGATCTTCCAGTTCGGCCTGCTGCACGCACTGGCCTTCGCCGGTGCCCTCGTCGCCGTGTACACCGTGTACCGGTTGTCGCGGACCGGCGGACTCGCGCCCCTGACGAGCCTCCTGCTGACCGGCTATGCGGTGGGGTCGTTGCTGGCGGCCGGCCTGGCCATGGCGATGTACCTGTCGGGGGCCGCGCTCGGCCAGATCTTCTCGTACCTGCTCGGCGGGTTCGACGGCTCGTCGTGGTCGAGACTGGCGGCAGCCGCGCCGCTGATCGGGTTCGGCTCGGTGGCCATCTCGCTCCGGGCCCGCTCGCTCGATGGGCTGCTGCTCGGCGAGGAGACGGCGGCCCATCTCGGCATCGACGTCCGCCGGGAGCGGGCCATCCTGCTGGCACTGGCATCGCTGATCACGGCCGCGGCGGTGGCCGTGAGTGGGTTGATCGGGTTCGTCGGGCTGGTCGTCCCCCACGTCGTCCGGCTCCTGGTCGGGCCGTCGGCCAGGAGCCTGCTGCCGCTCTCGGCGCTCGGCGGCGCGGCGTTGCTGGCGTTCGCCGACCTTGCCGCGCGTCTGCTCGGGGAGATCCCGGTCGGGGTCGTCACCGCGGTCATCGGTGCGCCGTTCTTCCTGGCCCTCCTGCGCCGCGTGCGGGCGGGCTACGAGTTGTGAGCGGGCAGGGGAGCGCGGGCGGGGCAACGGCGATCGAGCTGATCGGGGTCGACGTGCGGTATCACGATCGGCAGGCATTGGCCGGCATCGACCTGCGCATCGACCCGGGCGAGCGGGTCGCCCTGATCGGCGGTAATGGCGCAGGAAAGTCGACCCTGCTGCGCCTCGTGGCCGGCACGCTCGCCCCCACGGCCGGGACGGTCGAGCTGTTCGGCACGGGCGTCGGATCGCTCGACCGGTTGGCCGTCGCGCGACGACTCGGCGTGGTCCCGCAGGCGGCCGCCCTCCCGTTCGCGGCCCGCGTGGAGGAGGTCGTGGCGCTCGGCCGGATCCCGCACGAGCACCCGTTCCGTGGCGCAGGACCGGCCGATCGCGCCGCGGTCGATGCGGCCATCGCGCGCGTCGGCGTCGAGGCGCTCGTCGGACGCGATGCCCGGGAGCTGTCCCTGGGCGAGCGGCAGCTGGTGCTGATCGCGATGGCGGTCGCCCAGGCGACGCCCATCCTTCTGCTCGACGAGCCGACGGTCCACCTCGACCTTCGCCACCAGGTCGCGGCCATGGACCTGTTGGTCGGATTGAACGAGGGCGACGGCACGACGATCCTGGCGGTGCTGCACGACCTCGGCCTCGCCGCCCATTTCTTTCCTCGCCTCGTCCTGCTCGATCACGGCCGGGTCATCGGCGACGGTCCGCCCAGGGACGTGCTGACCCCCGCGCGGATCCGGTCCGTGTTCGGGGTGGACCCCGCGCTGGTCCGCCTCGCGTCCTGAGGGGCGACGCCGGACCTGGCGGCGCCGCGGTCCCGGGACCCGGCCGTGCTACCCTCCCGCCGTGCCCCGTCCCCGATGGGGTCGGCCGCCAGTGGTGCGGCCGGCTCGCTGCATGACCTTGTGCCTGTCGCTGCTGATCGCCGCCCTGCTGGTGGTCGGCTGCATCGGCGAGGGGCCGTCGTCACCGGCGGGGTCCGTCACGCCGACCGCGACGCCGTCGACCGTCTCACCGTCGGTCTCGCCCTCGACGCCGGCGACGTCGAGCTCGTCCGCGGCGCCGACGCCGACCGAGGTCGCGGCGTCGTCGCTTCCGTCGCCGACCCCCTCGGAGGTGGCGCCGTCATCGTCAGCCGGCGCCGGCTCCGTGGCCAGCTGCACCGGCACCCAGGACAATCGCGACTTCTATGCATCGGTGGCCGCGGCCGTGGACTGGCCGGTCTACTGCCCCTCGATGACCGGTCGATGGTCGGTCATCACGGGCAGCTATCGACTCGCCGGCGGCGGCCACATGGACATCTCCTACAAGGGGCCCAACGACGCCCGGATCGAACTCCATGAGGGCGCGTTCTGCTCCGACGCGAACGGCTGCGTCCCGCCCGGGACCGAATCGGGCGACGTGACCTTCGGCGATCTGCCGGGGACCCTCGTCCAGCTCGACGACGGGCGGGTCGCGGTCGTGGTGGCTCGCGGCGAGCGCGAGAGCTGGCTGGCGATCGGCAGCGGCCTCGACGCAACGACCTTCGCCTCGATCACGGCGGGGCTGATCAGGCTCGACTGATCCCCGCCGTCGGATCGGCGAGGCCAGCCGTCGACGACGCGTCGGCGAGCGCCGCCTCGGCGAGGATCGCGATCGCATCGACCGTGGCGGCCTCATCGCGGGCGCCGTCGAACAGCGCCGCGGTCGCCCCGAACCCGATGACCGGTGCGCCGCTCGTCGCGATCGAGCGGATGAGCGTGTTGACGGTGTCGAGCGCCAGCCCGTCGGGCTCCGGCATGGCGACCGCCCAGCCGTCCGACCCATCAAGCGCGTCGAGATCGACGGCGACGTACCAGGCGTCGATCCGCCGGCTGACGGTCGCACTCCAGGCGGCCACGGCGGCCTGGCCCGACGCCTCGGCGAGCATGCCCGGACCGAACACCGCCACCGGGCTGGCGGCGAGCATCCGCGACTCGGTCTCGTCGAGGACCTGTCCGCCGAGCAGGGCGACGTCGGCCAGATCGACCGTGGGGCCCTCCGCGGCTTCCACGAGGTCCGCGTCACCGCGTCCGCAGGCCATCGCCAGGGGCATCCCCCAGACGTTGCCGGACGGGGTGGTATCTGGCGTATTGAAGTCGCCATGTGCATCGAACCAGGCCAGCCCGAGGCGGATACCCGGTCTGGCACGGCGGAGGCCGGCCAGCGCCCCAGCGTGGCTCGTGCAGTCGCCGCCGAGGACCACGAGGCGGGCGTCGGGTCCGGCCTGGACCAGGCCGGTCTGGACGTGGCCCGCAAGCCGCCCGAGGTAGTCGACGATGCGGCGACGGTTCTTCGCGCGCGGATCCGGGTCGGCGACCCAGCCCGGATCGTTCGCGGCGTCGCCATGGTCCAACCAGGTCACGCCCGAGAGGCCCTGACGGGCGGCCAGCCGCGGCAGGATCCCACGCCGACGGAGTTCGGACGGCGATCGTTCCATGCCGGCGAAATGGCCGCCGAGCGCCGTCGGCGAGCCGGCCACGACGATCGTCTGCTGCGACACCCCGCCAGCATAGGCGGCGGCACCGGAAGGGCCCGGGCCTGCGCTCCGTGGGCGATGATGCGGCCATGCGGATCGCCGACTTTGCCCTCGAGCGCTTCTTCGCCCGCTGGGAGTTCGCCGTCGAGCACCTGTTGTGTGCGTCCGACGTCGAGGGCTATCCGATGGGCGAGGTGCTGGCCCTGGCGGATCGCGAGACGCGGGCGATGTGGGATGGGCTGCGACTCGGGTACACCGAGTCGACCGGCCATCCGCTGTTGCGCGCCGAGATCGCGACGCTCTACGACCGATCGGAGGCCGACGACGTCCTGGTCTTCGCGGGCGCGGAGGAGGCGATCTTCTGCCTGGCCAACGTGCTGCTCGGGCCGGGCGACCATGCCGTCGTGACGTGGCCGGGCTACCAGAGCCTCTATGAGGTCGCCCGGGCGACCGGGGCGGACGTCACGCTCCACGAGCTGCGCGAGGCTGCCGGCTGGGCCATCGATCTCGACCTGCTGGAGCGACAGGTCACGCCGGCGACGAAGCTGATCGTGGTCAACGCGCCGCACAACCCGACCGGCATGCTGCCGGGTCCCTCGACGGTCGATGGGCTGGTCCGCATCGCCGAGACGTCCGGGGCGCATCTGCTCGTCGACGAGGTGTACCGCTTCCTGGAGTTCGACGAGGGGGATCGGTTGGCCGCGGGGGTCGACGCGACGACGCGGGGTATCTCGCTGGGCGTCATGTCGAAGACCTTCGCGATGGCCGGCCTTCGGATCGGATGGCTGGCCACCCGCGACCGCGATCTGCTCGCCCGATGCGCCGCGTTCAAGGACTACACGACGATCTGCTCACCGGCTCCGTCCGAGATCCTGGCCCTGATCGGCCTGCGCGCGCGCGACGCGGTCATCGCCCGGTCGCGAGGGATCGTGGCGGGCAACCTGGAGCGCCTGGACGCCTTCTTCGCCGAGTGGGCGGACCGGTTCAGCTGGATCCGCCCGCGGGGCGGATCGATCGGGTTCCCTCGGCTGACGGTCCCGGGCGTGTCGATCGACGATTGGGCGACCGGACTCGTCGAAGCCGAAGGGGTGTTGCTGCTACCAGGCTCCCAGTTCGGGATCGGCGGCAACCACTTCCGGATGGGGTTCGGCCGGACGGATCTGCCGGTCGCCCTCGATCGGCTGGAGGCCTACGCCCGCCGCACGCTGCGCTGAGCTCAGCTCCAGTCGACGACGAGCTGCGGCTTGTTGATGCCTTCACGCGAATCGAACCTGGACGCATCGCCCGAGGTCTGGCTGAGCCCGAACTCGACCGTGCCGTTGCCGTTGACCTGGGCGGTCACGTCGTACTCGACCCATCGGCCGAGCGGCATCGAACCGGTCGTCGCGATCGCGGTCGTCCCGAATGTCGGCCGGGACGGCCACTTGACCCCGGTCTCGGTCCACGGTCCGGTCAGGCTGTAGAGGTCCGGGCCGTCCGCACTGCCGTTGGTGACCCACAGCCGGAGCGTGGCCCGCGTCACCGGCGCCGGAAGTCCCGAGACGCTGAACCGGAGCAGGCCCTGTTGGCGCGAACCGGCGGTCCCCAGCGTGTAGATCGAGGTCGCGGTGCCCTTGTTCTGGGTCGGGTGCTTCTCGTCGACGTAGGTGTCTGCGGTCGGAACGAACGTGGCACTCGTCGGCGCCGCGGCGGTGGTGAACGTCCACGAGTCACTCACCGGGTTGCCGGCGAGGTCGCGGATCCCGCTGACCGCGGCGGTGTACGTCGTGCCGTAGGCCAGCGCGGCCGACGGAACCAGCAGGGCGGTCGTGGTCGTCGGCCGGCTGACGGTCGCTGCGACGGCGCTGCCGCCGGCGGGCGTCAGGGCGAAGGTCGCGGACGTGATGCTCGCCGCGTCGACCGCCTCGGAGAAGGTCGCCGTCAGCTGGCTCGTCGTGCCCACGCCGGTCGCCCCATCCGCGGGGGAACGGCCGGTGATCGTCGGCGCGGTCGCATCGACCGACCAGGTCCGGGTCGCCGGGCTGGGATCGGTGTTGAGGTCCACGTCGGTGGCTCGCACCGCGAAGGTGTGGCTGCCGTCGGTCAGGGCGGTGACGGCGCGGGGCGACGTGCACTCGGTCCATGACCCGGCGTCGAGCTGGCACTCGAAGGTCGAGGGCTCCGTTGCGCTGAAGCTGAACGAGGCCGTCGTCTGGTTGGTCAGGCCAGAGGGTCCGGCGGTGATCGTCGTGTCTGGCACGGCCGTGTCGATGGTCCAGGACTGGCTGGCCGGGGTGGTATCGACGTTCCCGGCGTTGTCGGTCGCGCGCACGGCGAACGTATGGCTGCCGCCGGCCAACCCCGAATAGCTCTTCGGCGACGTGCAGGCGCCGAAGGCGGCGCCGTCGAGGCTGCAGGCGAAGATCGACGGCTCGTTCGCCGAGAAGGTGAACGAGGCGGTCGTGGCGGTCGTGGTGCCGCTCGGTCCGCTGTCGATCGTCGTCTGGGGTGGGGTGAGGTCGCCACTGCTGCCGCCCGACCAATCGACGATGAGCTCCGGCGGGTGGGCGCCTTCGCGCGAGTCGACGACCAGCCCGTCGGTCGATTGCGGGACGAGCGAGAGGCTCACCGGTTGGCCGGCGATCACCGCAGAGGTCACGTCGTAGTCGAAGTAGGCGCCAAGGGCCATCGTGGTCGCGTCGGCCACGGCGCCGCCGTTCGCAGCGGGTTGCGTCGCCCAGGTGACGGCGCTCTCGCTCCAGGAGGTCGCCGTCGGGACGACCGCCGGCCCGTTGCCGGTGCCGTTGGTGACATACAGCCGAAGGTGCGCCGAGGTGACCGTGCCGGCGATCGCGCTCGCGTCGAAACGCAGCAGCGCCTCGCGCTGGATTCCGGTGCCGCCATCGGCATTGAGGTTGATATCGGAGCCGTGGACCGCGTTCGGGCTGGCCTCGTCGATCCACGTGTCGGCGGCGGCACCCAGCGTGGTCGTGCCGGACGTCCCGGCCGGCGCGACGGTCCACGTGTGGCTGGCGGGGGACTGGTCCACGTTCCCGGCCGGATCGGTGGCCCGCACGTTGAACGTGTGCGACCCGGCAGCGACAGATGGATACGAGGTCGGCGAGGTGCAGCCGGCGTAGGCGGCCGTGTCGAGCTTGCACTGGAAGGTGGAGCCGGGCTCGGTCGAGGTGAACGAGAAGGACGCGGCGCCGGCGGGCGAGCCATCGGCCGGCGCGGCCGTGATCGACGTGTCGGGCGGCGTGGTGTCGGTGGCGCCCTGCAACGTGAACGCGTTGTGCAGGTACATCTTGGTCGAATCGTCGCCGGCGATGGCCACGAGCCCGGTCTGACTGGTCAGGGTCTGCTTGGTCGAACTGATGTTGTTGATCTTCGGGTCGAGATCGCTCTGGATGAACGGCGTACCGAGGCCGGTGGGAAAGTTGATGTTGTTGGCCAGGGGAGCGGTCTTGTAGTAGATCGTCCCGCCGCTGCAGCACGGTGACGCGGCGAACACGTACAGCTGGCCATGCTCCGAGTCGATGAGCAGCATGGCCCGGGTGTGATTGTCGGCCACCGTACCGAAGGTGCGCCGCTGCCAGCCCCCCGAGCGATCGTGGACCAGGACCAGGATGAGCGGCGCCGAGGCGGCATTCAGGGACGTCTTGGTCACCGCGAATAGTCGTCCCGATGGGTCGGCCTGCAACGATTTGAGATTCATGTGGTCGTCGGCGTATTCCGGCGCCTGGATGGCGTTGTCGACGGTCCACGACCCGTCCGGATCGCCGTCGACGTGGTACGCGAAGTACATGGTCCAGTCGGTCTGGTTGCTCCACATCACGCCGATCTTCCCGTCGTAGGCCACGACCGAGGAGATGTCATCCGGGGTCAGCGTGGCCGACCCGGCGACCGGGATCACGAACGGCGTGGTCCACGACGTGTCGCTCGTCGTCGTGTGCGCCAGGTAGACGCTGTTCCCGCGCGTCCAGGTCACCCAGACCACGCCCGAGGTGTCCTTGTCCATCACCGCCGCTTCCATGCCGCCGGTCTCGACGGTCACCGGGAATCCCGCATCGAGTGAGTAGGTGCGGGTGGAGCTCGAGTAGCTCAGACGTCGGACCTGGAGGGAATCGGCGCTGGAGGTGCTGATGCCGGCGCTGCTGACGTACAGGCGCGAGCCATCCCACAGGACGTCGAGATACATGTTGTTGCGCGGTTCCAGCACGACGCCCGTGTCGCGCCAGGTCTGCGTCGCCCACGTCAGCTCGTGCACGGTGAACGCGTCCGCGGTGCGTGAGAACAGGGCGCCCCACCACGATCCGTCGGCGTACCACAGCTTGCTCTGCGGCTTCTCGCCGGTCGGCGCCGACACGCCGGGGGCTCCGTAGGAGAAGTCCCGGTAGCCGATCGTCGCTGCCCGCGCGACGCTCGGTGGCAGCGCCGTGAGCAGCATGATCGCGCTGAGCAGCGCGATGCGCCGAGCCGAACCTGGGCGCGAGCGCCCGCGCACGTTGGACATATCCCCGTGGATCCCCCTGGTCGAACCGATGATTGCGTGGGCGATGATAGTGGCGGGTGGTCCGTTACGGCTAGTGGCGGTCTGGCGCGGTCACGGTCAGGCCCCGGCAGCAGTGGTGACCGGACGCACCACCGATCGGCGCATGGCCGCCAGGCTGGAGCCGGCGTTCGCGAGCCCGAGGCCGAGGATCACGGCGGCGCCACCCGCCAGCACCATGGATCCCGGCACTTCGCCGGCGACCATGACGCCCGCTCCGACTCCGACCACCGGCGACAGGTAGTTGACCATCATGGTCCGGGTCACTCCCCATCGGGTGATCAGCCGGAAGTAGATGAGCGGCGCGAGCGCCGATGGGAGGACGCCGAGCCACAGCGCGGCACCGAGCACGGCCGGCGAGGGCACCACAGGGACGGGTGCATCAAGCACGAGCGCCAGGCCGCCGACGATGATCAGCGCGGCCACAGCCTGGCCGAACGCCGCGGTCACGGGCGCCACGCCGCCGAGGTGGCGGCGTGTATAGGCGGCGTTGGCCGCGTACGACACGGCCGCGAGGCCCAGTCCGGCCAGGGCGTGCGGGTCGCCGCCATCGCGGATCCCGCCACTCGCGACGAGGACGACGCCCAGGAACCCGAGACCGAGGCCGAGCAGACGCCCGATCCCGACACCCTCCCCGATCGATGACCTGGCGACCATCAACGCGGACAGCAGCGGGGTCGCCCCGATGATGATCGACGCCAGCCCGGAGTCGACCGACCGCTCGCTCCAGGTGATGAGGCTGAACGGGATGGCGATCCCCAGCGCACCGACGACGACGAGGTGTCGCCAGGCACCGCGCGGTGGCAGTCCTGGCCGCACGACGCCGACCGCGACGCCCAGGGCGATGGTGCCGACCACCAACCGCAGCGCCACCAGGCTCAGTGGGTCGAGTTCGGTGCCAGCCAGCCGGATGACGAGATAGCTGGAGCCCCAGAGCATCGCCAGGAGGACGAACAAGACGGCGTCCGCCTGGCGCGTGGCCACGGTCATCGAGTCACGCGCCCGCCGGAAGGACGCGTGCAGGCCGAGCGAGCGGTTCGCCGTCGCTCTTGCCGGCGGCCGGCGAGATCGGCTCGGACAGCGAGCCTCGCACGACCTTGGCAAGTCGGCGAGCTGCCGCGATGACGCTGTCGGGTCGGGATCGGCCGCGCCACCCGAGCGCCCGGTCCGGGACCAGCCGGACCTCTCGCGAATACGTCCTGGCGAACTGCAGCGGAGTAAGACCCAGGTCGGCGATCTTGTCGCGGTACTTCGCCAGGAACGCGGGATCGAGCTCGTCCGGGCCGTCGGGGAACTCGGCGCGGGCGGTCAGCAAGCCGACATCGAAGTCGTCGAGCGCGTCGCCGAGGGCGAGCATCGCCCGCGGGTCGGCAAGCAGGTTGCGGACCTTGACCGCGCCAGGCTTCGAGCGGATGACGATCGCCTCGCCGTCCCAAGCGAACCACGTCGGCACGAGGTGCGGCGCCCCGTCCTGCCCGACCGTCGACAGCCAGACGACGGGTTCCGTCTCGAGGAACCCGATCAGGCGTGTCGCGGCGAGGGTGGAGCGCTGCATCGCGGCATGATGGCCCGGCTCGCGCGCGCTTCATGCCGACGCCGGTCAGCGACCGGCATGGACATCCGACGAGGAGCGGTCAGCGACCCTTGTCGTCGTCCGGCGTGCCACCGAGCATGCCGCCGATGTCGGGCATGCCGGTCGCGGTCGTGCCGCTCGATCCGCCCCCGGAGGCCATCGCGCCACCCAGCAATCCACCGAGGATCCCGCCGAGATCGGGGAGGCCGCTGCCGACCGAGTGGTCGAGGCCCCCATCCGGCACGGAGCCGTGCGGGGTGAGCATGTCGATGATCTGGGGCAGGAATGCGGCGAGCATCGGCAGGAGCGCAGCGATGTCGAGGCCACTGCTCGAGGACATGCGCTGGACGGTGTCCGGCCCGAGGGCTTCCCCGAGCCGTTGTGGATCGACCGGCTGGTTCTGTCCGGTCGAGACCCACGAGTCGACCTCGTCCTGGAGGCCACCCTGACGAAGCCGCTCGAGCAGACCGTCGATGCCGCCTGTGGACTGCACTGCGCTGGCGAGACCCGGCAGCGCCGCTGCGGTCCCGCCACTCGGGCCGGTCTCGGCCCCCGCGGCACCGAGGCCCTCGGCGAGCTTGGAGAGGTCGTCCACGGTGTCCCCTTGTTGCTCCGACGTGCGATGGTCGCCCATCGTACTCGTGTGCCGGGCCTAGCCCTCCGGATCCGGATCGTCCCCCGGTTCCGGGAGGTCCCACGTCCAGGTCTTGAGGCGGCGCAGCAGCCGGCGGCCGGTCAGGTCGAGGTGGATGGGCGTGACCGCGATCCGTCGGTTCACGACGGCGTGGAAGTCGGTGCCGGGGACGGCCAGGCCGGACGGCGGCGGACCGCCGATCCAGAAGTAGGGGATGCCCCGCGGATCGAGCCGCTCGACCAGCTGATCGCTGTAGACCCGGCGCCCGAGTCGCGTCACTTCCACCCCTTGGCACTCGGCGAGGGTGACCGCCGGGACGTTGACGTTGACGAGCTCGCCACGGCTCAGGCCCTCGGCCAGGATGTTCCGGGCGACCACGGTGGCGGCCAGGCCGGCGAGCGCGAAGTCGGGATGCTCGTAGTACTCCTGCGAGATCGCAAAGGCCGGGCAGCTGTTGATGACGGCCTCCATCGCTGCACTGACCGTGCCGGAATAGGTGATGTCGTCCCCGAGGTTGGCGCCGTAATTGATGCCCGACGCGACGAGGTCGAAGCCATGGCCGAAATAGCCGAGGAAGGCAAGGCTCACGGCGTCGGTCGGGGAGCCATCGACGGAATAGGCCGGCGACCCGTCGGCCAGCACGCGCTCGCGCACGCGCAGCGGCCGCATGAGCGTCTTCTGATGGCCGACCGCGCTCTGGTTGGTGTCGGGCGCCACGACCGTCACGTCACCCATCGGGTCGAGCGCCTGCTTGAGGGCCAGCAGACCACGCGACTCGACGCCGTCGTCGTTGGTGACCAGGATCCGGGGCCGGCTCGTCCACTCCGGCACCGGCCGGCTCGGCGTCCGGAGCGCCCGGGGGCCGCCGCGGGCGGCCCCGCCCGCCAGCGGCTCGCCGCGCTCCTTGTCGAGGTCGCGGCGTTCGGACCGTGCGCGCTCCCGGGTCATGTCCGGGACCTCGTCGCGGGCGGCTCGTGTCTCGCGCGGCGTGGAGGCGTCGTCGGTCATGGCTCGGGCACGTCCACGGCCTCGCCGGGGACCGGTTCGCGAGGGACCTGGACCGGGCGCCCCTCGCGCTCGCTCAGCCGACGCGCCGCCCGGCCCGCGACCGAGCGGTCACCCGCCGTCCGTTGCAGGAAATGGAAGAAGAAGGCCGACACGACGGCCGCGACCGGGATGCCGAAGATCGCGCCCGGGACGCCGGCGATCTTGGAACCGACGAGCACCGAACCCAGGACCACGATCGGGTGGATGCCGACCGCCCCCTGCATGATCCGCGGCTGTAGTGCGTTCATGACCACCATCCAGCCGACGCCCATCAGGACGAGCGCCGGCACGAGTGCGTCGGGTTTCGTGACGAGGGCGACGAGGACCGGCGGTGCCCAGGCCAGGAAGGGCCCGAAGAACGGGATGGCCATCAGGACCCCGGCGACGACCGCCGACAAGGCGGTGAGCTGGAGCCCGAGCGCCAGGTGGGTCACGAGGGCGATCGCGAGGTAGACCACGCCCATCAGCGCCTGCCCGCGCAGGAAGCCGCCGAACGAGCGGGCCACCGACGTCTGGAGGAGACGCGCCTCCTCCGCGTAGGCCGGCGGCACGAGGCGGAAGAGGAAGGCCATGATCTGGTCCCGATCGATGACCATGTAGATCGACAGGATGAACACGATCAGCATCGTGCCGATGGCTCCGACGCTGGCGACCGCGATGGACTGGAGCGGGACGATGAGCTGGGCGGCGATCTTGTCCAGGTTGTCGAGGACGGCCAGTGCCTGCGTCGCCAGATCGACCTGGCGCAGCCCGATCGAATCGAGCCAGCCCTGGGTCGGCGCGACGATGGTCCGGATGTCGGCGCGGATCTGGGGCAGCGAGCCGACGAACTGGGTGATCGAGGTCGATAGCGCCTGGGCGATGATCAGGATCAGGAAGACCAGGACGACCACGATGGCCGTGTAGACCAGGACCGTGGCGAGGACCCGGGGGAGCCGCGGGATGAGGGCCACGATCGTCGTCACGATGGGGCTGATCACGAACGCGAGCAGCCAGGCCAGGAAGAAGGCCAGCAGCACATCGCCGAAGAAGCTGATCGCCGACGCGGCCAGGTCGACCGCGATGAAGAACAGGACGACCGTCCCGAGCGCGAGGATCGCGCTCACGAGTCGGCGTTCGCGGCCTCCCGGCGCGATCGCGTCGAGCATGCGGCGCTAGCGCAGCCCCATCTTCTGCCGGACCTCGTCCATCGTCGCCTCCGCCATCGGGCGGATCCGCTCAGCGCCCTCGGCCAGGACGGCGTCGATCCGTCGCGGGTCGGCCATCAGCTCGGCGAAGCGCTCGCGCGCGTCGGCGTACCGGGCAAGCACGCGCTCCGCGAGCAGCTTCTTGGTGTCGACGCAGCCGGTCCGTGCCGTCCGCTCGCCATCCCAGATGTCGTCGTAGTCGTCGCCGAAGGAGCGGTGCAGCTGACAGACGTTGCAGACCTCGGGTCGGCCCGGGTCGGTACGCAGGATCCGCTTCGTGTCGGTGACCATCCCCATGATCTGCTTACGGATCACGTCCTCGGGCGCGAAGATGTCGATGGTGTTGCCGAGCGACTTGCTCATCTTCCGGACGCCGTCGGTGCCGAGCACGATCGGTGACTCGGTGTGCACGGCCTGGGGCTCCGGGAACGTGTCGCCGTAGCGGGCGTTGAAGGCACGAACGATCTCGCGCGACAGTTCCAGGTGGGCGGCTTGGTCCTTGCCGACCGGCACGAGCGTCGCCTTGTACATGACGATGTCCGCGGCCTGGAGGACCGGGTAGGTGAGCAGGCCGTGGTTGATATCGTCGGGCTGGAAGGACCGCTTCTCCTTGTAGGTCGGGGTCCGCTCCAGCCAGGACACCGGCGTCACGGTCATCAGCAGCCACGCCAGCTCGGTGTGCTCCGGGCGGTGGCTCTGGACGAAGAGCGTGCACCGGTCCGGATCGAGCCCGAGGGCCAGCAGCCCGGCCGCCATCTCGCGGGTCTGGCGGCGCAGGATGTCGGGGTCGTGCAGGCTCGTCAGCGCGTGGTAGTCGACGATGCAGTAGATCGCCTCGAATTCCCACTGCAACCTGACGTAGTTGCGGATCGCGCCAAGATCGTTGCCGATGTGGGGCGCGCCCGACGGCTGGATCCCGGAGAAGATCCGAGGGCGGTCCGTCGGAGCCTCGACGGGTGCCGGCGCGGGCAGGGTCTCGATCGTCATGGACTGCCGAGTGTAGCGTCCACGACCGGCCCGGACGGCACGCCGGGGCGGCATGTCGGCATGCGTTCGGCCGCCGTCGGGCGCCAGTCGCGCACCCGGCTCGACTACCATTCGCCTCGATGCGCGCCGCCCGTCACGAGACCCCGCGATGAGCCGTCCGCCGCTGCGCGTCGCCGTGCTCGGTGCCGGGACGGTCGGCGGTGCGGTGATCGAGGGTCTGCGGGCACGCGCCGAGCGGCTCACGGCGGCCGACGGCCGACCCATCGCGCTGACCGCTATCGCGGTCCGCGACATCGACAGGGCGCGCGGCAACGGGGTACCGGGCGACCTCCTGACCGACGCGCCGGCGCATCTGGTCGCCGATCCCGAGACCGACGTGATCGTCGAGCTGATGGGTGGCATCGAACCGGCACGGACGCTGATCGCCGCGGCCCTGGGAGCGGGCAAGCCGGTGGTGACGGCGAACAAATCGGTGATCGCGCGGCACGGACCGGAGCTCGAGGATCAGGCCCGCCGTTCCGGTGCGGCGCTCCGATTCGAGGCGGCCGTGGCGGCTGGGATCCCGATCCTCGGCCCGCTCTCGGTCGAACTCGCGGGCAACGACATCATCCGCGTCCGCGGCATCGTCAATGGGACCACCAACTACATCCTGACCGCCATGGCCCAGGACGGCCGGCCGTACGACGAGGTCCTCGCCGATGCGCAGGACCTCGGGTTCGCCGAAGCCGATCCGAGCGGCGACGTCGAGGGCGACGACGCGGTCAACAAGCTGGTGATCCTGGCGCGACTGGCCTTCGGGCGCTGGCTGGAGCCCGCCTCGATCGGGCGTCGCCCGCCGACGGCGCGCGGCGAGGGACGACCGGGTATCACCGGGGTCACGGACCAGGAGCTCGAGGGCGCCGCGGCTCTCGGGCTGACGATCAAGCTGCTGGCGACGGCCACCCGCCGGGCGGACGGAGAGATCGAAGCGGCGGTGATCCCGACGGCCGTCCCCGCCGACAGCCCGTTCGGCTGGACCGACGGCGTCACCAACCGGATCGAGATCGAGGCCGAACCGCTCGGCGTCGTGCGGATGGCCGGGCCCGGCGCGGGCGGTGCCGCGACCAGCAGCGCCGTGCTCGGCGACCTGATCGCGGTCGCGCGCGGGTCCGGCTCGACCTGGGCCGGTCTGCCCGCCGCGGTGGGCCCGGCGAGTCCGGCCGTTGATCCCTTCGATCAGCCCCGCCCCTGGTACGCGTTCGTCCCCGCCGCGCGTGCGGTGCCGCTGCCGACGGCCCTCGACGAGGCGGCCGCAGTCCGCTTCGAGGACGGAACCGCGATCCGAAGCGAGGTCGTGCCGCTGGCCGAGGCGCGCGCGGCCTTCGACGCGATCCTGCCTGCGGGGGTCGACGTGACCCTCTACCCAGTCGATGACTGAGGCGACGAAGGCCCGGATGGCGGGCGCCCGACCCCGGCTGCTCGACCGATACCGAGGATTCCTCCCGATCTCGGACGCGACGCCGCGGCTGAGCCTGGGTGAGGGCGACACGCCGCTCGTTCGCTCGACGAGGCTCGGACCGGCCATGGGCGTCCCGGACCTCTACCTGAAGGTGGAAGGCCAGAATCCGACTGGATCGTTCAAGGACCGAGGGATGGTCATGGCCGTGGCGAAGGCCCTCGAATCCGGGGCTCGGGCCATCGCCTGCGCCTCGACCGGGAACACGTCAGCATCGGCGGCGGCATATGGCGCCGCCGCCGGCCTCGAGGTCATCGTCGTGCTGCCGCGCGGGCAGATCGCGCACGGCAAACTGCTGCAGGCGCTCGCCGCCGGTGCCCGCGTCGTCGCGATCGACGGCAACTTCGACGACGCGTTGCGCATCGTCCGGGCGTTAGCCGAGCAGGACGAGCACCCGGTCACCCTCGTGAACTCGGTCAACCCGTTTCGTCTCGAGGGTCAGAAGACGGGCGCATTCGAGATCTGCGACGACCTGGGCAGGGCCCCCGACGTCCTTGCCATCCCGGTCGGAAACGCCGGCAACATCAGCGCGTACTGGGCCGGCTTCCGTGCCTACGCCGAGGCCGGTCGGACCGCGACGCGGCCGGCGATGTGGGGCTTCCAGGCAGCGGGCGCCGCCCCGCTCGTGCACGGCCGTCCGGTCGACCGACCCGAGACCGTGGCGACCGCCATCCGCATCGGCGCGCCCGCGTCGTGGGAGAAGGCCATCGCGGCTCGCGACGAGAGCGGCGGCCGCATCGATGCCGTCAGCGACGACGAGATCCTGGCGGCCTATCGTGACCTCGCCCGGCTCGAGGGGATCTTCTGCGAACCCGCCTCGGCGGCCAGCGTCGCCGGCGTGCGCAAGCTCGCAGCGGCCGGCGCGCTCGACCCTGATGCGACCGTGGTCGCCGTGCTGACCGGTCACGGGCTCAAGGACCCGGGTACCGCGGAGCGCCAGGTGCCGGGCGTCATCGAGGCCGCACCGACGCTCGGCGCGGTTGCCGTCGCGCTGGGCTGGGGCTAGCGGATGGTCGCCCACTGGCTGGCCGAACTCGACGGTCGACGGGTGACCGTCGAGGTACCGGCGTCGTCGGCCAATCTCGGCGCCGGCTATGACTGCCTCGGGGTCGCACTGGCCCTGACGAACCGGGTCGACCTCGAGGTCCGCGGCTGGAGCCGCGGCGCCATCGAGCTGACCGTCGAGGGGGAGGGCAGCGAGGAACTGACCGACGATCGCGACAATCGATTCGTGCGCGGCCTGGAGGCAGCCCTTGGCGCCGCCCGTGGCGAGCTGCCTGAGGGCGTCGGCTGGCGCATCGACATGCACAATGCGATCCCGCTGGCCCGCGGCCTGGGATCGTCGGCCGCGGCCACGGTCGGCGGCGTCATCGCCGCGAACGCGCTGCTCGGCGGCCCGCTCGACACGCGCGCGATGCTCCGGATCGCGGCCGGGATCGAAGGGCACCCAGACAACGCGGCGGCCGCGCTGCTCGGCGGGTTCGTCGCCACGGGCTCGGACGGCGCGGATGTCGATGCCGTTCGCTTCGACGTCCCACGCGACCTGCGCGCCGTCCTGTTCATCCCCGAACGGAGACTTCCGACCGACGAGATGCGCCGAGCGTTGCCCGCGACCGTGCCGCTCGCCGACGCGGTCGCCAATCTCGGCGCGGTGAGCCTCGGCGTCGCCGGCATGGCCGCAGGTCGCACCGACCTTCTGGCCCGCCTGACCCTCGACCGACTGCACGAGCCGTACCGGGCGCTCGTCTACCCGGAGTTGCCCAGGCTGGTCGCGGCGGCGCGCGAGGCCGGCGCCCTGGGTGCCTGCCTCTCGGGTGCTGGCTCGACCATCCTCGCCTTCACGGTGTCGATGGCCGGCATCGCCCGGATCGAGGCGGCCTTCGCGGCGGTCGCGGCGGATGTCGACCTCGAGGGCCGTATCCTCGTGGTCGAGCCGCGTAACGCCGGCGCCCGGGTGGTCGCCAGCGCATGACCCGGCCCTCCGTCGATGGATAGCCTCGGCCGGACGATCGGCAACGGCATCTCGGGACTGATGGCGGGCGCGGTCGAGTCGATCGGGGCCGCGTTGCGCGGGATCGTCGACGCGGGTGAACGCGCGCTGCCCAACGGCCTGCTCTGGGCGGTCGTGTTCGTCGTGATGCTCATCGGGGCGTGGACCCTCGCGAAGCGCTGAGGCCGGCGCTCGGGCAGTCAGCCGGCCGTCGCCCGTGATCGCAGGAAGGTGAGGATCTCGTCCCAGGCCGCGGCGCTTTCGGCCGCGAAGTCCGCGGCCTTGCGGTCGAAGAAGCTGTGGGGCGCGCGAGGATAGGTCACGATCCGATGCTCCACGCCGGCGGCGACCAGTGCCGCGTCGAAGGCCGCGACCGCGTCGGCGGTGATGGCCTGGTCCGCGCCGCCGAACAGGCCGAGCACCGGGGTTCGCAGCAGCCCGGCCTGGGCGAGCGCCAGCGGTTCCGGCGCATCGTTGCGCCAGGGGCCCGTCAGCGTGCCGTACAGCCCGATGACCCCGGCGAGGCCGAGCTGCAGCGTGCCGGCCAGGAACGACATCCGACCGCCCATGCAGAATCCGATGGTGGAGATTCGCGCGACGCCGTCGTCGCGCAGCGCGGCGACGCCGCTGCCGATGTCCGCGGCGATCCCGGCCCAGCTCGTCGTCGCGACGTGGGCCATGTGGTCGAACGTCTCGCCCCGCCGGCCCGTGCCGGCCGTGCGGCCGAACCAATCGATGGCCAGGGCGTCGAAGCCGTGCTCCGCGAACCGGAGGGCCAGCTCCTCGTAGTACGGGTGCAGGCCGCGGACGTCCGGAAGGATCACGACCCCGTCGCCGCCGGCGGACGTCGGTCGAGCCCGAAACCCGGCGGATCGGTTGCCTTCGGCCCCGACGAGCTCGATCCGCGACCCATCGGATGCGCCACCGGCGATCGCGGGGATGGGCGGTCGACTGTCCTGGTCGAAGCACATCGCGACACCTCCAGGGCACGGGTTCGGGTGATCGGGCGGAGGCTATGGTGCCGCCCATCGGCCCGGCCTGCACGGTCGAGGCCGACCGGGCTGGTGGGTGCGCAGCGGTAGAATGCCGCCCATGTCCGGGCCCCTCGTCGTCCAGAAGTTCGGCGGCTCGTCCGTCGCGGGGGCCGACCGGATCAAGCGCGTCGCCCGGCGCATCGCCCGCGAGCGTGCCGCCGGCAACGACCTGGTGATCGTCGTTTCGGCGATGGGCGACACCACGGACGAGCTGCTCGGCCTCGCTGCGGCGATCACCGACGACCCGGATCCCCGCGAGCTCGACGTCCTTCTCGCGACCGGCGAGCACCAGAGCGCGACGCTGGTCTCGATGGCCCTGCACGCGCTGGGCCTGCCGGCCATCTCGCTGACCGGCCCGCAGGCCGGGATCACGACCGATGGCACGTACGGACGGGCACGGATCGCGGGCATCGAGCCGCGTCGGGTCCGGGCCGAGATCGAGGCGGGCAAGATCGTGATCGTCGCCGGCTTCCAGGGCCAGAGCGCTGTCGGTGCCGACGACCTCGAGATGACCACGCTCGGCCGCGGCGGCAGCGACACGACCGCCGTCGCCCTGGCCGCTGCCCTGCGCGCGGATCGCTGTCAGATCTTCACCGACGTCCGGGGCATCTTCACGGCCGACCCCCGACTGGTCGCACCCGCCCGGCAGCTGCCGGTGATCGGCTACGAAGAGATGCTCGAGCTCGCCCACCAGGGCGCCCAGGTCATGCAGGTCCGCGCCGTCGAGCTGGCCTGGATCAACGACGTCGTCATCGAGGTCCTGAGCTCGTTCGAGGACGCGCCCGGCACGCTGATCAAGGAGGATCCGCTCGTGGAGCAGCGCAACAAGGTCCGCGGCCTCGCCCACGATCGGAACGTGGCGAAGGTCACGATCGTGGCCGTCCCCGACCGACCGGGCATCGCCCGGTCCATCTTCGATCCCCTTGCGGCGGCCGGCGTCAACGTCGACCTGATCGTCCAGAACGTCGGGCACGGCGGTGAGACGGACCTGTCCTTCACGGTCCCGCAGGTCGAGCTCGGCAAGGCGAAGAAGGCACTCGATCCCGTGGTCCGCGAGCTCGGCGCGCGCGAGCTGACCACCGACGCGTCAGTCGCCAAGGTGAGCATCGTCGGCGCCGGGCTGCACAACGCGCCGGGCTATGCCGCACGCATGTTCGGGACCCTCGCCGACGCCGGCGTCAACATCGAGATGATCTCGACCTCGGAGGTGCGGATCACCTGCATGATCGCCGAAGACGAGCTCGAGACGGCGCTGCGTGCGCTGCACGAGGCATTCGAGCTCGAGCGCCCCGAGCCGGTCGAGGTGGCGGCGGCCGGCTGAGCCGCCGGACGTCCGGGCCCCCATGACCGAGTTCCTCGCCCATCGCGAGCATCTGCCGGTGGTCGGCTCGACCAACGACGTCGTTCGTGGCTGGCTGGCGACCGGGACGCCCGAGGTGTGTCTCGCGGTCGCGGAGGAGCAGACGGCGGGCCGCGGCCGTGACGGTCGGCGCTGGCTGGCACCGCCCGGGCTCGCCCTGCTGGCGTCGCTCGGATTCCGGCCGACCTGGCTGGCGCCTGACCTGACGTGGCGACTGCCAGCGACCATCAGCCTGGCCATGGCCGACGCTGCCGAGGAGGTAGCCGGACTGGCCGACCGGGCGATCGGCTTGAAATGGCCCAACGATCTCGTGACGGACGACGGCAGCATCCGCAAGCTCGGCGGGATCCTCGGCGAGACCGAGGGGCTCGGGACGGACGACCCGCGGCTGGTGGTCGGCGTCGGTCTCAACGCCGACTGGGCCGCCGAGGACTTCCCGCCCGACCTGGCGGACTCGATGACCTCGCTCCGCGTCGCGTCGGGCGGCCGGCCCGCGGATCGGACGGCGCTGCTCGATGCGTTCCTCGATCGGCTGGAGGTCCGCATCGAGGCCCTGCGCGGCGGACGCTTCGACGTGGCCGACTGGATCGACCGCCAGTCGACGACCGGCCGTGCCGTCGAGCTGACGACGCCCGACGGCCGGACCACCGTCGTCAGGGCGATCGGCGTGGATGTGCGGACTGGCGCCCTGGTCGTCGCCGACGACGGCGCGCCCGGCGGCGAGCGGCAGGTCCTCGTCGGCGACATCCGGCACGCCCGGCTGGCGACGACCAGCGTCGGGGTGTAACGCCGTGGTCCGATCGGCATTGAGGAAGACGACGCGGCCGGAGGCGGCCGCTCGCCCGCACCTCGCCCACCTCGACCTGGACCGCGCCCTCGTGGAGGCGGCCCGGGCCGACCCCGCGCGGTTCGACGCGCTGTATCGGAAGTACGTGGCCCACGTGTACACCTTCGCCGTCTACGAACTGCGCGACCATCACGACGCCGAGGACGCTACGGCGCGGACGTTCCTTGCCGCGCTGGCCGGCCTGCCGCGATTCCGGGAGCGAGCCCGGCCGGAGGATGGGGAGGGCGCCTCCACGTTCCGGATCTGGCTGTTCCGGATCGCCCGGAACGTGATCAACGAGCGCCGGCGGATGGGCCGGCGCCGCCCGGAGGCAGCGCTCGATCCAGAGCTGGATGCCGCCGCCCCGGACGACCTCGAGGCCGCGGTCGTTCGGCGTGAGACGGCCGAGACCGCCTGGCGCGCGGTGGGACGCCTGCGCGGGGATCGACGCCGCGCGGTCGTCCTGCGCTTCGTGAACGAGCTGTCCACCCCGGAGATCGGCGCCATCCTCGGCCGGTCGGACGGCGCCGTCCGGGTCCTGATCCATCGCGGACTGCGGGCGGTCGCCCGCGATCTGCTCCGGTCCGGCGACGGGCACGAGGGGAGGGCGTGACCGTCGGTCCCGGAGCGCGTGACGGGGAGATCGAGGCCTTCGTCGTCGACCGGTACCTTGAGACCCTCCTCGCCCGGGAGCCGCGCGGCGCCGCCGACGTCGCCACCGAGGTCCGCACGACCGCCGACCGCCTGGTCCAGGACCTGCCGCGCTTCCACCCGTCGTTCCGTTTCGTCGACGACCTGGCGGCTCGCCTGGCGACCGCGGCGGCCGGTCCGCGCGACGATCCGGGACGCCTCATCGGCTTCCCGCCGATCCCCGTCCGCGACGATCGACCTGCCCCGGTCCGGCCGGTGGTCATCGGTGGCGTCCTGACGTCGGCCGCCCTGTCGCTCGCCGGTGCCGCCTACGTGGCCTGGCGTCGCGGCCATCCGCCTGCCGGGCCGATGTCGCGAGCGGTCCGCGCGGTCGCGCGGGCGAGGACCGCCTGATGCCGCTGAAGTTGCCGTCGTTCCGCGCCCGTCGCGACGTCTACCCGCCGGATCTGTGGACGAAGTGTCCGACCTGCTCGACGATGCTGTTCAACAAGCAACTCGACAAGAACCTCCGGGTCTGCACGACCTGTGGCCATCACTTCCGGCTGTCGGCCGAGGCGCGCATCGGGCACCTGCTGGATCCCGGCACCTGGACGGAGCGAGACGCCGGACTGCAGTCGGTGGACGCGCTTGGGTTCGTCGACCAGAAGCCCTACCCGGATCGCGTGGCCGCCGCGCAGCTGGCGACCGGCATGCGGGATGCGGCCGTATGGGGCACCGGTGCGCTCGGTGGCACCGAAGTCGCCCTGTGCGTCATGGACTTCGGGTTCATGGGCGGGTCGATGGGCGCGGTCGTCGGGGAGAAGGTGGCCCGGGCGGCGGAGCACGCCCACGCGGCGCGGGTTCCGCTGATCGTCGTCAGCGCCTCCGGCGGCGCGCGGATGCAGGAAGGGACGCTCGCCCTGATGCAGCTGGCCAAGACGCTGGCCGCCCTCGAGCGACTTCGGGCGGCCGGGGTGCCGTTCATCTCGGTGCTGTCCGACCCCACGACCGGCGGCGTGTTCGCGTCGTTCGCGGCGGTGGGCGACGTGAACGTGGCCGAACCCGATGCCCTGATCGGCTTCGCCGGCGCGCGGGTCACGGCCGGGACGATCGCCGCGGAGTTGCCGGCCGGCTTCCGACGCTCGGAATTCCTCTACGCCCACGGTTTCGTCGACCGCGTCGTCGCCCGGGCCGAGCTCCACGACGAGCTGGCCGCCATCCTGCGGCTGCTGCCGGTCCGGGGCACGTTCACGATCGTCGAGCCCGAGGTCGAGGACGTGCCGGCATTCCGGCCGTTCTCGTTCCTGACCACCATCGCCGACCGCGTGGGCGAGATCGCCAACGGCGACGGCTCCGGGCCTGGTGCGGAGGCGACGGTCGAGGTCACCCCCGTCGTCACCCCCGTTCCCGAGCCGGACAGCGTCGCCCTGCCGCCCGTCGAACGCGCCGTCGACGACGTGTGGGCGCGGGTCCAGCTCGCGCGCAACCTCGCCCGGCCGCGGACGCTCGAGTTCCTTGATGCGATGGCCGACGAATTCCTCGAGCTGCACGGTGACCGCCTGTTCGGCGATGACCCCGCCATGGTCGTCGGGCTGGCTCGGATCGCCGGCCGGCGGGTCGCTGTCGTCGGGCAGCAGAAGGGCGCGGACACGGATGAGAACATCCGGCGCAACTTCGGGATGCCGCATCCGGAGGGCTATCGCAAGGCGATGCGGATCATGGAGCTCGCCGAGCGGACGGGGCTTCCCATCGTGACGTTCGTGGACGTTCCGGGCGCCCATCCGGGTCCGGAGTCCGAGGAGCGCGGCATCGCCGAGGCGATCGCCCGGTCGATCGGGCTGATGTCCCGGCTGCGCACGCCGATCATCACGGTCATCACGGGCGAAGGCGGGTCGGGCGGAGCGTTGGCGATCGCCGTCGGCGACGTGGTCATCGCGCTGGAGAACGCGGTCTACTCCGTGATCAGCCCGGAAGGCTGCGCCTCGATCCTGTGGCGCACCGCCGACCAGGCCGCGGCCGCGGCCGCTGCGATGCGGATGTCGGCGGCCGATCAGCACGCGCTGGGCGTCGTGGATCTGGTGGTCGATGAGCCCGACGGGGGCGCCCATGCCGAGCCGGAGGCGACCGCCGACCGACTGCGAACGATCATCATCGATCGGCTCGACGCCTTGTCCGAGCTGACCCTCGACGCGCTGGTCGAGCAGCGCTACCGCCGCTACCGGGCGTTGGGCGCCTACACTGAGGTCAGCCGCCCCGGGCTCCCGGGACGCGTCGACCGCAGCCTTGCCGATCGCCTGCGCGATCTGCTCGACCCGGCTCGACGCAGTCTCGTCGGCGTCGAGGTCTGGTCCCGTGACGATCCACCGGCCCGCGAGGAGGTCTAGCGCGTGCCCGAACCGCCCCCGTCCGATGCGCGCCGCTCCGAGCGTCGAGCAACCGCGCGTGACGCGGCCGAGCGGGCCGCCGACCACGCCGCGATCGACCGCCTCAGCGCCGACCTGCTCCCGGCGCTCATCGCCAAGCTCGGCGCGACCGGTCTCGGCGAGCTCGAAGTGCGCGAGGGCAGCTGGCGCGTCCGCCTCCGCCGTCCGGGCGGCTCGACTGGGACCGGCTCCAGCCGCGATCGCCGCGCCGGCGAGAAGGGCTCGCCCGATCGCCCGGGCGAACGCGCACCCGGGGAGCGCTCCGCGCGTGGCCACGGTCATCACTCCGACTCGAGCGCCACGGTCAAGGTCGATCATCGCAGTGTCGCGACGTCCCCGGCCGTCGGCATCTTCCAGCCGCGGACGGACCTCTCGACCGGGACCCGCGTTCGGTCGGGCGACCGCCTCGGTGCGGTCGACATGCTGGGCATCGCCCAGGAGGTCGTCGCCCCGGCTGACGGCATCGTCGGGGCGAGCCTCGTCGAGCCGGGGGATGCCGTCGAATACGGCCAGGAGCTGATCGTCATCGAGTTCGTGCCCGTACCGGCCTCGACCAACGGCTCGGGTAGCTAGCTCGGTGTTCAAGAAGGTCCTGATCGCGAACCGCGGTGAGATCGCGCTGCGCATCCTGCGCGCCTGTCGGACGCTGGGCGTCGAGGCGGTCGTCGCCTACAGCGAGGCCGACAAGGGATCGCTGCCGGTGGGCCTCGCCGACGAGGCCATCTGCATCGGCCCGGCCGACGCTCGCCGGTCCTACCTGTCCGCGCCGGCAGTCATCTCGGCCGCGCTGGTCACCGGCTGCGACGCCGTCCACCCTGGCTATGGCTTCCTGTCCGAGGACGAGGGCTTCGCCGAGGTGGTCGCTGCCCACGACATGACGTTCATCGGCCCGCCCGCCAGCGTCCTCGAGCGTTTCGCGAGCAAGGCCGGTACGCGCCAGCTTCTGGGCGCCCACGGGCTGCCGACGATCCCGGGATCCGACGGCATGCTCCGTGACGACTTGCACGCGCTCAACGAGGCGGAGCGCATCGGCTATCCGGTGCTGGTGAAGCCGTCGGCCGGCGGGGGTGGCAAGGGCATGCGCATGGTCCGCACCCCGCGCGAGCTCGAGTCCGTGCTCAAGGTCTGCCGGAGCGAGGCAAAGGCTGCCTTCGGTGACGACTCGCTCTACCTCGAGAGGTGGCTGGACGAGAACCGCCACGTCGAGGTCCAGGTCGCGGTCGACCGCTACGGTCACGGCATCCACCTGGGCGAACGAGACTGCTCCGTCCAGCGCCGGCATCAGAAGATCCTCGAGGAGGCTCCGACACCGGCGCTGTCCGAGGCGGCGCGGGCCGATCTCGCCGACCGCGCCGTCCGGGCGGTCGTCGCGGCCGGCTACGAGAATGTCGGTACGCTCGAGTTCCTGGTCGACGCGCGTGGCGCCTTCTACTTCATCGAGATCAACTGCCGGATCCAGGTCGAGCACCCGGTGACCGAGAGCCTGACCGGGATCGACCTCGTGACGATGCAGATGCGCATCGCCGCCGGCGAGCCGCTCGGGGTGACCCAGTCGGAGATCGCCTTCGACGGTCATGCCATCGAGTTCCGGATCAATGCCGAGGATCCGGCCCACGACTTCCGGCCGGGTGCCGGAGTCGTCGAGCGCTACCACGCGCCGGGCGGACCTGGCGTCCGGATGGACTCCCACCTGTTCTCCGGCTACGAGGTCCCGCCGTTCTACGACTCGCTGCTCGGGAAGCTCATCGTGTGGGGTCCCGACCGGGCGACCGCCATCGCCCGGAGTCGGGTCGCCCTCGACGAACTGTTGGTCGAAGGCCTCACGACGAATGTCGAGATCCACCAGGCGCTGCTCGCCTCGGAGACCTTCCTCGAGGGTCGGATGACCACGAACCTGCTCGACCGGGTCGGCAGCGCGGCCTTCCTCGCGGCGGCCGCCAGGGCGTGACCCGAGTGCAGACCTGCACACGCCCTCTCGCTGCGTCCGGACCATCCGCGCCAGACTGACGTCGACCGCACCAGGAGTCTCCGTGACCGACACCATCCACACGACCGCCGAGATCGAGCGCCTGATCCCCCATCGGCACCCGTTCCTGCTCGTCGACCGCATCGTCGAGTACGACGTCGAGGCGCGACGGATCGTCGGGCTCAAGGGCGTCACGGCGACCGAGTGGTTCTTCGCCGGCCATTTTCCTGGTCTGCCGGTGATGCCTGGCGTCCTGCAGGTCGAAGCCCTCGCCCAGACCATGGCGATCTACGTGGCGAAGCAACCCGGGTTCGGTGACCGGATCGGTCTGTTCGCCGGCATCGACGACGTGCGCTTCAAGCGGATCGTGTCGCCCGGCGACACGCTTCGGCTCGAGGTCACGATGGAGAAGCTCGGCTCGCGGTTCGGCAAGGGTCGCGGGGTCGCGACCGTCGCCGGCGAGGTCGCCTGCGAGGGCCTGCTCAGCTTCATCATCCCGCCCGAGGGTGCGCTCCGATGAGCCGGATCGCCGCCCTGTCCGACATCCACGGCAACGCGATCGCGCTCGAGGCGGTGCTCGCCGACGTCGCCCGCGAGAAGCCCGACGCGGTCATGGTCGGCGGTGATCTCGTGCTCAACGGTCCGGACCCGGCGATGGTCGTGGACGTGTTGCGCAACCTCGCCACCGACGGCGCCCTCGTCATCGCCGGCAACACCGATGTCGCCGTCGCCGACTTCGACTACGCCGCGGCGTTCCCGTGGATGACCGATGGCATCCCCGATGCGATCGTGGCCGCAGCCGGATGGGCGCACGAGGCGCTCGGGCCGGAACGGGTCGACTGGCTCCGCCGACTACCGTCCGAACGACGCTGGCGGGCCGGCGACGATGACGACACCCTCGTCCTCGTCTGTCATGCCTCGCCCGGTTCGCAGACCGCCGGCTTCGACCAGGGTCTCGATCCGTCGGTGACCATCGAGCGGGTCGCCCGCACCGATGCCCGAGTGATCGTCTGCGGCCACACCCACCTGCCGGAGGTTCGCGACCTCGGCTGGAAGGTCATCGTCAACGACGGCTCCGCGGGCTACGTGTTCGACGGCGATCCGACCGCCTCCTGGGCCCTTATCGACATCAGCGACGGCGAGGTCGACGCCCAGATCCGGCGGACGACCTTTGACACCCTCACGGTCGCGAATGCGATCTCGGCCCGCGGCCTGGCGGGCGACGTCTACCGAGCGGCCACCGTCCGCACCGGAAAGCTGGTGCGATGATGCGACGCGTCGTGATCACCGGGATGGGCATGCTGTCGGCCCTCGGGAACGACGTGGCGACCAGCTGGGCTGGACTGACCGCCGGTCGATCGGGCATCGCCACGATCGACGCGTTCGATCCGTCGCGACTATCCGTGCGCATCGCCGGCCAGGTCCGTGACTTCGACTCGAGTCATGTGCTCGACCGCAAGGACCAGCGCCGCACGGACCGCTACATCCAGTTCGGCCTCGTTGCGGCCCGAGAGGCGATGGACCAGGCCGGTCTGCCGCCACGCCTCGATGGCGAGCTCGCCGAGCGGACCGGCGCCATCCTCGGGACGGGTCTCGGCGGTGTCGGCACCCTCAACGACGGCATTTCTACGAACACGCTCCGAGGACCTGACCGGATCAGCCCGTTCCTCATCCCGATGGGCATCCCCAATACGGGGTCGGGCCAGGTCGCCATCAACTTCGGCATGACCGGGCCCAACTTCGCGACGGTCTCAGCGTGCGCCACCGGCGGCCACGCCATCGGCGAGGCGTTCGAGACCATCCGGCGCGATGACGCGGACATGATGCTGGCCGGTGGTACGGAGGCCGCCATCTACGAGGTGCTGATCGGCGGGTTCGCGGCGATGCGCGCCCTGTCCACCCGGAACGATGACCCGCCCCGCGCCTCGCGACCCTTCGATGTCGGACGCGACGGGTTCGTGTGCGGTGAGGGCGCCGGGGTGGTGGTGCTCGAGGAGTTGGAGCACGCGCTCGCGCGCGGAGCCGAGCCGCTGGCCGAACTGGTCGGTTACGGCGCCACCGCCGACGCCTCCCACATCACGCTGCCGGCGCCCGGCGGCATCGGCGCCGTGCGGGCGGCTCGGCGGGCGCTCGAGAAGGCGGGCCTGGCGCCGTCCGACATCGATCACGTCAACGCCCACGCGACATCGACCCCGGAAGGTGACAAGGCCGAGCTGCAGGCCATCCGCACGATCCTCGGCGACCGCGCGGGCGACGTGCCGATCACCGCCAACAAGTCGATGATCGGCCACACGCTCGGCGCCGCCGGGGCCATCGAGACCATCGTCTCGGTCCTCACGATCCGCGAGTCGTGCATCCCGCCGACCATCAACCTCGACGAGCCCGATCCGGCCGCCGAGGGAATGACCATCGTCTCGGACGCGGCGATGAGCCGGGACGTGCGAACGGTGCTCTCCAACTCGTTCGGGTTCGGCGGGCAGAACACGGCGCTCCTCATCACCCGGTGGGAGCGATGAGCGACGACCCTCGCGCCGCGCTCGAGGCGGCCCCCTCGCCGTCCGATGACGGTGACCGCGAGCTGCTGCGGCTGATCGATCGGCTCGCCGCCCTGCTCGACCGCTCCGACCTGACCGAGCTCGAGGTGGAGTCGGGCGGGACCGGCCTGGTCCTGCGGAAGCCGACCGCGCTCGCCCCGATCGCGGTGGCCAGCGTCGCCGCGGGTTCACCGGCGGTCGGCATGGATCCGTCCGGGCCCGGGGCTGGCGCCTCGGCCGATCCATCGACCGGGCGCGCGGCGGTGGAGGCCAGTCGACCCTCCGTGAAGGCGCCGCTCACCGGGATCTTCTACGCGTCGCCGGCGCCCGGATCGGCGCCGTACGTCTCGGTCGGCGGCGAGGTGGCGGTCGGCCAGGTGATCGGCCTCATCGAGGCGATGAAACTGTTCAACGAGATCAAGTCGGACCTGGCCGGGCGGGTGGTCCGGGTGGTGCCCGACAGCGGCACGCTGGTCAAGGCCAAGCAGCCGCTCATCGAGGTGGAGCCGCTATGACCGACCCGACGCCCCCCGCGGGCGCGACCCCGCGTCGCGCCCACATCAGCGGCTGGGGCCGCTACGCTCCAGCCAAGGTCCTCACCAATCGCGACCTCGAGCAGTTGGTCGACACGTCGGACGAATGGATCGTGAGCCGCACCGGCATCCGCGAGCGACGGGTCGCCGCTGCCGAGGAGACGACGGCGTCGATGGCCGCGGTCGCCTCGCTGCGGGCCATCCGCACGGCCGGCATCGAGCCCGATGACATCGACCTGATCCTGCTGGCCACCCTGACCCCCGACTACTGGATGCCGTCCACCGCCGCGCTCGTCAAGGAGGCGATCGGCAACACGCGAGCCGCCGCGATGGACGTCGCCGCGGCCTGCTCCGGGTTCGTCTACGCGTTCGCGACCGCCCAGGCCTACATCGCAAGCGGCCTCGCCCGGCACGTGCTGGTCATCGGCGCGGAGCTGCTCACCCGGTTCCTCGACTACACGGACCGAAGCACGTGCATCCTGTTCGGGGATGGGGCCGGTGCCGTCGTGCTGTCCGCGTCCGAGGAGCCGGGCGGCGCGCTCGGCGTCGAGCTGACCACCGCACCTCAGGGCGCCTACATGATCTGGTTGCCGGCCGGCGGGGCGAAGAGCCCGCCGTCGGCGGAGACGATCGCCCGAGGTGAGCACTACATCCGCATGGAGGGTCGGGAGACCTATCGGTTCGCGACCAAGACGATGGCCACGACGGCGCTCGAGTCCGTCCGCAAGTCGGGGCTGGATGCGGCCGACATCGACCTGTTCATCCCGCACCAGGCCAACATCCGCATCGTCGAGGCGGTCGCCAAGGGGCTCGACCTGCCGATGGACAAGATGTACGTGAACCTCGACCGCTACGGCAACACCTCGGCAGCGTCCGTGCCGATCGCCCTGGCGGAAGCGGTCAATGAGGGCCGGGTCAAGCTCGGCGACCACATCGTGATGGTGGCCTTCGGCGCCGGCTTCACGTCCGGGGCGGTGACGGTCGAATGGACGGCCGACCCCGCCCGCGGACCCCTCGGCGATGCGGCCGTCCGACCCGACGAGGTCCACGTTCGTCTACCGGTCGACTGGGATTCGGTCGATCCCATCCCGCCGGCGCTGACGGCCTTGATGGCCCAGCCCGGCTCCGTCGAGGTGCCGCTCGACGATGTCGTGCCCGGTGAACCCGAGCCGAGCCATTCGGAGGTCCACGCGTGATCGACCTGACCGGCAAGGCCGCCCTCGTGACGGGCGGCTCGCGCGGCATCGGCAAGGCCATCGGGTTGCGCCTGGCTCGGCAGGGCGCGGATGTCGCGTTCACGTTCAAGGGCAACGCGCAGGCCGCCCGCGACACGGCCGCGGAGATCGAGGCCATCGGTCGGCGGGCCCTGCCGATCCAGGCCGACGCGTCCGATCCGGAATCGGCCGAGACCGTCGTCAAGTCGGTGCTCGAGGCGTTCGGCAAGGTCGACATCCTCGTCAACAACGCCGGAGTGACGCGTGACGACCTGATCATGCGGATGAGCGCCGAGGCGTGGCGGGAGGTCCTCGAGACGAACCTCTTCGGTGCGTTCTGGATGATCAAGGCGGTGACCCGCCCGATGCTCAAGGCGCGCGGCGGGCGGATCGTGAACATCACCTCGGTCTCGGGCCAGGCCGGGCAGACCGGGCAGGCCAACTACAGCTCCGCCAAGGCCGGGCTGATCGGACTGACCAAGGCGACCGCGCGCGAGCTGGCGTCGCGAAGCATCACGGCCAACGCGGTCGCGCCCGGCTTCGTGCTGACGGAGCTGACGAAGGACCTGCCCGAGGCCCTCCAGGCGCAGATCAACGAGCGGACCCCGCTGGGCCGGTTCGGGACGACCGAGGAAGTCGCCGACGCGGTCGCGTTCCTCGTGTCCGATGAAGCCGCCTACATCACGGGCCAGGTGCTGGCCGTCGATGGCGGGCTGGTGATGATGTGACCGGTCGCTCGGTAGGCCAGGCGCCCTAGGACCACCTTCGGTCGCGGCCGGTACCGCTGGCGAGGGCGCGGTCGGGCCCGTGGGTGGGACCATCGACGCACATGAGCGCGCGCGCACGTCCTCGCGATCCTGTCCCTTCGCGCCCGGCGGTCGGCGATGACCGCAGCCGTCCCGCGACCCTTCGCCGCGAGTCGTCGGGTGCGACCGAGACGTCCGCCGCGGGCTCGTCGCTGACGCTACGCCCCGGCCTTGAGTCCCAGCTCGCGGAGCGACTCGACATCGTGCTGGGCATCGCCGAACGGCTGGCCGCCACCCATGATCGCGAGGAGGTGTTCCGGACGATCGTCGATCACACCTTGCGGGTGCTCGGGGTCGACTACGCCACCATCCGCGTGCTGCGCGATGACGGGCTCCATGTCGCCGCGTGGGCAGGCTGCTCGGACGAGCTGGCTGCCACGCTGCCGGTACTCGGGCGCGAGGACGGCTGGGTCGGCGAGGTGCTGCGCACCGGACGGGTCTCCGCCTGGGCCGACGTGCGCACGGACCCGACCTTCGGAGCCGAGCGCTACGACGGCATCGTCGAGATCGCCGGCGATCTGATCGCGCCGCTCATCCATCACGACCGGGTGATCGGCGCGCTCTCCGCAGTCACCCGTCGACCTCGCCGCTGGACCGACGACGACATCGCCTTCGTGTCGACGCTGGCGACGCAGGCCTCGATCGCCCTGTCGAACGCGGAGCTCTTCGAGCAGACCGAGGGCCGAGCCGCCCAGCTGTCCGTGCTCCAGGCGGCATCCAGCCGGCTGAGCCGGGCGACGTCGGTCAGCGCAGTCGGTCGAACGGTCGTCGAGGAGACGCGTCGGATCATCGACTACCACAACGCGCGCGTGTACCTGATCGAGCCACCGGACCAGGTGGTGCCGATCGCCTTCGAGGGCCGCGTCGGTGCCTACGAGCAGGTCGACGCGGAGCTGCTCCGCTGCCGCCTGGGCGAGGGCTTCACCGGTTGGGTGGCCCAGCACGGCGAACCCTTGCTGATCGACGACGCCAACGCCGACCCACGAGGTCAGACCATCGTCGGGACCGACGAGGTGGATGAATCGATGCTCGTCGTGCCGATGCGCTACGACGGCCTGACCGTCGGGGTCATCACGCTCTCCAAGCTCGGCCTGGCCGCGTTCGACGGCGACGACCTGCGGCTGTTGACGATCCTTGCCGACCACGCCGCGACCGCCGTCGAGAACGCCCGACTCCTGAGTCGAAGCCAGGAGCTTGCCCGCGAGCTGCGTCGCCTCCTCGACATGAGCGGGGAGCTCTCCGAGAGCCTCGATCCGCGCCAGGTCGCGAACCTCATCGCCGGCCATCTCGTGCGGGCGATGGGCGTCGACGAGTGCGCGATCAGCTACTGGGACCGTCCGACGGGCCGACTCGAATCGCTCGGCTACGCGCCGGCCGCGCGATTGGCCGAGATGGCGCCATTCTTCGATCTTGCCGGCTACCCCGAGACGATGCGCGTCCTCGAGCGCGGCGTGACGGTCATCATCGACGCCGAGGATCCGGCTGCCGACCCCGCAGAGGCGGCGCTCCTGCGCCAGGACGGGAATCGCATGCTGGCGATGCTCCCGCTGGTCGCCAAGGGCCAGGCGGTCGGGCTCGTCGAGATGTTCGCGAAGCGCGAGGTCGATTGGGACGGCCAGCGCCTCGCCCTGGCCCGCACGATGGCCAATGAGGCGGCGATGGCCCTCGAGAATGCCCGCCTCTATGAGGATGCCCGGCGCCGAGCCGACCGTGATCCACTTACCGACTTCTTCAACCACCGCTACCTGCACGAGCGGCTCGGCGAGGAGGTCGTTCGGTCACAGCGCGGACGTCGGCCGCTGAGCGTGGTGATGCTCGACCTCGACGATTTCAAACTCGTGAACGACACGTTCGGCCATCTCTTCGGCGATCGGGTCCTGACCTGGGTCGCGGACCTGATCCGAGCCACCCTCCGGGCGTCGGACGTGCCGGCGCGCTACGGTGGCGACGAATTCGCCGTCATCCTGCCGGACACCGACGCCGAGGCAGCGCACCGCGCCGCGGAGCGCATCCTCGAGGCCTTCCGAGATCGGCCATTCGTGGACGAGTCCCGGGGCGCCATCCCGGCCACGGCCTCGATCGGTGTCGCCACGTACCCCGAAGATGGGCGCTCGGCGACCGACCTCATCGCCGCGGCTGACCGTGGGCTCTACGACGTGAAGCGCGCGGGCGGACGGGGCGTCGCGGCCGGGGGAGCGGCCGCCTAGCGCCCATCGGGGCCACCTCCCCGCGATCTCCGGAACGGAAGTACCACGTCGACATCCCCCATCGGTACCAGGCCGGCCCGATGGACGGCGGGCTCTGGACACCGCATCCTGTATTCCCGACGTGAGCTCATCCACCCAGCGCCCGCCGCGCCCCGTGGACCCGTCGGACCGCAGGATCCGCCGGTCCTGGTGGATCTTCTCGGTCGCCTATGGCCTCGTCGGGCTGATCGCCATCGCCGGTGCGCTCGACGTCGCGGCGACCCTGACCGATCGACTGCTCGTCGTCGCGGCGATCGTCGCCGGCGGGGCGGCCCTGGTCCACGGCTCGGCCGTCGGCGAGCTCGGCGCGCGGCGTCGGGCCGAGACCGAGTCGTTCGCTCGCATCCTGAGCGGCCTGTCACGCTCCGTGTCCCCCGATGCCATCGTGGACGCCATCGTCGAGGAGCTGGGCGGCGCGACCGGGGTCGACCACACGGTCGTGGTGCGTCGGGCGGAGGACGGTCGCTCGCTCGCTGCTCACCTGGTGAGCGCCCGCCCGGGCGTCCCGGAGCATTCGACCCCCCTGCCGCTCGGCGACCTGACGGACCCGGTCCGGGGCCGACCGGCCAGCCCGGCCGAGACCGCGGACCGGATCGCCCGCCGGGTCCGCGACGTGTACGGCCTCGGGCAGGTGCTGGCGGCGCCGCTGACGACGCCCGAGGGGGTGGTCGGTGCCATCGTGGTCGCGCGACGGACCGGGGCACTGTGGCCCGACGCGACCAGACGATTGCTGGCCGGATCGGCGGTCGAGGCGTCGGCGGCCCTCGCTCGGGTGTCATCGCACCGGGCCGCTGAGGCGCGCGCCGCGACTGATGCCCTGACCGGCCTGCCGAACCGGCATTACTTCGACGAGTACGTCAGCCTGCTCGCCCGGCGCCGCCGGGCTGGCGACGCGGTCGGGATCCTGATGGTCGACATCGACCGGTTCAAGGTGCTCAACGATACGTTCGGCCACGCCACGGGTGACGAGGTGCTGCGGGCTGTCGCGTCGGCCATCGTGTCGGCGGTGCGCGAGGACGACGTGCCGGCCCGGTTCGGTGGCGAGGAGTTCGTGGTCTTGTTGCGAAATCCGGGGCCCGGCGTCGCGATCGAGATCGGTGAGCGGATCCGCGCTGCGGTCCGCGGCCTGGACCTGCGCCGGTTCGGGGTACGCCAGGTGAGCGTGTCCATCGGGGTCGCCGTGGCCGACGGTCCAGACGGCTCGGTCGGGTCGCTGATCGAGGTGGCCGACCGGGCCCTGTACCGGGCGAAGCGGGCGGGTCGCGACCGCGTCGTGGCAGCCTAGGCGGCCGACGGGAGGCGGGCAGGATCAGCGTCGAGGGCACGGCCGGTGCCCCGGTACCATCGTCGCCATGCCTCGACGCGTCGCCAGAACGGACCCGCCGGCCCAGCCCACCGCCGGCGCCGCGCCAAGGCCGACCCGTCACGCCGCCGAGGCCGACGACCCGGATCTCGAGCCCGCCGACGCCGACCTCCGCGCCGACGACGAGGGACCGCGACGCGACCTGACCAATGGCGATCTCGCCCGCTTGTTCCACGACATCGGGGACATGCTGGAGGTCAAGGGCGAACTCGTGTTCAAGACCGTCGCCTACCACCGCGCGGCGGACGCCATCGGTCGCAGTCCCATCGATCTCGTCGGGGCCTATCGCGCCGGCGAGACGCCCCGGATCCCCGGCGTCGGAGCGGCGATCAGCGACAAGATCGCCGAGGTGGCGACGACGGGCCGGATGGCCTACCACGAGAAGCTCGTCGCCGAGGTGCCACCGAGTCTGGTCGAGCTGCTGCGCATCCCGGGCCTCGGCCCGAAGACCGTGCGCCTGATCTGGACCGAGCTCGGGATCCAATCGATCGAGGACCTCCGGCGAGCCGCCCAGGCGGGCACGCTCCGCGAGCTGAAGGGTCTGTCCGCGCGCACGGAGCACCTCATCCTCGAGGGGATCGCCCGGCTGGAATCGACCCCGCGGCGGATGCTCCTGCACCGCGCGGCGGCGCTCATCGACGGGCTCATCGAGGCATTGGTCGACGCTCCCGGCGTGCGCTCGATCGAGGCCGCCGGGTCGTACCGCCGCAAGCGCGAATCGATCGGTGACCTCGACCTCCTGGCCGAGACCGACGACGGCCCCACGCTCATCGAGCGGTTCACGACGCTGGGCGTGGTCGATGGGGTGATCAACAAGGGAGGCTACAAGGCGGCGGTCCGGCTGCTGCGTGGACCGCAGGTGGACCTCATGGTCATGCCGCTCGGGGCGGCCGGCACGTACCGGATCCATTTCACGGGCTCGAAGGAGCACAACGTC
>DASSMQ010000072.1:0-3525 GCA_035688805.1 Candidatus Limnocylindrales bacterium
CTTGAGCCCCGACGAGCCCGGAACGAAGTGGACACGATCCCCGCCCAGGTCCGCGTGCGCGTTCCCGTCCCGGTCGTACAGCGTGAACGACGACGGCGCCGAGGCGATGGCCGCTTCGACCACGTCTCGCGGGAACAGGACGCGCCCCGATGGGCCCGTCGGCAGGCCGGCATCGATCAACCGGCGGCGCAGCTCCGCCCCCCGGACCTCCATGCCGACCGTGGCCAGGACGCGGAACGCCTCATCGAGGATCCGATCGATCAGCTCCGGGTCGAGGATCTCCAGGCGGGGACGCATCACCGACCCATCGTCAGGCCGGAAGCCCTCGCAGCGTCGCCCGGTTGCGCGCGATGCATTCGCCGGCCTTGAACGACGGGCGAGGGGGGACTCATCCGCCGAGTCTATTGCCCTACGCTAGCCGCATGACCTCCGCCCGCCCTCGACACGCCGCCGACCTGCTCGTCGACTGCCTCGCGGCCGAGGGCTGCGAGTACGTCTTCTCGGTGCCGGGCGAGGAGACGATGGACATCCTCGACGCGTTGTCGCGCCATGAGGGCGTCCGTCACATCACCACGCGCCATGAGCAGGGCGCCGCGTTCATGGCCGACGTGCACGGTCGGCTCACTGGCCGCGCGGCGGTCGCGATGTCGACCCTCGGGCCGGGCGCGACCAACCTCATCACCGGGGTCGCCGACGCGTACCTCGACCGGGCGCCCATGGTCGCCATCACCGGCCAGGCGGCCTCGACCAAGCTGCACAAGGAGGCGCACCAGGTCGTCGACATCGTCCGCATGCTCGAGCCGGTCACCAAGTGGAACACCCGGGTCGAACGCATCCGGGCGATCCCGGAGATCGTTCGCAAAGCGTTCCGCGTGGCCACCCTCGAGAAGCCCGGACCGACCCACATCGAGCTGCCGGAGGATCTGGCCGCGACCCCGATCCTGCCGCCCGAGGGCGGACCGGCGCCCGTGCCGCTCACCCCGGGTCACGCCTACTTCCCGGAACCGACCGACGAGGCGATCGACCACGCCGCCAGGCTTATCGCGGCCAGCGAGCGGCCGCTCATCCTGGCCGGCAACGGCGTGCTGCGACGCGGTGCGGCGCCCGACCTGCGTGCCCTCGCCCGGGGGCTGCACGTGCCGGTCGCGGCGACCTTCATGGGCAAGGGCGCGATCGACGATCGTTCCCATCTCTCGCTCATGGCGGTCGGGCTTCAGGCGCGCGACCACGTGCTGTCCGGGTTCGACCGGGCGGACCTCGTGATCTGCGTCGGCTACGACCTCGTCGAATATGCGCCCTCCTCGTGGGACCCGGACGGCTCGAAGCGGATCATCCACATCGACACGCAGCCGGCTGAGATCGACGCCGCGTATCGGCCCGAGGTCGAGCTGATCGGCGACATCGACGGCACGCTCCGCCGGTTGCTGGCCGCGGTCCTCCCGCGCGGGGTCGGCGGCCGCGATGCCGGGGAGCGCCACGAGTCGAGAGAGGTCCTCGTCCACGCCGACCTCCGGATGCAGCTCCTCGACGAGCTTGCCGCGCACGAGTCCGATGCGTCCTGGCCGATCACCCCGCAGCGGGCCATCGGCGACCTGCGCCGGGCACTCGGCCCGTCCGACATCGTGGTCTCCGATGTCGGCGCCCACAAGATCTGGGTCGCCCGGCTGTACCAGACCTATGAACCGAACACGGTGATCATCTCGAACGGCTTCGCGGCGATGGGCATCGCCATCCCTGGGGCCATCGCGGCCAAGCTCGTGCACCCGGATCGAAAGGTCGTGGCGCTGTGCGGCGACGGTGGGTTCCTGATGAACAGCCAGGAGCTGGAGACGGCCCGGCGCATCGGCGCGAACATCTGCGTCGTCGTCTGGCGGGACGATGGCTACGGCCTCATCGACTGGAAGCAGCGCAACGAGTTCGGGCGGCCGTTCGGGGTCGAGTTCGGGAACCCCGACTTCGTGGCCTACGCCGAGTCGTTCGGGATCGCCGGCTTCCGGCCGTCGTCCGCGGCCGAGCTCTATCCCACGCTGATGCGGGCGCTCGAGGTGGACGGGCCGTCGCTCGTCGAGGTGCCCATCGACTACGCCGAGAACCTGCGCCTGACCGAGCGGCTCGGCGCGCTCTCCGTCGGCACCTGACCCGCCCACGGTCGCGCTTGCGCTTCCCGTCACGTAGGAGTGGTGTTTGCGGCGGGCATTGACAGGTCGGTGCCCGGTGGCACGATGGTGCCCCGTCGCCCGCCCGGATCGCTGGCACTGCCACCGAGGAGTCAGATGGCGCAGCAGCCCGTGGAACTCATCCTGTTCCGCCAGCTGGCCACGACCCTCGCGGTGCCCGTCTTCCTCGTCGATGAGCACGGCGACCTCGTCTTCCTGAACGAACCAGCCGAGCGTCTGCTCGGCTTCCGGTTCGACGAGATCGACGAGAAGCCATTCCAGGTGTGGACCGAGGAGCTGCGGCTGCGCGGGCAGGACGGGGCCGAGCTGCGCACCGAACAGCGGCCCCTTGTCCAGGCCCTGCGCGATCGGCGTCCGGTCCACGGTCCACTCGTCGTCACCGGCGCCGACGGCGTCGACCATGTGCTCGAGGTCACGGCGTTCCCGCTCGACGGCGGCCGGGGCCGACTGATCGGCGCGGCCGCGATGTTCTGGGAAGCGGGCCGCGAGTGAACATCACGTTCTGGGGCACGCGTGGTTCGATCGCCAGTGCCGGCTCCGAGACGGTCGGCTACGGCGGCAACACGTCGTGCGTGCAGGTGACCGGCCAGGACGGGACGTGCCTGGTCCTCGATGCGGGCTCCGGGGCGCGTCGGCTCGGCGCGGCGTTGCCCGACGACCTGACCCGCCTCGACATCTTCCTCACCCATCTGCACATGGATCACATCCAGGGATTGGGCTTCTTCGGGCCGCTGTTCAAGCCGGACCTGGACGTGCACATCTGGGGCCCGCCGTCGGCGACGATCGACCTGCGCGCACGGCTGTCGCGCTACCTGTCACCGCCCCTCTTCCCGGTGCGGATCCGCGATCTGCCCTGTCATCCGACCCTCCACAACGCCCCGGAGAGGCCGGTCTCGATCGGCGAGTTCGAAGTGTCGGCCGCGCCGATCCTCCATCCCGGACCGACGGTCGGCTACCGCGTCCGCGAGGGCGACGCCAGCATCGCCTACCTGCCCGATCACGAGCCGGCCCTCGGGCTGTCGACCTTCACCCAGCCGCGCTGGACGTCCGGCTTCGACCTGTGTGCCGGCGTTGACGTGATGATCCACGACGGCCAGTACTCGCCCGACGAGCGTGCGGAGCGGATCGGCTGGGGTCACAGCTCGTCCGTCGAGGCGGCGGCGCTCGCTTCCTCGGCCGCGGCCAAGCGACTGGTGCTGTTCCACCACGATCCCAGTCACGACGACGCGACGCTGGATCGGCTGGTCGCCGAGGCCGCGGCGGCGGCTCCCGCGGTCACGGTGTCCGGTGCCCATGAGGGCCAGACCCTGACGGTCTAGCTCGGCCTCAAGGGGGGTCGTCCTTCGCC
>DASSMQ010000073.1:0-51176 GCA_035688805.1 Candidatus Limnocylindrales bacterium
CACCCGCCGCCGAGCCCATAGACACCTAGCAACCGGATCGGTCGGGTGCTAAGGTTCGCCCGACCCGCCGCCGCACCGCGTGCTGTGGCGAGCGACCATGTCCCGCCGCGAACGGCCAGGGAGGCTCACGGGTCGACCGCACGGGACCACAGGAGGAGGAGTTCTGCGCATGACTCGTTCAGCGAGGCTGCCGCGGTTCGCAGCGATGCTCGGGAGCATCGCGATCGTCGCGGCATGCGCCGGCACAGCGGCCCCATCGGCCAGCGTCACGCAATCCAGCGCGGCGCCCGCCAGCGTCGAGCCCAGCTCGGCCGCGCCATACACGGGGACCTCGTATCCGGATACGGCCGTGGACTGCAAGAGCCCGCCGGCCGGCTATACCGGCAACTTCAGCCAGATCATCGCCACCGCAGCCAACACGGTGGAATTCCACCTGTGCCAGCCGGACGTGGCATTCCTGTCCAAGATCGCGTTCGCCTCGAACAACATCCAGGACACCGCCTGGCTCGAGGCCCACGCCAAGGACAAGTCCTACGTCCGCCAGGCGAACGGCACCGGGCCCTACAAGGTCAAGGAATGGGTCCAGGGCGACCACCTGACCCTCGAAGCCAACCCCGACTACTTCGGTGAGGCGCCCAAGGCCCCGACGGCCATCATCCGCTGGAGCACCGAGGCCGCCCAGCGGCTGCAGGAGCTGCAGGCCGGGACGGTCGACGGCATCGACAACGTCGGCACGGACGACTTCAAGACCGTCGAGGCCGACTCGACCCTCAAGCTGTACCCGCGCGAAGGGCTGAACATCTTCTACATCGGCTTCAACGTCGATGATCCGCCCTGGGATAACGAAGCGGTCCGCCAGGCACTGGCCATCGGCATCGACCGCGAGCGCATCGTCCAGAACTTCTTCCCGGCCGGCTCGGAAGCCGCCAAGAAGTTCACGCCGTGCTCGATCCCCGCGTCGTGCGCCGGCGCTGACTGGCCGGCCTTCGACAAGGCCAAGGCCAAGCAGATGCTGACCGACGCCGGTTTCGACTTCAGCAAGTCCTACAAGATGCATTACCGGACCAAGGTCCGGAGCTACCTGCCGAACCCGCCCGGCGTCGCGCAGGATATCCAGGCCCAGATGAAGGACAACCTGGGCATCAAGGTCGATATCGTCGTCGAAGAAGACGCGACGTATCTGACCAACTCGTCCAAGGGCCAGTTCCCGCTGTTCCTGCTCGGCTGGGGCGCGGACTACCCGGACGTCACCAACTTCCTCGACTACCACTTCGGCTCGGGCGCGAACGACGCGTTCGGCAAGAAGTTCGAGGACATCGGCGCGCTGCTGAAGCAGGGCTCGGCCGAGCCGGATCTCGCCAAGCGCGAGGCGATCTACGGCCAGGCCAACGACCTGATCGCCAAGCACGTGATGATGATCCCGGTCGCCCACGTCAACTCCGCGTTGGCGTTCAAGGCCGACGTCGAGGGAGCCCATTCGTCGCCGATCGGCAGCGAGGTCCTCGCCGTCGAGAAGCCGGGTGATCGTCAGCAGCTGGTCTGGATGCAGAACAGCGAGCCGTCGGGCCTGTACTGCGGTGACGAGAGTGACGGCGACGCGCTGCGCGCCTGCGAGCAGATCTTCAATTCCCTGTACGGCTACAAGGTGGCCGGCACGGACGTGGAGCCCTCGCTCGCGGAGAAGTGCGAGCCCGATGCCGCGCTGACCACGTGGACGTGCACCCTGCGAACGGGCGTCAAGTTCCATGACGGCAGCGACTTCGACGCGAACGACGTCGTCCTGAGCTACGCGGTCCAGTGGGATGCCAAGCACCCGCTGCACGTCGGCAACGGCGGCACGTTCGACTACTTCCCTGCCCTGTTCGGTGGGTTCCTGAACCCGCCGCCGGCTTCCTGACCAGGTAACGCAGCCAGCGAAGGGCGTCGCCTCTGCGGCGCCCTTCGCGCTATCACGGGGCATCTCGGATCGGTGATCCAGTTCATCGCACGCCGCCTGGTCCTGTCACTCCCGGTCCTGTTCGGGATCGTGTTCGTGGTGTTCGTCGCCGCCCGGGTGCTGCCGGGCGATCCCTGCCGTGCCCAGCTCGGCGAACGGGCGACGGCCGCCATCTGTCTCGACTTCAACCACCGCAACGGCTATGACCGGCCGATCGTGGAGCAGTTCACGACGTACCTCGGCAACGTCGCGACTGGCAACCTCGGCGCCTCGACGAAGACCTCCCTGCCGGTCACACAGCTGCTCGCCGAGCGGCTTCCGGTCACCCTCGAGCTGACGTTCTATGCGCTGATCTTCGCCATCGGCGTCGGCGTACCGCTCGGGGTCCTGTCGGCCTATAAGCGCAATTCCTTTATCGATGTGGCGACGATGGCCATCGCCAACCTCGGCGTCTCCATCCCGATCTTCGTCCTTGGACTGATCCTGGCCTACGTGTTCGCCATCCTGCTCAAGGGCACGCCGATCTCGCTGCCACCTTCCGGCCGACTGACGTCCGGCGTGACCGCGCCGATGCTCGTCGAGATCTGGGGCTTGACCACGCTGCAAGGCCCGCCGCGGGCGATCATCGACTTCCTGTCGCGGATGTACACGGTCAATGGCATCCTGTCGCTCCGCCTCGACCTGTTCCTCGACGCCTTGCGACACCTCATCTTGCCGGCCATCGCGCTCGGGACGATCCCGCTCGCGATCATCGCCCGGATCACGCGGTCGAGCCTGCTCGAGGTGCTCGGCCTCGACTACGTCCGAACGGCTCGGGCGAAGGGCCTGCGCGAGCGCTCGGTCGTGATCCGGCACGGGCTGCGCAACGCGATCCTGCCGGTGGTGACGATCGTCGGGCTCCAGCTCGGCGGCCTCCTTGCCGGCGCGGTCCTCACCGAGACGATCTTCAACCTGGCCGGGGTCGGCCGGGCGGTCTATGACGCGATCACCGGTCGTGATTTCGCGGTCATCCAGGGCTTCGTGCTCGTCACCGCGGCGTTCTACCTGCTCGTCAACCTGTTGGTCGACGTGTCCTACGCGGTCCTCGATCCGCGCGTGCGGGCCTGACGATGGCGGCTGGGTTGGACGCCGTCGTGGTCGAGGGGACCGCCGCTCGTCCAGCCAATCTGTGGCGCGACACGGCGGCCAACATCCTCCGCCAGCGCAACGCGATCGTCGGCCTGACCATCCTGGTCATCCTCGTGCTGGTGGCGCTGTTCGCCGACCAGCTCGCGCAATGGGCTCCCGATACCGTCCTGCTCGACAAGGAGGACGGGGTCCGCAAGTTGATGCCCCCGTGCGTGCACGCCCTCGGTTGCGCCCCGACGGTGCCGGAGCACTTCCTGGGTACCGACACCAACGTGCGCGACGTCTGGAGCCGGGTCATCCACGGCGCCCGCATCTCGCTCCAGATCGGGTTCATCACCGTCGGGTTCGCCATCGTCCTGGGATCGGTCATCGGCGCCGTCTCCGGCTTCGTCGGCCGGTGGGTCGACAACGTCGTGATGCGCTTCATGGACGTCATCCTGGCCTTCCCCGCCCTGCTGTTGGCGATCCTGATCGTGACGGTGCTCGGGTCGGGCATCGTCAACGCACAGCTCGCGATCGGCATCGTGGCGATCCCGGTCTATGCCCGGATCATGCGCGCGAGCGTGCTGTCGGTGAAGGGCCAGGACTACGTCACCGCGACCCGAGCCCTCGGCGCGTCCGAGCCGAGCATCCTCCTGCGGCGGGTCATCCCCAATGCCCTGACGCCCATCGTCGTGGCCGGCACGCTGGACATCGGTGGGGCGGTCCTGAACGTCGCCGCCCTGTCGTTCCTTGGGATCGGCGCACAGCCGCCATTGGCCGAATGGGGGTCGATGATCGGCCTCGAACGCGGCCAGTTGTTCAACGCGCCATGGCTCATCTTCGCGCCGGGCATCGCCCTCGCGTTCACCGTGTTCGGCTTCAACCTGCTCGGCGACGGCCTGCGCGACGCGCTGGACCCGCGGCTCAATCGATGAGCGTCGAACGGCCCACCGGCGACGGCGTCGACGGGGTCGACGGAGTCGACATCGTCGAGATCACGGACGCGGCCGCGCCGCCGACCCTGCTCGACCCATCGGTCGAGGGCAACGTCATCGAGGAGCTGGTGCCCGCGTCGCGTCGTCGGCCCCGGCACGAGCGGGGCGACCGACCATTGCTCGAGGTCAAGGGCCTGCGCACCTCGTTCTACACCCGCGACGGCGTCGTGCGGGCCGTCGACGGCATCGACTTCCACGTGGACCGTGGCGAGATCATGGGCCTCGTCGGCGAGTCCGGCTGTGGCAAGAGCGTGACGAGCCTGTCGATCCTGCGCCTGGTCGCGCGACCCGGCCGGACCGAGGCCGGCCAGGTCCTGTTCGACGGTCAGGACCTGTTGACCATCCCGAACGATGAGATGCGCAAGATCCGGGGCGACCGGATCAGCATGATCTTCCAGCAACCCCAGTCGTCGCTGAATCCGGTCTGGGACGTCGGCAGCCAGATCGAGGAGGTCCTGCGCATCCATCGCGGGATGAAGGACAAGGTCGCGCGCTCCCGCGCGGCCCAGCTTCTGCGGATGGTCGGGATCCCCGATCCCGAGCGGCGGCTCAAGAGTTTCCCCCACGAGATGTCGGGTGGCATGGCCCAGCGGGTCATGATCGCGATGGCCCTCGCCTGCGAGCCAGAGCTGCTCATCGCCGACGAGCCGACGACCGCGCTCGACGTGACCATCCAGGCGCAGATCCTCGACCTGATGCGCAACCTGCGCGATGAGACCGGGACGGCGATCATCCTGATCACCCACGACCTGGGCGTCGTCGCCGAGATGTGTGACCGGGTGGCCGTCATGTACGCCGGTGAGATCGTCGAGCAGACGGACGTGATCACGCTCTTCCGACGACCGAAGCACCCCTACACCCGCGGGCTCATCGGCTCGATCCCTGTCCTCGGGACCGTCACCGAGGAGCTGGCGGTCATCCCTGGCAACGTGCCCAACCTCATCGACCTGCCGAAGGGCTGTCGCTTCGCGCCGCGCTGCCTGACCCGGATCGAAGAGGACGTCACCCTCGCCACCGAGCTGCACCCGAAGCTGCTGCCGGTGGGGCCGGGCCACGACGTTCGATGCTGGGTGTACCACGACGCGGCCGGCAACCTGATGCCCCGCGATGACACCGCCGGGGCGGGACGCCCATGACCGCCACCAACCTCGTCGAGGTGCGCGATCTGGTCAAGCACTTCCCGATCCAGGGCGGGATCCTGCAGCGGACGGTCGGCCGAGTCCAGGCGGTCGACGGGGTCTCCTTTGACATCCGACGAGGCGAGACGCTCGGGCTGGTCGGGGAGTCCGGCTGCGGCAAGACGACGGTGGGGCGCCTCCTGCTCCGGCTCATCGATCCGACGGCGGGCTCGATCACCTTCGACGGGCGAGATATCACGCGGCTGCGCGGCTCCGCACTCAAGCCCTACCGCCGCCGGATGCAGATCATCTTCCAGGACCCGTATGCGAGCCTGGATCCGCGAACACCGATCGGCGACAGCATCGGCGAGGGCCTGCGGATCCACGCCATCGGCACGCCGACCGAGCGTCGCGCGAAGGTCAAGAAGATGATGGACATGGTCGGGCTCCAGCCCTACCACGCCCGACGGTACCCGCACGAGTTCAGCGGCGGCCAACGCCAGCGCATCGGGATCGCCCGGGCGCTGGTCCTCGAGCCGGATCTGGTCGTGTGCGACGAGCCGGTGTCCGCGCTTGACGTGTCGATCCAGGCGCAGGTCCTGAACCTGCTGACGTCCCTCCAGCGCGAGCTCGGCCTCACATACGTGTTCGTCGCCCACAACATGGGGGTGGTCGAGCACATCAGCGACCGGGTCGCGGTGATGTACCTCGGCCGGATCGCCGAGATCGCCGACCGCACGGATCTCTTCCGCCAGCAGGAGCACCCCTACACGGTCGCGCTGATGTCGGCCATCCCATTGCCGAACCCGGAGATCCGCCGCCAGCGGGTCATCCTCACGGGTGACGTGCCGAGCCCCGTCAATCCGCCGTCCGGCTGTCGCTTCCACCCCCGCTGCCCGTTGCGTGCCCAGCTCGGCGACCCGCCCATCTGCTCCACCACCGTCCCGCCCCTCGAGGACCTCGGTGACGGGCACCTGGTCGCCTGTCACTTCCGGGGACGCGTCGCCGACCGGGATCCGGCCGTCGCCCAGGCGGCGGCCGCTGTCGGAGCCGGGACGGGCGGGCCGACGATCGCGGTGCCACCCGCGGGCTGACCGAATCCGGGCGGGGCTCGGAGCGCGGACTGGGGTCAGTGGACCGGGGGCGCTCCATCGTGGGCGTCCGTATCGGCGCCGCTCGTGTGGGTCGCCCCGGTCGAACCATCCGACCCAGCGGCGTCGGCGCCGGCGGTCGGCGGCCCGCCGATGACGGTCTCGGCGATGTCGACGGTCGTGGCCTCCGACATCTCTCCGCCGTCCTCGGGTCGGATCGACCGCAACGCGGCCTCAGGCGTGCCGTGCCGCACCGGCGAGACGTCGATGTGGCCGACGCCGACGTCAGACTCAAGGGCCTGTTCGGCGAAGTGGCAGGCGGCCTCGTGCTCGCCCTGGATGGGGCGCAGCGGCGGGTCGATCGTCCGGCACTGCTCGGGTCGACCGAGCCGCTCGTAGAGCCAGCACCGGGTGTGGAACCGGCAGCCCTCGGGCGGGTTCACCGGGCTCGGTACGTCGCCGGTCAGGATGACCCGCTTCCGCTTCCGCTCCGATTCGGGATCCGGGACCGGCACCGCGGAGAGCAGCGCACGGGTATACGGGTGACCCGGCCGCGCGTACATGATGTCGGGCGGCCCGAGCTCGACGATCTTGCCGAGATACATGACCGCCACCCGGTCGCTGATGTGCTTCACGACCGACAGGTCGTGGGCGATGAACAGGTAGGTGAGCCCGAGCTGTTCGCGCAGGTCCGTCAGCAGGTTCAGGACCTGCGCCTGGATCGACACGTCGAGCGCCGATATGGGCTCGTCGCAGACGATGAACTCGGGCTCGACCGCCAGGGCTCGCGCCACCCCGATGCGCTGGCGCTGGCCGCCGCTGAACTCGTGCGGGTAGCGATTCACGTAGGCCGGGTCCAGCCCGACGATCCGCAGCAGGTCGGACACCCGCTGCCGGCGGGCATCGCCCTGGGCCAGGTGATGCGTGTCGATCGGCTCGCTGATGATCGACCCCACGGTCATCCGTGGGTCGAGTGAGCCGTACGGGTCCTGGAAGATGATCTGCATCCGGCGACGCATCTTGCGCAGCGCCTTGGTGTCCAACGACCCCAGGTCGACGCCATCGAAACGGACGGACCCGGCCGTCGGCTCCCGAAGGCGGATGAGCGCTCGGCCCGTCGTGCTCTTGCCGCAGCCGGACTCGCCGACCAGGCCGAGCGTCTCGCCGCGACGCACCTGGAACGTGATCCCGTCGACGGCCTTGACGGTCCCGACCTCGGTCTGGAAGATGCCCGACCGGATCGGGAAATAGACCTTGAGGTCCTCGACCTGGATGATGTCGTCGGTCGCGGGCGCCGGGGACGCGCCGGCTTCGGCGAGCGTGGCGGTCATGGGATCCAGCCGTCTGGCTGGGTGGCCCAGCAGCGGGCCAGGTGGAGCGGGTTGCCTCGCTGGGTCAACTCGGGTTCATCGCGCCGACAGATGTCGCGCGAGAATCGGCAGCGCGGTTCGAACCGACAGGCGTCGGGCGGGTGGATCAACAACGGTGGCATGCCCTCGATCGTCCGCAGGCGGTCGCCGCGGACATCGTCGAGTCGCGGCAATGAGTCGAGCAGGCCCCACGCGTACGGCATCCGGGGTGACTCGAACAGCTCGTCGACCGTCCCGGTCTCGACGATCCGCCCCGCGTACATCACGTTGACCCGATCGCACATCCCGGCGGCGATGCCCAGGTCGTGGGTGATCATCAGCACCGCGGTATGGAACTCGTCCGAGAGCTTCTGGATGAGCTCCAGGATCTGGGCCTGGATCGTCACGTCGAGCGCCGTCGTCGGCTCGTCGGCCAGGATCAGCTTGGGATCACAGGCCAGGGCGATGGCGATCATCACGCGCTGGCGCATGCCGCCCGAGAACTGATGCGGGTAGTCCTTGAGCCGGTCCTTCGCCCTCGGGATCCCGACCTTGCTGAGCAACTCGGCGACGCGTTCGCTGGCCGCCTTCGACGACAGGCCCATGTGCTGCCGGATCGACTCGGCGATCTGGTAACCGATGGTCAGCGTCGGGTTCAGGCTGGTCAGGGGGTCCTGGAAGATGAATCCGATCTCCTTGCCCCGGAGATGGCGCATCTCATCGCCGTCGAGCTTCAGGACATCGATGCCGTCGAACACGATCGACCCGGACACGATCCGGCCGGGCGGATCGGGGACGAGCCGGGCGATCGAGAGGGCGGTGACGCTCTTGCCACAGCCCGATTCTCCGACCAGCCCGAGCGTCTCGCCGTACCCGAGGTCGAACGTGACGTCGTCGACTGCCTGGACGACCCCCTCCTGGGTGAAGAAATGGGTCGACAGCCCCGTTACTTTGAGGAGCTTGTCGGCTTTGTGCGCCTTGTTCGTGCCGGGCTCGTCCGGGGTCTGGACCCGGCGGGCGTCGTCCGGCGAGACCTCGATGATCGTCGGAGTCCCCGGATCGGTCATCGTCTCGTCCGCTGGCGCCACCTACTGCTTCCCCTTGAGCTTCGGATCGAGGGCGTCACGCAGCCCGTCGCCGAGGAACGTGAAGCTGATCAGGGCGACCGCGATGAAGATGCCCGGGAAGAGCACCAGGTGCGGGTCGGACCGGATGAGCCGCTGGCCGTCGGCGATCAGGCTGCCCCACGAGGCACGCGGCGCCTTGACGCCGATGCCGATGTAGGCGAGCGTCGACTCGGCGAGGATGGCGGAGGGGATCCCGAGGGTCACCGCGACGATGACCGGGCCGATCCCGTTGGGCAGCAGGTGGCGGGTCACGATCTTGGCGTCAGAGACGCCGATCGCCCGGGCCGCCTCGACGTACTCGGTCTCCTTGAGGGCGAGCAATTGGCCACGCACGAGTCTGGCCACCGTCACCCAGATGGTCAGGCCGATGGCCACGAAGACCACGAGCAGGCCGTCCATGGCTTTGCCGAACGGCGTCTCGCGGAACGCGACCGAGAGCAGGATGATGAACAGCAGGTCCGGGAAGGCGTACATGACGTCGGTGAAGCGCATGAGCAGGTTGTCGATCCGTCCGCCGAACCAGCCGGCGATCGCCCCGATCGGCACGCCGATGAGCAGCACGACGAGCTGGACGACGATGGCCACGCTCATGCTGATCCGGGCACCGTCCATCAGTCGACTGAGCAGGTCGCGCCCGAGCTGGTCGGTGCCGAGGATGTGGTGGGCGTCACCCGGGTGGATCGGCCGGTTGCCATTGGCCACGACCGCCTTGAGATCCTGGGCCTGGTAGGCGTACGGCGCCACGATCGGCCCGAAGATCGCCAGCAGGAACAGCACGATCACGATGATCAGGCCGACCATCGCGAGCCGATTCTTCCGGAGGCGTGCGAAGGCGTCTCCCCAGAGGCCGCGCGCCGGCTTGGAGCGCGCGAGTTCCGGTCGGAGCGCTTCGACGGTGGCCATGCTCCCGGCCTCCTAGCTGTAGCGGATGCGGGGGTCGATGTACGCGTACAGCACATCGACCACGAGGTTGAGGAAGGCCACGGCGAAGGCGTACAGGATGGTCATCGCCATGAGGACTCCGTAATCCTTCTGGCTGATCGACGTGATGTAGTACCGACCGATGCCGGGGATGCCGAAGACGGATTCGATGATGAACGAACCGGTCACCAGGTAGGCCAGCGTCGGACCCAGGATGGTCACGACCGGGATGAGCGCGTTGCGGATCATGTGGCGGCTCACCACCGACTGGCCGGGCAGGCCCTTGCTATGGGCCGTGCGGATGTAGTCCTTGCGGGTCACCTCGAGCATCGAGGCGCGCGTGTACCGGGCGATGACCGCGATCGGGAAGCCGGCCAGGGCGATCGTCGGCAGGACCCAGTACTCGGGCCCCTTCCAGCCGCCGGTCGGCAGCAGCTTCAGGGTCACCCCGAAGAACAGCACCAGCAGCAGGGCCAGCACGAAACTGGGCACGGCGACGCCGATGATCGATATCGCCGTAGATAAGTAATCGGGCCACCGATTGTGGCCGAGCGCTCCGAAGATCCCCAACGGGATCCCCAGCAGGACCGCGAGCAGGAACGCCATGAGGCCCAGCTGCATCGTCGTCCCGATGCCGTCGCCGACGATCTGGTTGACCGAGCGGTCGGCGAACTTGTACGACGGACCGAGGTCACCGCGGAGCAGGTTGCCCGCCCAACGGATGTACTGCACGTACACCGGATCGTCGAGTCCGAACTTGGCGTTCAGCCGGGCGACGGTCTGGGGCGGCAGGGCCTTCTCGCGGGCCCACGGGCCACCAGGAACGGAGTGCATGAGGGCGAATGTCAGGACCGTGACGACGAACAGGACCGGGATGATCCAGAGGAACCTTCCGACGATGTACCTGACCAACGCGCTCCCTCGATTCGTCTCGGGTCGCTATGGGTGGATAGGCAGGTGGGCCGGCAAGCCGGCCCACCTGCGACACGGAGCGGGGGTCAGCCCGCGCTCAGTGATTCAGGATCTTGACGTTCTCGAAGAACAGGTCGCCGATGTTCTCGGAGTCCTGTGAGGTCGGGATGATCCCGGTCACGTACGGCTGGACCTCGTAGTTGGTGACGCGCCAGCGGGTGAATACCGCGGGAGCATCATCGACCAGCATGGTCTGGGCCTGGTTGTAGAGCGGGAGCGCATCGTCGAGGTTCGGCTTGAGGCCGGCATCGGCGATCAGCTTGTCGTAGTCGGGGTTGTTGTACCCCTCGTCGTTGTTCCCGCTCTGGCTCTGGAACAGGACCCGCAGGACATTGTCCGGATGCGGGTAGTCCAGGCCCCAGGCGTTCCGGGCGATCGTATAGACGAGCTTGGGCCGCTCTTCGACGAACTGGTCGAAGGTGACGCCCTTCAGCTCGGACTTGACGCCCAGGTTGGTTTCCCACTGGTTCTGCATGTAGGCAGCGGGCACGTCATGGCCGGCATCGGTGTTGAACCCGAACGACAGCACCGGCAGGGCGCTCACGTCGGCGACGCCGAGCTCCTGGAGGGCGGTCGCGAGTTCGGCCTTGGCGGCCGTGACGTCGTACTTCAGGCCGAGTTCCGGCTGGTGTCCGGGGATGCCGGGCGGGATCGGGCTGCCGGCCACCTGGCCCTGGCCGCCGTACGCGGTCGCAAGCAGGGTGTCCTTGTCGATCGCCATGCTCAGCGCTCGGCGGAAGTGCTTGTTCGCCGTCGGGCCCTTCTTGGTGTCGAAGCCCCAGTAGTCGAACACGACGGTCGGGATGGTCTGGACGAGCGGCCCGAGGGTCGCGTCTTCCTTGATGCGCGGCACCTGGTCCGGCGGCGCCTTTTGCATATCGGTGTCACCGGCCTCGAAGGCGGCCTGCGCCGCGGCCGGGTCGCCACCGATGTGGTATCGGATCTCGGTCAGGGTCGGCTTGACGTCGCCATACCAGTTCGGATTCGGCGCGAGCACGATCTCCGCCTGGTGGGTCCAGCTCTTGAGGATGAACGGACCGGACGAGACGTAGTTCGCCGGCTCGGTGAAGTTCTTGGTCTCGACCCACTTCTTCTGGTAGGGCGCGGTGCCCCACAAGGTCGCGAGCTCCGAGAAATACCCGGCCGGATGGTCGAGCTTGACCACGAAGGTCTTGTCGTCCGGAGCGGAGACGCCGAACGCCTCGAGGGCGGCCTCGACTTCGGCATCCGTCGGGGCGGGCTTCTTGCCGGCCATGTCGATGAGCTTCTGCCCACCGGCAACGTCGCCGATGATCGCGCCGTAGACGTTGGCCAGTCGCGGGTCGATCAGGCGGCGCCACGAATAGACGAGGTCGCCAGCGACGATCGGGTCGCCATTGCTGTACTTGGCACCGTCACGAAGCGTGAAGGTGTAGGTCAGGCCGTCGGCCGAGACCTCGGGTAGGGCTGTGGCCAGCTCGGGGACCAGCTTCTGATCCTTATCGAAGTAGAGCAGGCCGCGGTTGAGCGAGTGCAGGATGGCGATATCGGTCGACGTCTCCGCGACCGCGGGGTCGAGCGAATGCGGATCCTCGCTCGCGAGGTAGAGCTTGAGGACCTGATCAGCGGCGAGGTCCGAGGACGGTGCGGTCGATTCGGCCGGGGTCGATGCCCCGGGAGACGCTTCGCCACTCGCCGGCGCCTGGGTCGCCGTCGACCCTCCGCACGCGGACGCGAAGATCGCGATCGCGCTGAAGAGGGCGAGAAGACGTTTCTGCGACATGTGTGATCCCTTTCACCCTGACCGTCGCCATGGGCTGGTGCCCTGGCGTCCGGGACTGTCGGGCACGCCGCGATCGCAGGAACGAGCGTGGCGCGTTGACCGATCCGGCGGGCCGCGATCCTCCCATCGCCGAACGCCGTGCGCGAAAGTACCCGCGGTCAATAGCTCGAGCCGCGGGTCTCAAGATGGCGCCTATCATTCACACCTAGCTGGCACGCGTCAACCGACGTGGGCTGGCCGCGGACCTCAGTCCGGGCACGGCATCTCCGCGCCGGCCATGGGTCGCCAACGCAGGTCCGGGTGGCGCGCCGCGGTGGCCTCATCGAGGCGCTTGACCGGCGCCGTGTGCGGGGCGGACGTCAGGAGCCCCGGATCCTGCTCGGCTTCGGCGGCGATGGCGATCAGGGCCGCGGCGAACGCATCGAGGGTCTCGACAGATTCGGTCTCGGTCGGTTCGATGAGCATGCCCTCGTCGACGATCAGCGGGAAGTAGATGGTCGGCGGGTGGAAGCCGAAGTCGATCAGCCGCTTGGCGACGTCGAGGGTCCGGACGCCGGTCCGCGACTTGAGGCCGGCGCTCGAGGCCACGAACTCGTGTTTGCAGGGGCGGTCGTAGGGCAGGTCGTACGTGCCGGCCAGCCGTGACTTGAGGTAGTTCGCGGCGAGGACGGCGTCCTCGCTCACCTCCCGCAGGCCGGTGCCGCCATGGGCCCGGATGTAGGCGTACGCCCGGACGAGGACCCCGGTGTTCCCGACGAAGCTGCGCAGCCGGCCGATCGACGTGGGTCGCTCGTGGGGACGCTCGAGCCGGAACGTGCCGTCATCGCCGCGCAGGACGCGAGGCGTGGGCAGGAACGGCAACAATGTCTCCCCCACCCCGACCGGGCCGGCCCCCGGCCCACCCCCGCCGTGCGGCGTGCTGAACGTCTTGTGCACGTTGAAATGCATCACATCGAAGCCGGCTTGCCCGGGCCGGAAGCGCCCGAGGATGGCGTTGAGGTTGGCCCCGTCCATGTACGCCAGGGCACCCGCCGCGTGGACCGCTTCGAGCAACTCGCCGACGCGTGCCTCGAACAGCCCGAGCGTCGACGGGTTGGTGATCATGACGGCCGCGGTCCGGGGGCCGAGGGCCGCCGTGAACGCGTCGATGTCGACGCCGCCGTCGGCGGCTGACGGGACGGTGATCGTCCGGAACCCCGCCATCGACGCGGTGGCCGGATTGGTGCCGTGGGAGCTGTCCGGTACCAGGACCTGGTCGCGATCGAGATCACCGCGCGACCGATGGTAGGCCCTGATCATGAGGATGCCGGTGAGCTCGCCCTGGGCGCCGGCGGCCGGCTGCAGCGTCACGGCTCCCATGCCCGAGATCTCGGCCAGTGCCGCCTCGAGTTCCCAGAGCAGCTGGAGGCTGCCCTGGCTGACTTCGTCCGGCGCCATCGGGTGGAGCTCCGCGAAGCCCGGCAATCTGGCCGCCCACTCGTTGAGCTTGGGGTTGTACTTCATCGTGCACGAGCCGAGCGGGTAGAACCCGGTGTCCACGGCGTGGTTCAGCTGGCTCAAGTTGACGTAATGGCGGACCACGTCGGGCTCATTCATCTCGGGCAAGGCGGGCGGCGTCGTCCGTCGGGCCCCGGCCGGGATCCGGTCCAGGGCGTCCTTGGGCGGGTGCGGGATCTTGCCGCCGCCACGACCCGGTCGGCTGCGCTCGAAGAGCGTCGGTTGGAGCCTCGGGCCGGTGACGCTCATCGGGCGGCTCCGACCGGATGCGCCGGGTCGCCGGCACCGGTCTCGACACCGACCGATGGACGGCCGGTCAACACTTCGTCGAGCGCCGCCACGAATCGGGCGATGTCACCGCTCGAGGTGAGCTCGGTCGTACACAGCAGCAGGGCGTCCGCCAGCGCCGGGTCGTCCGGCTCGGCGTCCGCGAGCACGAGCCCAGCCAGGAAGCCGCGCTCGATGAGGCGCCGGTGGACCGTCCGCGCATCGGGCAGGCGGACGGCGAACTCGTTGAGGTACGCCCCCCGATGGAGCCGTTCGACGCCGATCGCCGCGAGCCCCGCTTCGAGCTCGGCGGCCCGCGCGGCGCCCGTCGCCGCCACGTCCCGAAGGCCGTGGGGACCGATCGCGGCGAGGTAGATGGAGGCCGCAAGCGCAAGCAGCGCCTGGTTCGTGCAGATGTTGCTGGCCGCCTTGTCGCGTCGGATGTCCTGCTCCCGAGCGCGGAGGGTCATCACGAATGCGCGCTGCCCGTCGAGGTCGGTCGTCATGCCGACGAGCCGGCCCGGGATCTGGCGAACGAGCGCGTCGGTCGTGGCGAGCACGCCCAGATACGGCCCGCCGTACTGCGGCGCGATGCCGAGCGGTTGGCCCTCACCCGCGGCGATGTCGGCCCCATAGGCCCCGGGTGGCGTGAGGACCGCCAGCGACACCGGTTCGATGACCGCGACGAACAGCGCGCCGGCCGCGTGAGCGAGCTCGCCGATGCGTGCCATCGGCTCGAGCAGCCCGAGGAAGTCGGGGTTGGCGACGACCACGCCGGCGACGGGGTGGTCGGCGTCCCCCAGCATCGTCTCGAGCGCCCCGATGTCGGTCGTCCCGGCGTCGTCACCGTTCTCGAGCAGCGGGATCTCCTCGAGGGTCAGCCGCCCCTCGAAATACGTGCGCAGCGTGGCCCGATAGTGGGGATGGACGCTGCGGCTGACCAGCACGCGCTCACGTCGCGTCGCCCGACAGGCCATCAGCGCAGCCTCCGCCGTCGCCGCCGCCCCGTCGTAGTGCGAGGCGGACACCACGTCGAGATCGACCAGCTCGCCGATCAGCGACTGGTATTCATAGATCGACTGGAGCGTCCCCTGGCTGACTTCGGGCTGATAGGGCGTATAGGCCGTGTACCACTCGCCCCGGAGGAGGAGCTGATCGACCGCCGGCGGGCTCCAGTGGCGGTAGACCCCGGCGCCCAGGAACGAGACGAGGTCGGTCCGGTTGCGCGCCGCCAGGCCACGCAGTCGGGCCGACAGCTCCAGTTCGGGCTCGGGCGGCGGCAGGTCCAGCGCCGACGCGCGGAGTGCGGCCGGGATGTCGTCGAACAGTTGGTCGATGTGGGTGAGGCCGAGCGCGCCGAGCATGCGCTCGCGATCGGCCGTCGTGTGTGGGCCGTACGGCATCGTCCCGTCAGCCCGCCGCGACGAGGTCGTCGTAGGCCGTGCCGTCGAGCAGGTCGTCGAGCTGGGTCGGGTCGGCGACGGTCATCGTCAGCATCCAACCGGCGCCGAACGGGTCGCTGTTGACGAGTTCGGGCTGTGACCCGAGCGCGTCGTTGATCGCGGTCACTGCGCCACTGATCGGGGCGAAGAGGTCGCTCACCGCCTTGACGGACTCGACGACGCCGAAGGGTTTGGCCTCCTCCAGATCGCGGCCCGCATCGGGCAGTTCGACGAACACGATGTCGCCCAGCTGGTCGGCGGCGTACTGGGTGATGCCGACCGTGGCGGTGTCGCCATCGACCCGGACCCACTCGTGGTCGCGGGTATATCGCAGGTCACTCGGTGCGCTCACGTCGATTCGCTCCTCCGGTAGAACGGCAACGGTACGACCCGCGCGGGGACGCGCGCGTCGCGGATCTCGATATCGAGCGTGGTCTCCGGCTCACCGTCGGCCGGGGCGACATAGGCCATCGCGATCGGCACGCCGAGGGTCGGCGATGGTGCGCCGCTGGTGACCACACCGGTCCGCGCGTCGGCCCGCATCACGGGGTAGCCGTGGCGAGCGATGCCGCGACCCTCGACGACCAGGCCGACGAGCCGTCGTCGCGGTCCGTGCTCGGCGATCGCTTCGAGTGCGGCGCGACCGACGAAGTCCCCCGGCTTGGCCAGCTTGACGATGCGCCCCAGACCGGCGTCGTACGGCGTCGTGGTGGTGTCCAGCTCGTTGCCGTACAGCGGCATGCCCGCCTCGAGCCGCAACGTGTCGCGCGCGCCCAACCCGACCGGCGATCCGCCCGCCGCGCGGACGCCTTCGAGCAGGGCGTCCCACAGCTCGCCGGTGCGGCCGGTGTCGACGAACACCTCGAACCCGTCCTCGCCGGTATACCCGGTCCGAGCGACGTGGGCCGGGATCCCGGCGACCTCGCCCTCGGCGATCGCGTAGTACCGGAGCCCACCCAGGTCGATATCGGTCAGCGGCGCGACCACGTCGACCGAGCGCGGCCCCTGGGCGGCGACCAGGCCGGTGGCCAACGACTGGTCGTCCAGCACGGCCCGGGAGCCGTCGAGTCGCTCGGCCAGGGCATCCGACACGACCTGGGCGTTGGCCGCGTTGGCGACCACCAGGAATCGATCGTCGGCGAGCCGGTAGATGATCAGGTCATCGAGCACGCCGCCATCGGGCGCGCAGATCATCGAGTAGTGGGCACGCCCCACCCTGAGCGACGGCGGGTCCGTGACGACCGCCCCGGCCAGCCCCTCCGCCGCGCTCGGACCCTCGACGATGAGCTCGGCCATGTGCGACAGGTCGAACAGGCCGACTCGCTCGCGGACCGCGCGATGCTCGTCGAGGATCGAGCTGTACTGGACCGGCATCCGCCAGCCCGCGAATTCGATCATGCGGGCGCCCAGCGCCTCATGGCGAGGGGCGAGGGGTGTCTCGTGGATGGCCGACTCGACGAGGTCGGGTCGGGTCACGAAGCCCGCTCCGCGGCGGGAGCGGCTCGGAGCACCTCCGCGGCCAGCGCGACGAGCGCCCGTTCGGTCTCGAAGGTCAACAGACTCGGCGCCTCCGCGAAATCGACCCAGCGGACCTGCTCGAACTCGTGATCGTGCCGCTCGAGATCGCCGCCGACGGGTTCCATCATGAAGTAATGGACGGTCTTGTGGATGCGCGTGCCCGACTGGACGAACCAGTACTCGATGTCATCGAGCGGGCCGGTGATCCGGACGTCCAGGCCCGTCTCCTCGGCGACCTCACGGACGGCGGTCTGCTCGGTCGTCTCGTCGTGCTGGGGCGTGCCCTTGGGCAGGGTCCAGGTCCGGATGTCACGGTCCCGTCGGCGACTGCCGATGACGAGTTGCGGTCGCCCGGCCTCGTATCGAACGACGATGCCGCCCGCGGAGGTGGCGGTCGCTTGCCTCAGGCGTGCCACGGCGCCGGCGCGGCGCTCGGACGTCGGCCCGATCCGGACCGACCGGACCGCGCCCAGTTGATCGAGACGCCCGGACGCGCGCGGTGATCGCGGACGATCGGTCGGGCCGGACGGGGACCGCGCCAGCCGGCGCGCAAGCGAGCGTACGGGCCGGCTTCGAGCCCGCGCAGCTCGGTCTGGATCGGCGTCGCCGTCACGAAGGTCGCCTGGGCGCCGAGTCCGAGTCGCCGCTCGCGGGCGCGACTCGAGGGACGCACGAAGCGTGCCGCCGGTCGGGCCGCGTACTTGGCGGCGATGCTGTGTCCCATCGGCCGCAATGGTACTAGGTCATCCGGCCCTTGCAAGCGCCGCAGCGAGGGTCTGGCGCATCGCGAGGGCGGTCTCCGGTGCGAGCGCGCGACGGGCCGTCGCGAGCTCGATCTCACGGCGGGCGGCGGCGACGTAGAGCTCGAGGACGTCCGGGGCATGGACCGCCAGCACCTCGAGATGGGTGGCAAGCGTCCCGATGTCGCCGCGCGTCATCGGCCCGGTGAGCGCGGCGCGGATGCCCAGGGCGCGGGCGTTGCCCAACGTCCCTTCGATGAGCGGGCCGTATACGTCCAGCGAACCTGATTCGTCGAGTCCGGCGACGGCGCCGAGCTCGGCGATCGCATCGAGCAGGGCGACGAACCCGCCGGCGGCCAGCACGGCCCCGGCGTGGTAGGCGGCCTTCGTCCCTGGACGCAGCCGCACGGCATGTGCCCCGAGTCGATCGGCCATGTCGGCCAACAGGGCCGCCAGGTCGTCGTCGCCCTCGACCGCGACCGTGGCGCCGTGGAGGGCGGCGATCGCCCGTTCCGTGTCGGCGAAGGCGACGAGTGGGTGGAAGGAGCCGATCTGCGTCCCGGCGGCCATGGCCGGGGCAAGCACCTCGGCCCCGAGCACGCCACTGGTATGGATGATGGCCTGGCCGCTGTACAGCCTGATCTCGGCAGCCAGAGGGCCGATGGCATCGTCCGGGATGGCGACGACGACCAGCTCGACTTCCTCGATCAGCGCCTGGGCCTCGGCGAAGGCACGGACCCCGTCCACGAGATCGGCGAAGCGGGCCCGCCGTGCCGGGTCGCGACTGGCGACCGCGTGCACCGGCCAGCCGACCCGATGGAGGGCGAGGCCGAGCGCCGTGCCGACCGCGCCCGCCCCGACGATCCCCGTCGATGGGAGGTCACCCGGACCCGACCGAACGTGCGGGTGCGCGTGCCCGTCCGGGTGGACCTCACCATCGCCGTGCCGGTGGTGACCCGGGGGGACCGGATCGAGATCGATGCCGGCCTCGTCGATCGCGGCGGCCGTCTCGGCGCGGTCGCGCTCGGGATCGTCGCCCGGCAGCCGGCCCCAGGCCTTCATCGTGGACCGCGGCGGCGGCCCGAGCGCCGGGCGCGGTACGCTTGCATCCAGTCCAGTCTAGCGAGGCGACGGAGAGGAACGCGGTGACAGGGAACGATCCATTCGGAGCTCGAGCGCCGCTTGGTGAGGGCCTGCCCGACGTCTACCGCCTGTCCGCGCTCGAGCGGTCGACCGGCTCGACGCCGATGCCGGTGACGGTTCGCATCCTGCTCGAGAACGCCCTGCGTCACGCCGGCGACGGCGTCGTCGACCCGGCCGACGTCGAGACGCTGGCGGCCTGGCGGCCGGGCGTCGCGGCCGAGGCCGAGATCCCGTTCATGCCCTCGCGGGTGATCATGCAGGACCTGACTGGTGTCCCGGCGGTCGTCGACCTCGCCGTCATGCGCGACGCGATGGCCGAGATCGGTGGCGATCCGGCGAAGGTCAACCCGCTGGTCCCGGCCGACTTGGTCATCGACCATTCGGTCCAGGTCGACCGTTTCGGGACCGGCGACGCCTTCGCCTTCAACGTCGAGCGTGAGTACGAGCGGAACGGCGAGCGCTACCAGCTGCTGCGCTGGGCCCAGACCGCGTTCCGCAACCTGCGCATCGTGCCGCCGGGCACCGGCATCGTCCATCAGGTGAACCTCGAGTTCCTGGCGCCGGTCGTCGACGAGCGCGATGGCGTGGCCTTCCCCGACACCCTGGTCGGGACGGACTCCCACACGACGATGATCAACGCACTCGGCGTGCTGGGCTATGGCGTCGGCGGGATCGAGGCCGAGGCCGTGCTGCTGGGCCAGCCCCTCTACCAGCCCATGCCCCACGTCGTCGGCGTGCGCCTGACCGGGGAGTTGCCGCAGGGCTCGACCGCCACCGACCTCGTCCTCGTCGTCACCGAGCTGCTGCGCCGGCACGGGGTCGTGGGTTCGTTCGTGGAGTTCGCCGGTGACGGGCTGGCCGGCCTGTCCCTGGCCGATCGGGCCACGATCAGCAACATGAGCCCCGAGTTCGGAGCCACCTCGACCCTCTTCCCGATCGACGACGAGACGTTGGCCTACCTTCGACTCACCGGCCGGCCCGAGACCCGCATCCAGCTCGTCGAGCGCTACGCCAAGGAGCAGGGGCTGTGGCGCGCGCCGGGCGATGGCCCGACGTTCGACGAGGTGCTGACGCTGGACCTTGGCTCGGTCGAGCCGTCGGTGGCCGGCCCGCGCCGACCGCAGGACCGCGTGCCGCTCGATGCCCTGCCGGCGAACTTCCGGGCCGCCTTTCCGGAGGCGGTGGCGACGCCGATGATCGCCGACAGCCCGGTCGATGGCGACTCGGTCCAGGAGGCGTCGGCCGACTCCTTCCCCGCCTCGGATCCCCCGGCCTTCGCCGCGGCTGAGCCGGCGGTCGACGTCGCCGCGCCGGCCGCGGCCGCCCCGGCCGGCGGACCGGAGATGCCGGCCGATCCCAGGGCGCACCGCTCGATCGAGGTCATGGTCGGTGATCGTTCGGAGACCATCCGCTCGGGGTCGGTGGCGATCGCCGCCATCACGTCCTGCACCAATACATCCAACCCGACGGTCATGATCGGCGCCGGGCTGCTCGCCCGGAATGCGGTCGCCCGGGGACTGGCCGTCGGACCCACCGTCAAGACGTCGCTCGCGCCAGGGTCGAAGGCCGTGACCGGGTACCTCGAGGCCGCGGGGCTGATGGCGCCGCTCGAGCGACTGGGATTCGCCCTCGCCGGATACGGCTGCACCACCTGCATCGGCAACTCCGGCCCACTCGACGCGGGTGTCGCGGCAGCCGTCGAAGCCAACGACCTCGTCGTGGCCGCGGTCCTGTCCGGCAACCGGAACTTCGAGGGTCGCATCCACCCGCTCGCGCGCGCGAGCTATCTCGCATCCCCTCCGCTGGTCGTCGCCTTCGCCCTTGCGGGCCGCGTCGACATCGATCTGACCACGGAGCCGCTGGGCAACGGGAGCGACGGGGCGCCCGTCTTCCTGCGTGACGTCTGGCCGAGCTCCGAGGAGATCCGATCCGTGATCGGCTCGGCCATCGATCCCGAGCTGTTCCGCCGGACGTACGCCGTCGTGTTCGAGGGCGACGATCGGTGGCGTGCGTTGCCGGTCCCGTCGGGCGACCGATACGCCTGGGACCCGACCTCGACCTATGTGGCCAAGCCACCCTTCTTCGAGGGGCTGGGTCCGGGCGCGCGACACGTCGGCGACGTCGTCGGCGCCCGGGTGCTGGCGATGCTCGGCGACTCCGTCACGACCGACCACATCTCGCCAGCCGGCTCGATCGCGCCCTGGTCACCCGCGGGCCAGTGGCTCCAGGAGCACGGCGTTGGGCCGCTCGATTTCAACTCCTATGGCGCGCGGCGCGGCCATCACGAGGTGATGATGCGCGGGACGTTCGGCAACATCCGGCTCCGCAATCGACTGGTCGAGGGCAAGGAAGGCCCGTACACCGTCCACTTGCCATCGGGGGATCAGGCATTCATCTTCGACGCGGCGACCCGCTATCAGAAGGAGGGCGTGCCGGCCATCGTGCTGGCCGGTCGCGAATATGGATCCGGTTCGTCCCGCGACTGGGCGGCCAAGGGCCCGGCGCTGCTCGGCGTTCGCGCGGTCCTGGCGGAAAGCTATGAGCGGATCCATCGCTCCAACCTTGTCGGCATGGGTGTGCTGCCCATCCAGTACAAGCCGGGCGACAGTGCGTCGTCGCTGCACCTGACCGGACGGGAGACCTATGCCATCCGCGGGCTGGATGGCCCCCTGAGCCCGCGCCGATCGGTGTGGATCACCGCTACCCGGGACCACGAGGCCGGTGGCGACGGGTCCGAGGTGCGGTTCGAGGCGATCGCTCGACTGGACGGCCCCATCGAGGTCGACTACTACACCGGCGGTGGGATCCTGCCGGCCGTCCTGCGCCGCCTCGCCTCCTAGACGTCCCGCTCCCCGCGGGCGTCCCGCTGCCGGCGAAAACGAACGAGCCCTCGGGGGAGGACCGAGGGCGCGTTCGCGGAGGAGCTATCCGGATCGTCGAAACTGTGACGCACCGTACCCCATGGCCGTTACGCGAGGGCCGGATATCAGCGCCCGACCAGCTCGGGTGCGTGGCCCGCATGCCTCCACCTGCCCGCAGCGACCCACCGCCGGACGTCGCGCCGTGGCATGGACGCTTGTTGGGTCGCCGGGTGAAGCTGCGCGGCTAGCATGCGACCCGTGACCGACACCCCGCGGACCGTCCAGCGCACCTACCTCGTCCTCGTCCTCCTGCAAACCCTCGCGTCCTCGTTCATCTGGGGTATCAACACGCTGTTCCTGCTCGATGCGGGGCTGTCGAACACGGAGGCATTCGCGGCGAATGCGTTCTACGCCGTCGGACAGGTCCTCTTCGAGGTGCCCACCGGCGTCATCGCCGACACCCGCGGGCGACGGTTCTCCTATCTGCTCGGTTCGGCGACGCTGCTCGCCTCGACGGCCCTCTACTACGTGATGTGGCTGACCCATGCGCCGTTCGCTGGCTGGGCGCTGGCGTCGATCCTGCTCGGACTGGGGTTCACCTTCTTCTCCGGAGGCACCGAGGCCTGGCTGGTCGACGCGCTCACCGCGACCGGCTTCCGCGGCGGGCTTGAGACCGTGCTGGGCCGGTCGCAGACGGTCGGCGGGGTGGCGATGCTGGTGGGGTCGGTGTCGGGCGGCCTCATCGCGCAGGTGACCGATCTCGGCGTGCCGTATCTGGTGCGAGCGGCGATGCTCGGGGCGACCCTCGCCGTGGCCGCCCTGGCCATGCGCGACATCGGATTCTCCCCGCGACGTGGCGCGAGCCCGCTGTCCGAGATCCGCGCCGTCGTTCGCGGGTCGATCGATGGCGGCTGGCGTAACCCGCCCGTCCGAGCCTTGATGCTGGCAGCACCCTTCGCCTCGGGTGCGGGCTTCTTCGCCTTCTATGCCAGCCAGCCATACCTGCTCCAGCTGTTCGGCGATCCGCATGCCTACGGCATCGCGGGGCTGGCGGCGGCGCTCTTCGCGGGGGCACAGATCGTGGGCGGCCTGCTCGTGACACGGATCCGCCGCCTTTTCCGGCGGAGGACCGACGCGTTGTTGCTCGGGACTGTCCTCAGTGGCGCGATGCTGGTCGTGATCGGCTGGACGGGCAGCTTCGTCGCGGCCCTGCTCCTGCTGGCGGTCTGGGCGATGACCTGGTCGCTCGAGTCACCCTTCCGGCAGGCGTACCTCAACGGGCTGATCGCCTCGGAGCAGCGCGCGACCGTCCTGTCGTTCGACTCGCTGATGGGTTCGGCAGGCGGCGTGGTCACCCAACCGGCGCTCGGCCGTGTCGCCGACGTGTTCGGATACGGGCCGGCATACGTGGTCACTGCGGCCGTCTCGGTGCTGGCCATCCCATTCATCCTCGTCGCGAGGAGGCGCAACGCCGCCTCGGATCCGATCCCGGTGTCAACGCGGTCGGCGTCGACCGCGCGATAGGGCCCGGCGGGACCTCATCGAGGGTGGGTGGTGGGCGATACTGGATTCGAACCAGTGACCTCGCGGATGTGAACCGCGCGCTCTAACCGACTGAGCCAATCGCCCGCTGGTCGCGGCGCCGCACCGGGGCGCCGGACGAGGGCGTGATCATACCCGCAGCCCGGGCCAGCGGGCAACGATCCGATCGGGCTCGACGCCCTCGACGACGACCAGCTTGTTCCGCCCCGAGGCCCCCGCCACGATCCGCACCGACTGGCGGCCGACGCCCAGCTCCTCGGCCAGCAAGCGCAGCAACGCGTTGTTGGCGGCACCTTCGACCGCCGGGGATCCGACCCTCGCACGGAGCACCCCATCGACCACGCCATCGACTCGGTCGCCCGACGCGCGCGGAGTGAGTCGGACGGCGAAGCGGACGTCGGGCGAGCTCAAGACCTCACAGCGCGCGCCAGAGGAACCCCAGGACGATGAGGACGATGAAGCCGGACCAGTCGATCATGCCGGTCTGCGGAAGCATCCGGCGGACCGGCGCGAGGATCGGCTCGGTGGCCTGGAACAGGAAGCTCGAGACCTGGTTGCGGCCCATCGGGTCGACCCACGACATGATCATCCGCCCGAAGATGAGCGCCCAGAGCGCCATCAACAGGAACTGCAGGAAGTTCAGCAGGAACACGCTCGCCACGGCACGAGTCTAGCAGTCGGCCGGCCGGGGTCCGTCGCCGGGCGGTCGACCGGGCGGATGGTAGTGATCGAGCGGACCGGCGCCATGCCGATGCGGCCGCTCCCCGAAGATCGCCCGCCCGACCCGCACGATCGTGGCCCCCTCCTCGACCGCCAGCTCGAGATCGTCGGACATGCCCATCGACAGGTTCGGACCGAGCCCCGGCGATCGCGATCGCAGCCTGCCCGACAGCTCGCGAAGGGACCGGAACGTCGCGCGTGCATCCGCCTCGGAATCCGCCACCCGGCCGACGGTCATCAGGCCCTGGACCTCGAGGTATGCCAGGGCCAGCAATGCATCCATCGCCGCGGCCACGGCGTCGGGGCTGAAGCCCGACTTGGCCGGATCATCGTCGACGTTCACCTGCAACAGCACGGGGTAACGACCCACGACCGGGATCTCCCCGGCGATGCGGTCGAGGCGCTCCGCGAGCGCCACCGAGTCGACCGTCTGGATACGCTCGAACGTCTCGATCGCTTTGCGCGCCTTGTTCGATTGCAGCGGTCCGACCAACTCCCAGCGGGCACCCGGGACCTCGGGCCGTTTGGCCTCGCCTTCCTGGACCCGGTTCTCGCCGAGTTTCACCATGCCGGCGGCCACCGCCTCGCGTAGGCGCGCGGCATCGACCGTCTTGGATACGGCCACCAGTTCGACCTCGTTCGGGTCCCGACCGACCCGCCCGCATGCGGCCGCGATGCGGTCGAGGACACGGGCATGGGCTGCCCGCAGGGCGTCGACGCTGGAGGCGGTATCGGTCATCCGCGGGGCGCCGGCCGTCGGCCGGCCTCGGTCACTTGCGGCGCAGGAAGCTCGGGATCTCGAGGTCGTCTGCGTCGTAGGTCACCGGGCGACGCGCCGACGCGGGCTCCGCCACGGCGCGCTCGGGACGCGGCACGCTCGCTGCCACCTCCTGGTCGCCCTCCCGCGACGGGAAGGTGCGGTCGCCGTCGTCGTGCCGCTGGCGCTCGAGCTCCTGGAGGAAGTCGCGCTCGTGGGCGACCCGGGTCGAGGCCGCGCCCTCGCTGACGCCGGCGCCCTCGCGATGGACCGACGACCGGCGCTTCCCGCCGTCGAAGCCCGTGGCGATGACGGTCACCATCACCTCGTCGCCGAGCCGCTCATTGAAGCTCGTGCCGAAGATGATGTTGGCCTCGGGATCGGCCGCTTCCTTGATGGCCTCGGCCGCCTCGTTGACCTCGTACAGCGACAGGTTCGACGAACCGGTGATATTCCAGAGGATTCCCTGCGCACCGTGGATGTCGAGCTCGAGCAGCGGGCTCGCGATGGCCTGCTGGGCCGCCTCGACCGCCCGGTTCTCCCCGCTCGCCCGGCCGATGCCCATGAGCGCCGACCCGGCGTCCTTCATGATCGCGCGGACATCGGCGAAATCCTGGTTGATGAGCCCGGGCATCGTGATGATGTCGCTGATGCCCTGCACGCCTTGCCGGAGCACGTCGTCGACGACGCGGAACGCGTCCAGGATGCTGGTGTTCTTCTGGACGACGTCCTTGAGTCGATCGTTGGGGATCGTGATGAGGGCGTCGACCTGCGCCTTGAGCTCCTCGGCCGCCTTCTCCGCGACGAGCTTGCGCCGATTGCCCTCGAACGCGAAGGGCTTCGTGACGACGCCGATCGTCAATGCACCGGCGTCCTTGGCGATCTGGGCCACGACAGGTGCCGCACCCGACCCGGTGCCGCCGCCAAGGCCGGAGGTGATGAAGACCATGTCCGAATCCGCGAGGGCTGCCGAGATCTTCTCGGAATCCTCCTCCGCGGAGCGCTGACCCAGCGACGCGTCGCCGCCGGCGCCCAGTCCGCGGGTGACCTTGTCACCGATGCGGATCTTGTGCGGCGCGTCCGACTGGAGGAGCGCCTGCGCGTCGGTGTTGCAGGCGATGAATTCGACACCCATCATCTCGGCCCGGATCATCCGGTTGACCGCGTTGCTGCCGCCACCGCCGACGCCGATCACGCGGATCAACGCGAAGTTCTCGGAATCGGAACGCAACGGCATCGGGTTCTCCTCGGCGACCCTGGGGGGTCCTGCGCGGTCTGCGGGGGCTCTCTGATCAGGCGTGGCGGGGCGCTGACCCGGGGGCGCACGAGCACCGTCCGGGTCCACGGTCGCCGGAGTATAGCGCCGGGCGTCGAGAGCTGACCATCGGCGGTCCGAGTCCGTGTCGATCGGACGGGTCCCGCAGTCGGACCGGCTGGTGCCCGTAGGCACCGGTCGCTCGGACCGCGCTACCCCGCGAGGAAACTCAATCGGACCGTCCGCTCGGGGTTGTCGGCATTGGGGTCGAGCAGACAGATCGACTGCCACGTCCCCAGGGCCAGCCGCCCGCCGATCACCGGCACCGTCAGGGACGGGGAGGCCAAGAGCGGCGCGACGTGGTCGGCGCCGTGGCCTGGCGATCCATGTCGATGGCGGTACAGACGGTCCTCGCGCGGCAGCAGGCGATCGAGCGCGTCCAGCAGGTCGTCGTCCGATCCTGCGCCGACCTCGACGATCACGAGTCCGGCCGTGGCATGCGGCACGAACACCGAGAGCAGCCCGTCGTGGGCTCTGATGTCCGTGAGGAACGCCGCGCAGGCGGTGGTCAGATCGGCCAGGCCGCGCGCCGAGCCGGTGCGGACCGTCAGCTCGCGGCTGTCCATGGGCTGGTCAAGCGCCCCCTCGCGGGACGGCTACGGGAAGATGCTTCGCAACGCGTCGCGAAGCCGGCCGATGCCGCCCATCGCCGGAGCCGACTCGTAGCGCAACGGCTCGCCTTCGCTGAGCGTCGCCGCTCCCCACTGGAGCAACCCGACCGAGGTGCTGTAGGCGGGCGTCAGCAGCGTGTCGACGAGACCACCGATGCCGGTCGGGGCAGCGACCCGCACGGGCATCCCGAGGACCTCGCGCCCGAGCTCGGCGATGCCCGCCAGCTGCGCCGCGCCGCCGGTGAGGATCACCCCGGCCGGCAATTGGCGGACGCCGGCTGCTCGGATCTCGTTGCGCAAGAGCTCGAACGTCTCCGACATCCGGGCCTCGATGATCTGGCAGACCTCGAGCCGGCTGACCGTCCGTCCGGCATCCTCGCCCAGGACGCTGACGCTGATCTCATCGTCCTCGGCGATCCCGCGCAGGTCGCACGAGCCGTGCTGGATCTTCAGCTCCTCGGCGGTCGGGATCGAGGTCTTGAGGCCGATCGCCACGTCGTTGGTGACGTTGTGGCCGCCGACCGGCAGGACCCGCGTGTGGAACGGCGAGCCCTCGAGAAAGAGAGCGAGGTCGATGGTGCCCGCGCCGATGTCGGCGACCGCGACGCCGAGCTCCTTCTCGGTCTCGTTGAGCACCGCTTCGGCCGAGGCGAGGGCGTTGACCACCGGCTCATCGATCTTGACCCCGGCCGCGGCGACGCACTTGAACAGATTGGTCACCGCGGTCGCCGAGCCGGTCACGATGTGGGTCTCGACCTCGAGCTTGAGGGCGCTCATCCCCAGCGGGTCCTTGACGCCCTCCTGGCCATCGACCGAGAAGCCACGCCGCTCGACGTGGAGCACCTCGCGGTTCGATGGGATCGGCACCGCCCGGGCGACGTCGATCGCCCGGCTGATGTCCTCGCGACTCACCTCGCGGTGGTGGCCGGTGACCGCGACCTGGCCCGGCGAGTTGAGGCTCTCGATGTGCTGACCCCCGACGCCGACGAACGCTCGGTCGATCTTCCAGCCGGACAGCCGCTCCGCCTTCTCGACCGCGTCGGCGATCGAGCGGACCGTCTGGTCGATGTTGATGACGACGCCCTTCTTGATGCCGGAGGCGGGCACGGTCCCGTGGCCCATGATCGTCATCCGCCCGTCGCGCGCGACCTCGCCGATGAGGGCGCACACCTTGCTCGTGCCGACGTCGATCCCGACGAGGACCGCTTCACGTTCCACCGTTCTGTCGTTCTCCGTTCGCTGGTCGGATTAGAGGAAGTGGCGCCGGATCAGCGCCACATTGTCGAAGATGCGAAGCCCGAAGGTGATGAGAGCCACGAGGTACAGGTCAAGGCCGAGTCGGTCACCCACGAACGTCAGCAGGACCGCGATGATCGCGTTGACCAGGAAGCCGCTGATGAAGATGCGGTTGTCATAGACCCCGTCAAGCTCCGCCCGGACGGCGCCGAGGACCGAGTCGAGCGCGGCGAGGATCGCCACGGCCGAGTATCGACTGAGCTCGAACCCGACGTTGATGTTGAGGACGAGGCCCGCCAGGACGCCCACGAGGAGCCCGAGCAGGGGTAACAGCACGTGGTCCTCGCCCTCACTCCGTACGGTTTGGGCAAGGCTATCACGGCGCCGGGCTCGCGCTGGGGCTCGGGCTGGGCTTCGTCGTGAACGTACCGTCGGTCTCGGACGCCAGGATGATCCGATCGACCAGCGGCTCCCGCCCGATGAGGAGGCTGCGCAGCAAGCGGACCTGGCCCGGCACGAGCGCCGGCGTCCGCAGGGTGGGCGTGTAGAAGCCGAACACCGCCTGCCAGCTCGCCGGCCGGCTGCGGACGGTGAACCCGTTGACGTCGCTGATCGATACGGCCAGACCCTGGGCCTGGCTGCCGACGTCGGCTGGTGCCAGCGACCCGAGCCGTGTGGCGGCGTCGAGGTCGACCGGGTCGATCTGGAGGCCGACGGCGAGTCCGACCGAGCCGGCTCGCCGGTCGTCGATGACCGGCAGCGCGGCGACCGACGGCGAGGCCGAGTCGGGCACGATCGCGAACAACCGGCCGTCGGCATCGACCAGGTAGCGGCGCGCCCCGAGCTGCCAGACCAGGATGGCCGTCCGCTCCCGGATCCGGACGACGAGCGTCTCGGGCAGGCGCACGCTGACGACGACCCCGCGGACGGTCGGGATCCGGCGCACCCGATCCTCGAGCGGCCGGGTCAGCAGGGTGAACAGATTCTGGCCGCGCACGTCCTCGACCGCCGCGCTGATCGCCGCGGCATCGGTCAGGACCGTCCCCTCGACCGCGATCGTCCGTGCCTCGAAGACGGTCGAGTTCGCGACGCCGTAGACAGCCGCGGCACACATCAACATGACCAGGATCGCCCCGGCCCGGACGGGCGAAAGGCCGGCAGAGGCGCGCCGGACGGCCCGGCTGCGCCGGCCCGGCGAGGCACCCGGGCCGCGACGGGTCGTCGGTCGGATGGTCGGTCGCCGGTCGGGCTGGCGCGGCCGGAGGGTCATCGCGGTAGGTCGCCGGTCCCCAGGCGGGCCGCCGGGCGGGCGGCCTGACGCTCGATGGCCAGCTGGACGATCCGGACGCACACGTCACCGAAGCTGAGCCCGCCATCGGCCGGCATCGTCGGGAAGAGGCTGATCGGCGTGAACCCGGGCAGCGTGTTGATCTCGGACACCAGGACCCGCTCGCCAGCCATCAGGAAGTCGACCCGCGCGTAACCCTCGGCCCCGATCGCCCGATAGACATCCCGGGTCAGCTTGTGGATGACCGCCCGTTCGACGTCGCTGACCTCGGCGTGGGTGGTCGTCTCCGAGAGGCCCGGCGTGTACTTCGCCGCATAGTCGTAGAACTCGTGGCCGCTGACGATCTCGCCCGGGCCGTAGATCTCGAGGCGCGCGTGGTCATTGCCGATGACCGACACCTCGAGGTCGCGGGCGTCCGGCACGTAGCTCTCGACGACCGCCAGCGAGTCATAGCGGAAGGCGAGGTCGAGGGCTGGACTCAGCTGGGCCGCGTCGTGGACGAGGGTCATCCCGACCGAGCTGCCGAGCCGGGCGGGCTTGACCATCAGGCGCGGGTCCTCGGCTCCCGCAGCGAAGGCCGCCATCTCGCGGCGGACGCCCGATCGATCGGCCCGCCAGCGCGACGCGCGCACCTCGCGCCAGTCGACGACCGGGATGGCCAGCCCGCGGCACAGCCGCTTGAAGATGGCCTTGTCCATGCCGATGGCCGAGGCGGTCACCCCGGCACCGGTGTAGGCCAGCCCGATCGCGTCGAGCATCGCCTGGATCGTGCCGTCCTCGCCCCACGGGCCGTGCAGGCCAAGGACGACGACCGGCGGCGGGTCGGCGGCCGCCAATCGGTCGAGCGCCGCTCCGAGGCTGATGGGCCCCTCCGCGCCGAGCCGCCGCGGGTCGTCGTAGTCGGTCGCCGGTCGACCGGCCCGACGATGGTCGGTGGGCAGCCACCACCAGGTCCCATCGAGCCCGACCACCACCCGACGGACATCGGCGCCGGCGTCGGCGAGGGCATCCGCCATGGCGTGGCCCGACACGATCGACACGTCGTGCTCGGCCGACGGGCCACCGGCGAGGACCACAAGTGGCGGCAGACCCGCTGCGGTCAATCCGGCCACGGCCAGCCCTCCCAGTCACCGAGGAACTCGACCTCATAGACGAGCTCGACGCCCGTCCGCTCGGCGACGATCGCCCGGACGTGGTCGCCCAGGCGGCGGACGTCGGTCGCGGTCCCGTGCTGGTCGTTGACGATGAAGTTGGCGTGCTTCTCCGACACGCTCGCACCGCCGATCCGGGTGCCCTTCAGCCCGGCCTCGTCGATCTCGCGGCCGGCCGAGTCACCGTCGGGGTTGCGGAACACGCTGCCGGCAGACGGCAGGCCGAGCGGCTGGTGCGCCTGGCGCCAGCGGCGGATCTCGTCGAGCCGGCCCTTGATGACGTCCGGATCGGCCGAGGCCAGGCGGAAGGTCGCCTCGAGGATGAGCTCCGGCGGGCCGTCGCCGGCCGGCCGCTTGAAGCGGCTGTCGCGATAGTCGAGACCGAGCTCGGCCACCGGCACGACGGACTCCCGCCCGTCGCGGTCGAGCACCCGCGCCGCCTCGAGGACGCCGGCCACGTCGGAGCCGTGGGCACCGGCGTTCGCCCAGACCGCGCCACCGACGGTGCCCGGGATGGCCAAACCGAACTCGAGCCCGGTCAGTCCGGCCTTCTGGGTCTCGGTCGCCGCCCGCGCCATCGGAACGCCGGCGTCGGCGGTGTACTGCTCGCCCTCGACCCGCGACCCCTCGGCCCGATCCTGGATGACGAGCCCGCGCACGCCTCGATCGCTGATGACGACGTCCGAGCCGCGGCCGAGCACGAGGTGGGGCAGGCCACGCGACCGTGCGAAGCGGACGAGCGCGCGCAGCTCGAAGCCGTTGTGGGCCGTGGCGAACAGGTCGGCCGGGCCGCCGACCCGCATCGTCGTGAACCGCGCCAATGGCTCGTCGCGCGAGGTCTTGACCCCGATCCGGCGCTGGATCTCCGACCCGACCGCCACCGCGTCGAACGCAGCGGTCGCGGTCATCCGACCATCCCACGCGCACGCCGGTCGATGGCGTCCGGGTCAGGCGATCCGCGTCCCTTGGCGAGGGCGATGACCAGGTCGGCGACCGCCTCAGCGGCGGCCGGCCGCCCCATCGAGCGCGCCGCTGCGGCCATCGCTCGATAGGCGGCGGGGTCGTCCAGCAGGGCGACGGCGTCGAGCAAGGCTGTCGCATCGAAGTCGGCGTCGTCGACCAACCGGGCGGCCCCGGCGTCGACGAGCTCACGCGCGTTGGCGCGCTGATGGCCGGCCGCATGGGGGTATGGCACGACGACCATCGGCAGCCCGAGCGCGGCGACCTCGGCGAGGGTCGATGACCCGGCCCGACCGACGACGAGGTCGGCAGCGGCCAGGGCGCCGAGCATGTCGTCGCGCAGGAACGGATGCGGCCGGTAGCGCGCCCGACGATCCGGCGGCAACGCCTCGCGGCCGGCCAGCGCCTCGGCATAGCCGGCGTCACCGGTGACGTGGATCACGCTGACCCGCTCGACCAGCCGCGGCAGCGCCGCTGCGACGGCGGCGTTGAACCGCCGGACCGCCTGGGAGCCGCCGAAGATCAGCAGGACGCGCTCTTCGGGGTCGACGCCGAGTGCCGATCGAGCGGCGAGGCGATCGATGCCGGTCGTGTCCCGGATCGGGGTGCCGGTCACGTAGCAGGGTCGGCCGGGAGCCGCGGCGGCGAGCGCCGAGCAAGTGGCCTGGAACGACACGGCCAGCACGTCGGCGAGACGTGCCGTCGCGCGCACCGCCCGGCCGGGAACCACGTTGCCGTCCCACAGCACGACCGGGATGCCGAGCGGGGCCGCCGCGATCAGCACCGGGATCGCGACGTAGCCACCGGTCGTGAAGATCGCCGCCGGCCGCTCGCGGGCCAGGAGGGCCGCAGCCTGGGGGACCGAGGCGCCCAGGCGGATCGGGTCGAGGGCCACGTGGACGTCGGCCCCGACCGAGCGCAGCGAGCGCAGCGCGAGCCGCGTGAACGGGATGCCGGCCGCGCCGACGATGCCCGCTTCGAGGCCGCGATGGCCACCGATCCAGCTGAGCTCAGCGTCGACCGGTCGTGCGCGCAGCGAGCGGGCGACGGCCAACGCGGGGTAGATGTGCCCGCCCGTCCCGCCCGCGGCGATCGCCAGTCGCATCGTCGTTCCACGTCCCCTTTTCGATGGTCTCGCGCGAGATCGAGAGGAGGATCCCGATCGCCGCGAAGCTGATGATGAGTGACGAACCGCCGGCGCTGATGAACGGCAGCGTGATCCCGGTGATGGGAACCAGCGTCACCACGACCGCGATGTTGATGAAGGCCTGGATGCATAGCCAGGCGGTGATCCCCGCGGCCAGCAAGGCGCCGAACGTGTCCGGCGCGCCGAGCGCGACGCGGATGCCAGCGTAGGCCAGCAGGACGAACAGCGCGATCACGACGACCGCGCCGACCAGCCCGAATTCCTCGCCGATGATGGCGAAGATGAAGTCGTTGAAGGCGTTCGGGACGAACAGGCCGCCCGCCATCCGGCTCTCCCCCAGCCCCGAGCCGACGATGCCCCCGAGACCGAGCGCCAGCAGCCCCTGGACCGTGTGATATCCGTCCCCGAGCGGATCCGACCACGGGTTGAGCCACACCCGGATGCGGTCCATCTGATAGCCCTGCAAGCCGACGAGGATCGCCCCGACACCGGCCATCGAGAAGAGGCCACCGAGATGGAGCGTGTTGGCGCCGGCCACGAAGAACATCGTGAGGGCGGTCAGCGTGATGACGATCGTCGTACCCAGGTCCGGTTCCTTGAACACCAGCGCGATGACCGGCCCGGCGATGAGCAGGAACGGCAGCGTCCCGCCCCACAGCTTGCCGACGCGCGTGCCGCGCTTCGCGAACCAGTGGGCCAGGTACACGATGAGGGCGAGCTTGGCGAGTTCCGCCGGGTGGATGGCGGGCAGCGGGCCGAGCCTGAGCCAGCGCGCCGAGCCACCGACCACGATGTTGAACTGGTCGACGAAGACCAGCCCGAGCAGCGCGATGGCCAACGCGAAGCCGGGGATCGAGACGAGCCGCAGGTAGCGGTAGTCGACCTTCATCATCGCGACCATCGCCGCGAGGCCCAGCAGCGCCCATTGGATCTGCGGTCCCACGGTCTGGAACGTGTCGGCCTCGGCGGACAGGTAGCCCTTCATGGCCGACGACGAGTAGACCATCAGGATGCCGATCGCGGCGAGCGCCACGACGACGACGAGGATCGTGTAGTCGGGCGCGTGTCGTTCCCGCTGCAGGACGTTGGTCAGGTCCTTGGCCGGGCTTCGGTTGGCGGTCCGGCGGGGATCAGCGCCGGACGAGCGCCGACGCTCTCGCGGCTCCACGGCCGACCGGCCGAATCGCGGGATCGGAGGCGCTAGGTTCATCGGGCCCTCCGAGCTCGAGCGGTGATCAGATCCGCGACAGCGTCCTTGAACGCCCGACCGCGCGCCGCGTAGTCCGGGAACATGTCGAAGCTGGCGGCGGCTGGGCTGAGCAGGACCGTCGCCGGCCCGGCCGAGCCGCCGGCTGCTGCCCGGGCAGCGCGGGCCAGCGCGTCGGCGCGACCGACCGCCTCGCTCATCGACCCTGCCGTCTCGACGATCGCGAGCCCCGCCTCGCGCAGCCGTCGGCCCAGCGCAGGGCCCGTCTCACCGATCATCACGGCCGCCGAGGCGCGTTCGGCCGCGACAAGCACGAGCTCGCCCAGATCGACGTCCTTGTCCCGACCGCCGGCGATCAGGACGATTGGCGGCTCGAAGGCCCACAGTGCTGCGATCACCGCGTCAGGCTGCGTGCCCTGGGAGTCGTTGACGAAGCGGATCCCGTCGATCAGGGCGACGGGTTCAAGCCGATGTTCGACGCCCTCGAATGCGGCTGCCGCGGCGCGGATCGCATCGGGGGCGACGCCGAACAGCAACCCGGCCCCGATCGCCGCCAGGGCGTTCGACACATTGTGGGCCCCGGGGATGCCAAGCTCGTCGACGGGCATGATCCGACCTCCAGGGCCGGTCGCCGCGACCCCGCCGCCGGCCAGCGGCAGCCGCTCGACGCTCGCGGCCACGATCCAGCCGTCGACCAGGCCGAGACCGCCGGGCATCGGCCGGTCGCGCCGGTAGAGCAGCGCGGGCGCCCGGCCGAGGCCGGCGTAGGCGGCCGTGACCGGGTCCTCGGCGTTGAGTACGAGGGCGCCGTCGGGGTCGACCAGTTCGGCCAGGCGACGCTTCACCCGACGGTATGCCTCGAGCGACCCGTGGCGATCGAGATGGTCGGCGGTGACGTTCGTGTAGAGGGCGACCGTGGTCCCCCGGGACAACGTGGGGAGCTGCAGTTCCGACAGTTCGTAGACGACCCGGTGCTCGGGCGTGAGCTCGGGCAACCGCTCGACGATGGGCACGCCGATGTTCCCGCCGAGCTCGACCGGGTGGATGCGGTCCGCGGCGAGGATCGCCGCCGTCAATGACGCTGTGGTGGTCTTGCCCTTGGTGCCGGTCACCCCGACCGTCGGTGCGGGGCACAGGCGCAGGAAGAGGTCCGGCTCAGAGACGATGGCGGGCGCTCCAGGGTCGCCCGAGGCCCGCGCCTGGACCAGACGGGCGAGGGCGGCACGGAGCCGCGGCTCGGTCGTCGGGAAGTCCGGGTTGATCGATGGCGAGGTGGTGACCAGGACCGCGTCGGCCCAGGTGGAGGCCGGCTCGACATCCGGACCCAGCGTCAGGCGAACCGGGCGGGCCTCCAGCGCCGCGATCGCGGCGCCAAGGTCCTCGGCCGGACGGCCGTCGTAGACCGTCACGAGCGCCCCGGCGTCGGCGAGGAACCTCGCCAGCGCGATGCCCGTCCGTGCGAAGCCGAGCACCGTCACCGGCGCGTCACGGAGCGACCCGTCGCGGATCGCCGCGAGGTCGAGGCTGTCGGGGTCGATCGTGCGGCGTTGCGCGGTCATCGTCGCGGTCACACGAATCGGTCGGTCTGGGTGGCCAGGAAGAACGTGACGCCCAGCAACGCCGCGAGGATCGCGATGATCCAGAACCGGATCGTGATCTTCTCCTCGTCCCAGCCGCCGAGCTCGAAATGGTGGTGGATGGGGCTCATCCGGAACAGGCGACGACCGCCGGTGACACGGAAATACACGACCTGGAGCATCACCGAGGCGGTCTCGAGCACGAAGATGATGCCGATCAGCGGCAGGACCAGGATCTGACCGGTGATCAGCGCCGTCACGGCGAGCGTGGCACCGAGCGCCAGAGCGCCCGAGTCACCGATGAAGATCTGCGCCGGGTGGACGTTGAACCACAGGAACCCGAGCAGTCCGCCGATGATCAGCGCGCACAAGAGGGCCAGATTCGGCTGGGCCGGGACATTGGCCAGCGCGATCAACATGTACGCGACGAACGCGATCGCGACGGTGCCCCCGGACAGCCCGTCCAGCCCGTCGGTGATGTTGACCCCGTTGGCCGCCGCGATGATGGCGAACGCCGCGAACAGGACGTACAGCGACGGATCGATCGGGACGGGGCCGACGAATGGCACGGCGATGGCCGTGATGGCGTATGTCTGCTGGATCTGATAGGCCGTGACGAAGGCGACCACGGTCAGCCAGATCAGCTTCTGGCGGGCCTTGATGCCCTCCCCCGTCCGGGCGTTCAGGTAGTCGTCGAAGGCGCCCAGCGCGCCGACCCCGGCCAGTGCGGCGAGTGGCGCGAACGTCGCGGCGTCCGGCCGGCGGAGAAAGAAGTAGATGGCGATGACGACGATGACGATCAGGAGGCCACCCATGGTGGGCGTGCCCTCCTTCATGAAGTGGCTCTCGGGACCTTCCTGGCGGATGCGCTTGCCGAATCCGAGGGTCTGCAGCAGCCGGATGTACGGCGGCATCAGGATGACCACGAGCGCGAACGCGAGGAGCAGGCCCTGGATCAGCTCGACGGTCACGGGGCAGCCTCGCCGAGCTCGACGCGCAGGGCGTCGACGAGGCGATCGAGACCGATTCCGCGCGACGCCTTGACCAGCACCACGTCGTCATCGCGCAAGCGCGGTCGAAGCGCATCGAGCGCCGCGTCGACATCGTCGACTCGCAGGACGCGGTCGGTGCTGAGCCCACCCGCGACAGCCGCCTGCGCGATGCCTCCGGCGCCCGACCCGACGACGACCAGGAGCTCGGCCACGTCGGCGGCCGCGGCGCCGACCGCCAGATGGCCAGGTTCGTGCTCATCGCCGAGTTCGAGCATCTCGCCCAGGACCGCGACGCGGCGACCGGGCAGCCCCCCCAGCAGCTCGAGCGCGGCCACGACCGACCCGGGTGATGCGTTGTAGCTGTCGTCGATGATGGTCGTCCCGCGCAACCGGACGAGCTCCACACGGTGGGGAGCCGACCAGCCTCGGCCCAACGCCGTCGCGATCGTGTCGAGGTCGAGGCCCGCCGCCAGGCCGACCGCGGTGGCGGCCGCGGCGTTGTGGACGGATAGCCGACCGAGCATCGGGATCGAGACGTCGCGGGCGCCGGCCGGCGTCCGCAGCATGAACCGCATGCCGGCCGTGCCCGCGGAGCGGACCTCGGTGGCCGCCACGTCAGCCGTCTCCGCGAACCCGTAGCGGACCGCGCGCGCCGCAGTCCGTCGGTCCATCGCGGTCACGATCGGGTCGTCGGCATTGAGCACGGCCGTCCCGTTCGCCGGCAACGCCTCGAGCAGCTCGCCCTTCGCCCGTTCGACCGCTTCGATCGTGCCGATACGCGACAGGTGGACGGCTTGGACCGCGGTCACCACCCCGATGGACGGCCGAGCCATCGCGGCCAGGTCGGCGATGTCGCCGCTCGTGTACATGCCCATCTCGAGGACAGCAGCCTCGTGCCCCGCGCGCAGGCGGAGCAGTGTGAGCGGGAGGCCGATCTCGTTGTTCTGGTTGCCTTGGCTCTTGAGCGTCCGTCGAGCCGCCCCGAGGACGGTCGCGACGGCCTCCTTGGTCGAGGTCTTGGCGATGCTGCCGGTGATCCCGACGACCAGCGGGTCGAATCGACGCCGCCAGCCCGCGGCCACGGCGCCGAGTGCCGCGAGCGCGTCGGCGACCCGCACGATCGTCACGTCGTCCGCCATCGCGGCTGGGTCGACGGTGCGGGTGACGAGCAGCGCCGACGCCCCGTGAGCGACTGCGTCTGCCAGGTGGAGATGGCCGTCGGTGCGCTCGCCCGGTACGGCGACGAACAGCTCGTCGCGCTCGACGAGTCGCGAGTCGACGGCGCCGCCGAGGATCGCCCGCTGGGACCGGGACAGCAGGCGGCCGCCGGTCAGACGGACGAGGTCGTCGGCGGTGAGGCCCGGGGTGCCGCCGGCGTCGGCCGCCGGAGCGGTCGACGGCTCCACGTCGGTCACGACGAAGAGTGTCCCATAGGGCTCGCTCACCGGTCCGTCACGCCGGCCGCGGTCGCACGGGCCGTCAGCAGGTCCGGGGTGTTGATGGCGTCGGTCGCGATCCTGCGGAACAACTCGAACGACATGACCGGCATCTCCAGGTGGCCCAGCCGGGGCATGCGCGGCCGGCCCTCTTCGATGCGGACGGCGACCACCAGGTCCGGCACATCCACGGCGCGGCCGATGTAGCCGACGAAGGAGTAATTGAAGAGGTTGACCTTCCAGTCGTGCTTCTTCGCATCCCAGATCTGAGCCGTGCCGGTCTTGCCGCCGACGTGGTACCCGGGGACCAGGGTGCGGTCCCGGTAGAACGGCACCGCGTCGATCACGTGATCCATCATCTTGAGCAGGGTCTGCGAGACCTTGCGCGGCACGACCCGGGTCCCAGGATCCGGCGTGATGTCCCGATCGCCGATACCGCCGACGACGTGCGGTTGGATCAGGGTCCCGCCGTTGACCAGCGCGGCGTAGGCGCGGGCGAGTTGGATCGGGGTCACCGCCACGCCCTGGCCGAACGACCCGTTGGCCAGATCGATCTCGCCCCACGGGGTGACCCCGGGATCGCGGACGTACGCGCTGCCGGACGCCTCGCCGGCGACGTCGATGCCGGTCTTCTCGCCGTAGCCGAGGGTGCGCCAGGTCGCGTACAGCTTTGCCGCTGACGCCGACGTCGAGCCGGCCAACTTCAGCGCCACCTTGGCCGCGACGACGTTCCGCGAGAAGGCGATGCCGTCCTCGAACGTCACCCAGCCCATGCCCCGGTGGTCGGCGTTGTCGACCTTGGTCGTGCCGTGATCGAGGCGCAGCGTGCCGACGTCCTTGATCTTCGTGGTCCGGGTGACCTTGCCCGACTCGAGCGCGGTCACCGCGGTCATCATCTTGAACACCGATCCCGGTTCGTAGACGTTCGATACGACCGGGTCGATGAACCGGTTGGGCGAGTCGGTCGCGACCGAGCGATAGTCGTTGGCGTCGTACGACGGGTACGTGGCCTCGGCGTAGACCGCGCCGGTATACGGGTCCATCACCACGGCCGAGGCGCTCTTCGCCTCGTCGGCGATCCAGGCCGCCAGCAGTTCCTGTTCGAGCGCGAGCTGGAGGCTCGCATCGATCGTCAACCGAAGGTCCTCACCGATCGTCCCGGGCTGCTCGGTGACCGCCGTCTCGGGCATCGGTCGACCATTGGCGTCCCGGCCGGCGACGACCACCCGCGGCGTTCCCGCGAGCGTGTCCTGGTAGGCCTGCTCGACCCCGTACTGGCCGACGTTCTCGCGATTCACGAACCCGAGCAGGTGGGCCGCCAACGACGAGTCGGGTCCCCCGCCGGTCTGCGGGTAGACCCGTTCCGGCTCGGATTCGAGAGCGACGTAGGACACCCGCTTGTCGCGCATCGCCTCGCGGATCCGATCGGCCGTCGACGGCTCGATACCGCGCGCCAGGATCACGTACGGCTTGCCCGATGTCAGCTTGTCGCGCAGGGCCGAGGCATCGGCCTCGTCGAGCTTGAGGAGGCGGATGAGCGCGTCCGCTGTCGCGTCGCGGCGATCGGGGTGCAACGCCATCTGGTCGGCGGCTGCCACGAGTCGCTCGCGGTCGATGGTCGTGGCGAGCAGCACGGTCCCCGTCCGGTCGTAGATGTCCCCGCGCCGACTCGGCTCGTCGACCCGCACCGTGGTCTGGGCCTCGGCCTTGGCGAGCAGGAAGTCGCCGCGCACGACCTGCCAGTAGGCCGTCCGCGCAACGAGCGCGATCGAGCCGATGCCGAAGATCGTCAGCATCAGCAGGAGGCGGCGCCGGGAGTCGGTCCGACCCAGCATGCTCGTCGGCTGGGTCGATTCAGCGCGCCGGGAGGATGAGGGGTTCGCCGAGCTGACCGAGGCCGTCGTCCAGCGCCAGCTTGCGGATCGCGGGCTCGCGCCCCAGCCGGCTCACGTCGGAGGTGATCTCCTGGAGCCGGGCATCGAGCCGGTCGCGTTCGACCTGGAGGCGCCCGATGTCATAGCTCGTGGCCGACACGCGGACCTCCTGGGCCAGCGAGAAGAAGGCCAGCATGAAGGCGACGACGATCACCCCGAGCAGGAAGCCTGGTCGGTTCGTCGCGCCGCGGCGGGCGCGGATGGCGGCACGCGACCGGCGGCGCGGCAGCGTCGGCAGTGCGACCCCGGGCAGAACGGGCCCGCGAGGCAGCGCGATGGCGCGCGGGCGTGCCCCCTGGTAGACGGCCATCTACGAATCGCCCATCGCGAACCGGAAGCGCGGGGCGCGGGGGTCCACGAACGCGAGCGGATCGGACGGTGCCCCCGTGCCCCAGTCGTCGAGGTCGAACGCGGAGCCATCGACGTGCTGCCCGCGATCGTGCCGTTCGCGGACCTCATGCTGCCGTCGGCCGTAGGCCTTACGCCGGCTGGACTGGTGGCGCTTGCTCATGGGGGCTCCTCCTTCCGTGCGGTCGGAACGGTCGATGCGGTCGCCGTCAGGCGGCCAGGCGTTCGGCAGCGCGCAGCCGAGCGCTGCGCGCTCGGGGATTGGCGTCGATCTCGGCGGCCGTGGGCGTCAGCGATGGTCTGGTCAGCAGTCGCAGGCGCGGGTGGTGCCCGCACACGCACACCGGCACCTCCGGCGGGCAGGTGCAGCCACGGCGTTCGGAAGCGATGAACCGTTTGACGATCCGATCCTCCAGCGAGTGGTAGCTCAGGACGAGGAGACGGCCACCGGGCCGAAGCAGGTCGACGGCGGCCGCGAGCCCGGCCTCCAGCGCATCGAGCTCCTCGTTGACGGCGATCCGCAGCGCCTGGAAGACCCGGGTCGCCGGGTGGGTCCGGCGGCGGATCCGCGGGTTCGGCGGCGCGACGCGCTCGACGAGCGCGGCAAGCTCCTCGGCTGTGGCGATCGGTGCGCTGCGTCGGGCGTCGACGATGGCACGGGCGATGCGGCTGGCCTTCGGTTCTTCGCCATAGCGCCGGAACAGCGCGGTCAGCTCATCGGCGTCGAGGGTCGCCAGCAGCTCGGCGGCGGGAACGCCGCGTACCGGATCGAAGCGCATGTCGAGGCGGCCACCGGCCCGGAAGCCGAAGCCTCGCTCCGTGTCGGCGAGTTGGAAGCTCGACAGGCCGAGATCGAAGAGTGCTCCGTCGACCGCGTCGAAGCCGGCAGCCGGCGCCACCGTTGCGAGATCGCGGAAGTTGGTCTGGCGCAGGACGAGGCGATCCCCGAATCGAGGCTGGAGGCGATCGGCCACTCTGGCGATGGCCGCCCCATCGGCGTCGAGACCGAGGAGGCGGCCATCAGGGTCGGTCGCCTCCAGGATCCGCTCGGTGTGCCCACCGCCGCCGAGGGTGGCATCGATGTGGAGGCTCCCCGGGGTTGGCGCGAGCATCGACATGACCTCCTCTGCCAGCACCGGGATGTGCCCTACCTCCATCTCTCCTCCACTCCTCGTCGATCGGATCCCGAGCGGACCCTGGAAGCGCATGTGGTGCGAGCTAGATGCCGAGGCCCGCGAAGGCCTGGGCTAGCTCGTCGGTGTCATCGAGGCCCTCGGCGTAGGTCGCCCAGGTCGATGGCACCCAGATCTCGGCGTGGTCGCGCGACCCGACCACCACGGCATCGCTGCCGAGACCGATGTGGTCGCGCAGATAGGACGGAACGAGGACGCGACCCTGTCGGTCGAGTTCGACTTCGGCGGCGCCGGCGAAGATCAGCCGCTGGAAGCGACGGGCGTTCGGGTCGGTGATCGGCAGGGCAGCGACCCTCGTCGCCAGGGCGTCCCAGCCGGTCTGGGTATGGATCGCAAGGCAGGCGTCGAGCCAGCGGGAGACGACCGCTCCGGCGCCGAGTTGGGCGCGGAACTTCGCGGGGACAGCGATCCGTCCCTTGTCGTCCACCGTGTGCCGGTACTCGCCGGTGAACACCCGAGGGGGCTCCTTGACTGCCTTGGCCTGGCCGCTGGGTGCCGGGGTGGCCGGCTGGGTGCGCCGGCCATTCCCCACTTCTCACCACTTTGGACCACTTCGGCGCATCGTAGGCCGCGAAACCGCGGGCGTCAATGCACAAATGCGCAGCAAGCGGATGTGGGTGTGGTGCGCGGTGGTGTGGTGTGGGGTGCTGCGGTCCGAGCGGGCGGGAGAGATGACCGGGCGACGCACAGTCCCGGCTGTCGCGTGCTGCTCTCCCTACCGACCCCGGGCGCGACGCGGTGTCCCGTTTTCTCCCGGCATCGGCGCCGATCAGTCGAGTCGGGACGATCCCGCGACTGTCGCTCCCGGACACGACTGGAGACAGCTCCTCGTATGGCCGCCGGTCCCGAAAACGCGACTCACGGTCGCCCTGTGCGAGACGGGGTGTCGATGAGGGCTGATGTCGAGGGACCTCGCGCGATTCGGACCGACCGCGGGATGCACGCGAGCGCGACGCAACCAGGACCGTGGCCGAACGCTGCGCCCCGGGAACGCGCATGGCCACGCCCCGGCCGGGCGCTCTACCGCCTTGTCGACGCTGCTCCCGTTCTCATGGGGGCGCGCAGTGCGGGGGGTTCGACACTCGCTGGTTGGCCGATGGACAGCGGTTACCGAGTCGGAACCACGACCGGGGCCAACCAGCCCTCAGGTCATCTGGTCGCCTTGTCCCTCCACGAGCCCGAGGATGTTGCCCTCCGAGTCGGTGAACCACGCGTTCAGTGAACCGTCGCTGTCGGTCATGATGCCGTCGATCGTGCCTGGGCCGAAGTCGTACTCCTCGAAGACGACCCCGCGGGCCCGGAGTGCCGCGACCTCGGCTCGGAGATCGTCCACGTGCCACTCGGCCACGGTGTTCCTGGCCGTGCCGGCCGAGGGTGTCGCGTAGATCGACAGGTGCGTCTCCCCGGACCGATAGACGAGTAGCTCGTCGTCGTAGTCCCGGTACGGCTCCAGCCCGAGCTTCGCGCTGTACCAGGCACGAGCCCGTCCCAGGTTCGACGCGGCAAGCATCGGGTGGATCCCAGGTTCCGAGGGATCCTCGCCAGGTTCCGGCGGTTGCTGGACGAACGAGATCCAGTTGCCGTCGGCATCCTTGAACCAGGCGTTGAGGATCTCGCGTGATCCATCCGGGCTCGTCATGAGCCCGTCGACCGTCCGACCGTCCGGCCCGAGATCGAGCTCCTCGAAGATCAGGCCGCGGGCCTGCAGCCGCTCCATCTCGGCCCGCAGGTCGTCCACAGTCCAGACCGCGACGGTGTTCTGCGCGGTGCCCGCAGATGGCGTCCGGTACACGGTGAAGATGGTCGGAGGGACGGCATAGACAAGCTGCCCTTCCCGTTCGAAGACGGGTTCGAGGCCGAGCTTGTCCGCGTACCAGGCGCGGGCTCGCACGGCGTCCGACGTCGCGAGGAGCGGGTGGATCCGGAAGTCGCGGAGCATGAGCCGCCTCCTTCGATGCCGCGGCCCAGGCCGGACCCGGGACCAGCGACCGCGAGTATGACGCCGTGACGTCGAGCCCAGTCCAGGGGCGCTGCAGCCCGCCGGCGCGTCAGCGGGTGGGCGTGGGGATCCGCAACTCCCGGCCGGCGCGCAGCCCGCTGGTCTTCACCCATGGATTGCGCTGGTAGATGCTGTCGAGCGACACGCCGAAGTAGCGGGCGATGCTGTACAGGTTGTCGCCCCGGCGGATCCTGTAGATCCAGCAGTTCGACGTACCAGGGCAGGCCGTCAACAAGGCGAATCGAGCGGACGTCGGTCCCGGCGTCGGGCTCCGCCGCGGGGCCGGGGAGCCGGACGAGCTCACGCTGGGGGTCGGACTCAGCGGAGCGGACGCGCTCGCTGGCAGACTGCTCGGGCTCCCGACAGCCGTCGCGGACTGGCTCGGCCCCACGCTCTCGCCGGTCAGAGGCGAATCGATCGCCACGGCGCTCGGCGAGGACGCCGGCACCAGACCGGCGAGGCTGGGCCCGCCCCGGGCGAGGACGAACGCGATCGAGGCGCTGACCGCCATCACCAGCACGAACAGCGAGCCGAGCACCGCCGGCGTCAGCGCTCGACCCGTGCGCACGACCGGCCTCGGCTCATCGACGCTGACAGCGGTGCCCCGCAGATAGCGCGGGCAGTTGACATGGCCGGTGGTGAGGCAGACCAGCTCCTGCTGCCGGAGCGACTGGGGCACGGCCTCGGCGAGTGCCGCGCAACGATTGGCCGGGTGGGGCATCTCGATCGGGGCGACAAGGCCCTGGCCACCGGCCGCACGGAGGAACGGACAGACATTCGGGTCGGGCGACCGGTCGTCGAGGACCTGCAGCCAGGAGGTCCCATCACCAGTCGGCGTCGGCGTGTCGCCGATCAGCCAGTCATCGCCCGGCGGTAGGTCTGGCTCGACCTGCGGCGTCCTCGTCGCTCCCGCGCCCCGGGCGCCGGCAGCCGCAACCGTCCCGGCAGCAGCCGCAGGGTCTGCCGCTGCCGCACGATCGGCGGAAGTGCCAGGTCGCTCACCGCCGAGGCCCGGGACATGGAACGTGACCGTCGGGTCCGCGGTGTCCGCCGTCGGCCACGACGGCCCGTCGGGCGCGAGCGAACCCTCGCTGGCCTCGACGGGAGCCGGTGATGGGGGCGTCGGCGGCGGGGTCGCGGCCGAGCGGCGGCGGCGACGTTCGTTGGCGACGGGCGGGCTCGGCGCATTCGGATCGATGTCCGTCCGGCGACGCCTGGGGCGCGGGGCGGGTGTCGATCCGCGTTCGTCGGCCACAGGTCCTCCCTCTCGGATCCGCTCGCTGGGCGAGTCCGTCGGGCGGAAGCCTAGTACCTTTCTCGCCTTGCCGTGGCGTCCGACCCGATGCTAGGCTCCGGCCCGCCGAGAGTGGTCGACTCCGGTATGCGAACCCGTTCCCGCCCTGTACCGAGGCACCGACCCACCGCGATGGCGCTCCCCCTTCCGGTCATCCCCACCCAACCGGACGCGTACCACCTGGCGCCGCACCGCATCAAGCGCTGCACGTTCCGGCGCCTGATCGATGTGGAGGCGGGATCCGATCGCGTCTACGACGTCGAGTGCCTGTTCCCGGACCGGAAGATACCGATCCCGCTCGGTGACCTCGAGTCGGCCATGCCGATCTGCAACGCCTGCACGGCCCCGCACATCTTCCGACCCGACGAGGACTGAGCGGGCCGGGCGTCAACGAGGGCGGTCTGTAAGCCGAGTTCTGTGCCGCCGACGCTCACGCGTCGCCGGTGACGGTCATCCATCTGAGGCCGCCGGTCACCCGACGGCTCCTGCGGCCGACCCGAGGGCTGGGCAGCGCGCCTCTCCCCCGTCCGGTCACCCGGATCGGGTTGCGCCCTCCTATTTGGCCTTGCTCCGGGTGGAGTTTGCCGCGTTTCACTCCGCCGCCGACCCCGAAGGGCCGTTGGCGGCATCGTCACTGTGGCACTGGTCCTCGTCTCACGACGGACGGGCGTTACCCGCCACCCTGCGCTGGGGAGCTCGGACTTTCCTCACGACCCGCCGCGGGTCGCCCCGCCGTGGACCGCGCGACCATCCGACCGCCTCGCTGACTCCCGGATTCTACCCCCGGCAGAGCCGTCCGCCCGCCAGCCGACCCGGATCCGAGGTCGTCGAGACGTCCGTCAGCCGTACGGTCCCGGTGCCGCCGCGCACCAACTGCTCCTCGATGAGCCCGACCGACGGGGCGTAGAGCTTGTGCTCGATGATCGCGGGCTCGAGGGCGGTGCGCTCCTCGGTGACGAGCACGTGCCGATACGTCGTCGACCCGCTGCGAAGCGTCGCCCCCAACTTGAGGACCTTGGCGACATCCTCGGCTTCGCCGCGGAGGTATTCCTGGCGATACGCCTCGCCGAGCGCGGGGCGGGCCAACATCACGACGCCGGGCTTCGCGCCACCGACTCCGGCTTCCCACGAGCCTGACCGACCCGTGACCTTCGTCCCGGCACACTCCGCGGTGTCCTCACCCATGTACCAGACATGCCCAGCGAGGTCCTGGGCGTACCAGTCGAAGGTGTCCTCCGTCAGTGCTCCGTTCTCGTAGACCCGATCGCGCACGACCACACTCGGGATGCCCATGATCATCCGGGTCCCATCCGTGACGGTCATCACCGAGTGTTCGCCGCCGCCGTCGTAGGTGAACACGGTGCCGGGTGCGAGCGGGAAGTACGGGTTCGAGACGTCGGTCGTGAACGCCCCAGGATCGACGACCGGGTGATAGGCGCTGCCGTTCGCGATCTGCGCCGGGTTCTGTGATGCATCGACCGACGGGCCGGGGACCACCGCAAGGCTTGGCGCCACCGACGCGGCGCTCGGCGAGGCGAGCACGCTGGCGCTCGGAGCACTCGACGCGGGGATCGGCGTCGAGACGTCGCCCGTGGCTGCCGCGGGCGATCCAGTCGGAGAGCCACCGCAGGCCGAGAAGGTCGCCGTCACAGCGACGACGCACACCAAGGCCCGGATGGTCGATCGTCGACCGTTCATGGGCACCGTCGAGCGTACGACATGCCGCTGCCATGGGATCCCCCGACCATGGTCCTAGCCTTACAGTCCCGTGACGATCGCCAGACCGCGCGAAGATCCCGACCCGCGTCAGTCGCGCCCGGGGCGACGTACGACCGAGGCCGGGCCTCCGGCGGCGACGCGGTCGATCGCCTCGTTCGCGAGCGCGTCGGCCACGCTGTTCTGGGCGCGCGGCACGTGGGTCGCCGTCCACCGCGAGAAGGTCGCCAGGGTGCCTCGCGCGGCAGCCCAGAGCGGGATCAGCTTGGCGTCCTTGACCCGCCAGCGACCGGACAGCTGCTCGACGATCAGTTTCGAATCGAGCAGCAGGTGGACTTCCGCGGCCCCGAGCTCCCGGGCAAGCTCGAGCGCCCGGACCACGCCGGTGTACTCGGCCACATTGTTGGTCTGGACTCCGAGGTAGTCGGAGATGGAAGCGTCAGGCCGGGCGCGTGGATCGCGGGCATCGGGTCGTTCGAGGTCGAACAGCGCCGCCCCGGCCGACGCCGGGCCCGGATTTCCGCGCGCGGCGCCATCGGTCCTGACGATATAGCGGCTCAGGCGCCGGCCCTGCCAGCGGCCCGGCTGACCTCGAGGATCGCCTGGGTGATATGGATCCCGCGTGGACACGCGTCGGTGCAGTTGAAGATCGTCCGGCATCGCCACACGCCGTCCTCGTCGCGCATGATCTCGAGCCGGTCCTCCGTGCCATCGTCGCGCGAGTCGAAGATGAAGCGATGGGCGTTCACGATGGCCGCCGGACCGACGTAGCTGGGCTGCGCCCAGAACGACGGGCACGACGTCGTACAGGCGGCGCACAGGATGCACTTGGTCGTGTCGTCGTATGCCGCCCGGTCGGCCGGCGATTGCAGTCGCTCACGTTCGGGTGGCGGGCTGTCGTTCACGAGGAACGGCTGCACGCTCCGGTATTTCTCGAAGAAGCCGTCCATGTCGACGACGAGATCCTTCACGACCGGCAAGGCCGGCAGCGGCGCGACGGTGATCCGGCGCCGCCCGAGCTGCTCGACCCGGACCTTGCAGGCCAGCCGATTTCGCCCATTGATGAGCATCGCGTCGGAGCCGCACACGCCGTGGGCACATGAGCGGCGGAAGGTCAGGCTGCCGTCCTGCTCGTACTTGACCCGATGGAGCAGGTCAAGGACGCGGTCCATCTTCGGGTCGCACTCGACCAGGTAGCCCTCCCAGTGGGGCTTCTCGTCGCGTTCGGGGTCGTAGCGCAGGATGCGCAGATCGATCTGCATCGTCAGTAGACCCGCGGCTTGGGTTCGAACTTGGTGATCGTGACGGGCTTATAGGTCAGCTTCGGACCGCCGTCTGCACGGGTCGCCAAGGTGTGGGTCAGGAAGTTGACGTCATCGCGCTCAGGGTGATCCTCGCGGGCGTGGGCGCCGCGGCTCTCCTTCCGGGCGATCGCCGACGCGACCGTGGTCTCGGCACAGTCGAGCAGGTAGCCGACCTCGCGAGCCTCGAGGAGGTCCGTGTTGAAGACCATGCCCTTGTCGTCCACCCCGACCCGGGCATAGCGCGCGCGAAGCTCCTGGACCCGACCCCGGGCGGCCGTGAGACTGCGTTCGTCGCGATACACCCCGACGTCGTCCATCATCACGTCGGCCAGCTGCTGACGGATGCGGGCCGCCGACTCGCGGCCCGTTGACGCGCGGAGGTCCTCGACCTCGGCCCGCACGGGCTCGGCCGCACCGTCGGCGACGACCGGCAGGTCGACACCCTTGATGTCCTCGATCATCTGGCGGCCCGCTCGGCGCCCGAAGACCAGCAGGTCGACCAGGGAGTTCGTGCCCAACCGATTCGCACCATGGACCGAGACGCAGGCCGCCTCGCCGGCCGCGTACAAGCCCGGCACGACCGTCCCGGATGCGTCACGGGTGACCCGCGTCAGGTTGTCGGTGGGGATGCCGCCCATCGCGTAATGGGCGGTCGGCTGGATCGGCACGGGCTCGGTCAGGGGCTCCACGCCCTGGTACACCCGAGCGAAGTCGGTGATGTCGGGGAGCTTCTCCTCGATCACCTTGCGGCCGAGATGGCGGACGTCGAGGAACACGTAATCCTTGCCATCGATGCCACGACCTGCCCGGACTTCCTGGTAGATGGCCCGGCTCACCATGTCTCGCGGGGCGAGATCCTTCAGGGTCGGCGCGTAGCGTTCCATGAAGCGCTCGCCGTCGCCATTGAGCAGGATCCCGCCCTCCCCCCGGGCAGCCTCGGACAGCAGGATCCCGATGCCGACGATGCCGGTCGGATGGAACTGGTAGAACTCCATGTCCTGCATCGGGATGCCATGGCGATACGTCAGCGCGACCCCGTCGCCGGTCAGGCTCCACGCGTTGGACGTGATGCGGAACATCCGTCCGAAGCCACCGGTCGCGAGCATGACCGCCTTGGCCCCGATCGTGTGGAGCGTCCCATCGGCGATTCGGTACGCCACGACCCCGGCGGCGCGGCCCCCGTCGCCGAGATCGGGGCCGTCCGCCAGCAGGTCGACCACGTGGTACTCGTCGTAGAACCGGACGCCGTACTTGATGGCCTGCTGGTAGAGGGTCTGCAGGATCATGTGACCGGTCCGGTCCGCGGCGAAACACGATCGGCGGACGGGCCCCTCCCCGTAGTTCCGGGTATGGCCGCCGAACCGGCGTTGGTCGATCTTGCCATCCGGAGTCCGATTGAACGGCAGGCCCATGTGCTCGAGCTCGATCACCGTCTCGACCGCTTCGCGGGCGAGGATCTCAGCCGCGTCCTGGTCGACCAGGTAGTCGCCACCCTTGATCGTGTCGTACATGTGCCATTCCCAGTGGTCTTCCTCGAGGTTGCCCAAGGCCGCGCACACCCCACCCTGCGCGGCACCGGTATGCGACCGGGTCGGGTACAGCTTGGTCAACACGGCCGCATCGACGCCGGCCCGGGCGAGCTCGACCGCCGCCCACAGACCGGCCCCGCCGGCCCCGACGATCAGGGCGTCGTGCATCGCGTCGGCCGTCATCAGCCCGCCGGGACGACGTTCGGCAGGGTCAGCACCACGTACGTGCCGATGATCAGCAGGAAGATGCCAAGCGCGTACAGGATCCGCAGCAGCCCCGTGCGCAGGGCACCACCGACGATGTCGCCGACGACGATGCGCATACCCATGAACGCGTGGAACAGCACCAGCATCAGCATCGACCAGTCGTAGGCCCGCCAGAAGGTGCTGCTCCAGCGGAACGTGGCGATCCACGAGGCGTCCTGCTGGGCCGGCTCATGGAGCACGTGCAGGATCAGGTAATGGGTCAGCACGAGCACGAACAGGGCGAGCCCGGTGACCCGCATGAGATACCAGATGGCGGTCTCGACGCGGTCGCCCTGGGGCTTGATCCGGCCCGAGCGCCCGTACCGCGCGGTCATCGCGGCCACCAGCCCATCGCCCGGGCGAACTGGCCGAAGATCACCCAGGTCACCGGGATGCCGACGAGGGCGAAGGCGATCCAGTTCAGGTACCACAGCTGGCGGTGGTAGCGGGTCAGCCGCGGCCAGCCATCGATGATGATGATCCGCAGGCCGTTGAGGGCGTGGTACAGGACGGCAGCCCCCAGCAGCCATTCCATGACGATCCCGGCCGGCGTGGCGTAGATGACGAGGAGCGTGTCGTAGGCGCCCGGGGCGTAGCCGACCAGGAAGATATCGATGACGTGGAGGACGAGGAACAGCCAGATCGCGACGCCGGAGATGCGATGGAACGCCCAGGCGAGCATCCCTTCCCCGCCGCGATAGCGAACCAGCATCGATCCTCCGTGGTGCAGCGCCGCGACCGGGAACGTCAGCCGGCGGCCGGCGCGGAGGCGGCGTGGGCTCGGGTCGTCAGGCGGTCCACGATCGCGTCGGCGAACTGGCTCGTCCCGGCGGAGCCTCCGAGGTCGTAGGTGAGGGTCTCGCCCTCGGCGATGACCTCGCGCAGGGCGGTCTCGACCCGATCGGCGACGTCGGGATGGCCGAGATGCCGCAGCATCAATGCCCCGCTCAGGATGAGCGCCGTCGGGTTCGCCTTGTTCAGGCCGGCGTACTTCGGGGCCGAGCCGTGGACTGGCTCGAAGACGGCCGCATCCGTCCCGATGTTCGCGCCCGGCGCCACGCCCAATCCACCGACCAGCCCGGCCGCCAGGTCGCTGACGATGTCGCCGTACAGGTTCGGCAGCACGAGCACGTCGTACAGCTCCGGCTTCTGGACGAGTTGCATGCACATGTTGTCGACGATGCGGTCCTCGAACTCGATCCGGCCGTCATAGTCCGCCGCCACCGTGCGGCAGCTCTCGAGGAACAGGCCATCGGACAGCTTCATGATGTTGGCCTTGTGGACGGCCGTGACCTTGTGCCGGCCGTTGGCGACCGCGTATTCGAAGGCGAAGCGGGCGATCCGCTCGGAGGCCTCGCGGGTGATGATCTTGATGCTCTCCGCCGCGTCTCGACCGACTCGGTGCTCGATGCCGGCGTACAGGTCCTCCGTGTTCTCCCGGACGATCACCAGGTCGACGTCCTCGTAGCGCGTCTCGAGGCCCTTGATGCTGCGCGCGGGGCGCAGGTTGGCGTACAGGCCGAGCGCCTGGCGAAGGGTCACGTTGACGCTGCGGAAGCCCTCCCCGACCGGGGTGGTGATCGGCCCCTTGAGCGCGACCTTGTTGCGCGTGATCGACTCGAGCACGTGGCCCGGGAGCGGCGTGCCGTACGTGGCCATGACGCCCTCGCCCGCGTCGACGACTTCCCACTCGAAGGCGACGCCGCTCGCGTCGAGGACACGGCGCGTTGCCTCCGCCAGCTCCGGACCGATGCCATCGCCGGGGATCAAGGTGACTCGGTGGGCCATGGCCCCGATTGTAGCCGCGGACGCCGGGCCGGGCCGG
>DASSMQ010000074.1:0-22200 GCA_035688805.1 Candidatus Limnocylindrales bacterium
GCGCCGTCTGCGGCCCGAGACCGAACGGCAGCGGCGCCGCGTCGGATCCCTCCGGGGCGATCGGCGCCGCCTCGACGATGAAGCTCGTGGCCGCGACGACGACGGCCAGCAGCCCCGTCCGCAGCCGCGGGCCCCGGCGACGCGTACCCATCGTCAGCCTCCGCTGGCGGCGGGCAGCCGCGGGGCGGGCTCGGGCAGCGCGCCCGGCGGCGGGTCGTAGGTCAGGCTGATCCGGGTGTCGACGATCAGGTCGAACCCCTCGACCCTGGTGTTGCGCAGCGTCGCGTGCAGGGCGACCAGCCGGCCGCCCTCGTCGAGGCCGTACTCGAGCGGTCCGGTCAGCTCGCTGAACGACGCCGCATCGATGGCCATCAGCCCGGGAGCGTCGGCGATCGTGCCGCCGGCGGCGACGGTGGCGACCGTCCGGCCATCAGGGTCGGTCGTGGCGCTGACCTGCGGGTCGGTCGCGGTGCGAAGCAGGGTCGGCAGACGGGCGATCGTCGCAGGATCGAGGCCGATGCCCGGCAGCTGGTCCGTCCGGTACCAGCCCTCGCCGTCGTTCCGCCACAGCTCCGTGCCCCGCTGCAGCCCGGCTAGGGTGACCTCCGCCTTCTCGAAATCGGGCCCGGCGTCCTCCGCCGGTCCGGCCCGCATCTGGAGCCAGAAGCCGTCCGGCCGGGCGCTGCCGGCGGCGATCGAGGCGCCCAGGTACAGGCGATCGGCGAGACCTGCGAGCTTGGACGGGTCGGTCGCGTCCGGGACCTGGATCTGCGGGCCGTCGGGCTTGGCGTGGAGTGTCGAGCGACTGACCACCTGGAAGCCGAAGCCCGGGCCGCCCTTGGCCAGAACCCGCTCGATGCCGGTCGCCGCGCCGTCGAGCAGGGCCGCGGGGGCGGCCCCGGCCAGCGAGACCGGGCTGAGGTCGCGGGTCTGGCCGGCCCGGGCGAAGCCGACCGTGGCCAGGACCATGACCGGGATGGCGAGGAGGACGACCGTCCGCAGGTGCGGCAGGCGCTCCATGAATCTGGCGTCGGGTGTCGACTTCACGGAGACGTGCTGCCGTGCCCCCATCGACGGCTCCTCCTCTCCATCCCAGCGCCGGAAGCATCCGGCGTCAGGACGCTAGGGCGGATCCGGAGGTCGTGGCGCAGTACTTGTCGCTGACGGGGAGACGCGGTTGGTCCCGGTCCCGGTGGATAACCGGCTCGGTCGGACTCGGAAGGTGGATAACCTGTTCGGCCAGATGCCGAATTGTGGATAACCGCTGGCAGGTGCCCCTGCCTTACCGGAACAGGTCCATCTCGGCCGGCATCAGGGCGTCCGCGATGCGGCCGTCGCCGCGGCGGAACTCGGCACCGCGGACCAGGGCGATCGGGCGCCCTGCTGCCTTGCCGAGCACCAGTTCGGCGGCCGAGGCGATCTCGTCGGCGACCGCGCGGACCGTGGAGCGCATCACCCGGCCGTCGGCGTCCGGCTCGCCGCGCAGGTCGTCGAGCGGCAGCAGCCCTGACACCCCGATCGCGACATCGACGATGCCGAACCGCCACGGGCGACCGAAGCTGTCCGAGACGATGACCGGCAAGTCATGGCCGAACTGGGCCACGATCGCCGCGCGGATCCGGTCGGCCGACCCGTCCGGGTCCGCGGGCAGCAGGGTCACCACGTCGCCCGACCGCGGCCCGACGTTCGACGCGTCGACGCCACCGTTCGCACACACGAACCCGTGCGGGGTCTCGGTGATGATCACCCCGTTCGCCATCCGCACGACGCGACGCGCCTCGCGCAGGACCACCTCGACCTGCCGCGGGTCGCGGTCATAGCGCCGGCCGTAGTCGAGCGCCTCCAGGCGGGGCGTGACCGTCGTCAGGTCGACGATGGCGCCCTCGGCCTTCGACACGATCTTCTGGGTCACCACGAGGACGTCGTCGTCGCGCAGCGGCAGGATGTCGGCCGCCGACGCCAGGGCGTCGGCGACGAGCGTCGGCAGATCGTCACCCGGGACGATCTCGGGGAGGCCCTCGATGGCGACGGCTACGAGATGGTCAGCCACCGACCGATCCGGCGACGTCGTCCATCGATTCCGCCAGCAGGAGGTCGTCGGGCGTGTCGAGGTCGATCGTCAGGTCGCCATCGATCGAGCGGATCGTCGCCTCCGCGACTGCCGCCGCGGCCAGGTGGGCGCCGTGGCTGTCGCCGCCGAAGTGGACATCGATGACGTCCGGCGGCGCCAGCAGGAGTGCGTTCGTGCCGCGTCCGTGGCGGTCGGCGACGATCGCCACCAGCGGGGGCCGGTCACGGTCCAGGATATCGACGACGTCCCCGATCGCCTCGGGCGAGATCCGCGGCAGGTCGATCGGCAGGATGAGGACCGCCTCGGCGCCACCAGCGATCGCCTCCTCGCGCGCCTCGCGCAGGCCCGCGTTCAGTCCCTGGCTGCGCTGGCGGAGCGGCCGGGCACCGGCCCGCAGCGCCAGCGCGCGGATCTCATCGTCCGGCGTGATCACCAGCGCCTCGGCGACACCCGGGGTGGCGACGGCGGCCCGGATCGTCCGCTCGGCCAATCGCAGCACCAGGTCGCGCCGCTCCTCGGCGTCCAGCACGGCCCCGAGCCTCGACTTCGCGCCTTCGAGCGCCCCGACCGGGACGATGGCGACGAGCCGTCGACCGGTCACGATCGGAGGCTCGCCGCGAACGACAGGACCTCGCCGGCGACCCTGACCCGGGCCGCGTCGTCGGTCATGATCGTGTCGGTCACGAGCGTGTGCATGCCCAGCGCCCCGACGGCCGGGGCCAACTCGGCATCCACCTCGTCGATCACGAACCCATCGGCCAGCTCGCCATACTGGCGCGCCACGCCGAGCGCGCTGACCTCCTGGCCTAGCGAGGCCAGCATCCGGTCGGCCGGTCCCTTCAGCGCCTTTCCGCCGACGATGCCGCTGACCGCGACGACCGGCACCCCGCGCTGGCGGGCGGTATCGATCGTCGCTCGCATGCCCGGGACGGCAAGGATCGGGCCGACCGACACGATCGGGTTCGACGGCGCGACGACGATCGCCTCGGCGGCGTCGAGGGCGGCAGTGACCTCGGGCGTCGGTCGCGCCGCGTCGATGCCGCCGAACCGGACCTCGTGGACGGTCGGTTCCTGGTGGCGGTGGACGAAGTACTCCTGGAACTCGAGCCAGCCGCCGTCGGTCCGGACCTCGGTCCGCACGGGTTCATCGGTCATCGGCAGGATGCGCGGCCGGATGCCCATCGCGGCCTGCAGCTCGAGGGCGACGTCGGTCGGACGGGCACCGGCACGCAGCCGGTCACTCCGCCAGATATGGGTCGCAAGGTCGCGGTCACCCAGCCGGAACCAGGGCGTGTCGCCGAGGGCGGCCAGCCGATCCATGACCGTCCACGTCTCGTCCCGCAGCCCCCAGCCGCGGACCGTGTCGTCGAGGTCGGCCAGCGTGTAGGCGACCGTGTCGTGGTCGGGCCAGACGGCCAGGCCGTACGACTCGAGGTCGTCGCCGGTGTTGACGACGACGGTCAGGTCAGCAGCGAGGTGCGCGGCCAGGCCTTCGGCCAGCTTGGCGCCGCCGACGCCGCCCGCGAGCAGGACGATCGTCACGCTTCGAGCAGCTCCGCGACCTCGCCCATCCGGTCGATGGTCTCGCGGTCGTAGGGCGCCGGCATCCGGACGATGACGGTTTCGAACCCAAGCTTGCGATAGGGCCGGATGGCGTCGGCGACGAGCTCGGGCGGGCCGGCGAGATGCGGCACCGCGCCCGCGTCGCGCACGCCGTTGGCCGCGAACAGTTCGTCCGCGCGCGCCACGGCGGGTGCGATGTCGTCGCGGATGATGATCGGGAAGCTGACCGTCAGCTCGAGTGTCGAGAGGTCGCGTCCGACCGCGTCAGCGTGAGCGCGCAACGCGACCAGGGCGTCGCTGACTTCCTCGAGCGGGCCGGAGGTGTTCCACGCATCGGCACGTTCTGCCACGGTGCGTAGCGTCTTCCGTCGCCCGGACCCGCCGACGAGGATCGGAAGGTGGGGCTGGATCGGCCGCGGCTCGCAGATGGCGTCGTGGAAGGTGTAGCGCGGACCTTCGTGCGAGAACCGCTCGCCGTCGAGCAGGCGGCGGAGCAGCATGACCGACTCGTCGAGCCAGGCGAGGCGCTCGCCAGGGCTTCGCCCGAAGTCGATGCCGAAGGCGTCGTGCTCCCGGTCGAACCATGCTCCACCGATACCGAGCACTGCCCGACCGTCCGACACGTGGTCGAGGGTGGTGGCGAGCTTGGCGGTCAGGCCGGGGTTGCGGAACGTGTTCGCGCCGACCATCAGGCCGAGCCGGACTCGCGTCGTCAACGGTCCGAGCGCCGACAGCACCGACCAACCCTCGAAGATCGGCTGCTCCCACGGCCCGAAGATCGCCAGCAGGTGGTCCCACGTCCAGACCGAATCCCATCCACTGCGGTCCGCCGCGGTCGCCGCGTCGCGGAATCCGGGCCAATCGGTCGTCTGGGACCACAGTTGCAGGCCGAATCGCATGGGCATCGGGGTCAGCGCCTCGAGGTTCGGTCAGTCGTCGAGATGGTCGTGGACCGCGTCGATGCGGACGCGGAAGGAGATCCGCTCCTGGCGCTCGAACTGGCCGCTGATCAGTCGCTCGGCCTTGGCCGGGTCATCCGCGTGATACCGGCGGGCCATCTCGGCGATGTCGGCCTGGGCGACGAGTTGATCGGTGTTCGGGGTCACGGTCCCCGTCAGGCCCACCCAGCGATAGCCGTCGTCCGCGTCGATGACGGTGAGGCTGATGCGGCCGTCGCGCACGAGGTTCGTCGGCCAGCGCCGCCCGATCCGGCTGTTGAGGACGATCTCGTCGCCATCGAGCCGGTACCAGACCACGGCCTGGCGCGGCGTGCCGTCAGGATCGATGGTCGCGATGCTGGCGAAGCGGTCCGAGGCCAGGAACTCGAGGACGGCGGGGTCGATGGCCGTGGCGCGGGCCATCATGGCGGGGTGGGTCATCGACCGATGGTACGCGGGCAGGCGATCCGCTGCCCCGGACGGGGCACCTCGTCAGCCGAGGCGCTCTCCGGCGCGGACCGCGATGTCGAGCCGGTTCTCCGGCGGAGCGAGCGGACATGCCCAGCGCGGATCGAAGGCGCACGACGGCTGGGTCGCGAAGTTGAAGTCGAGGATGAGTGCGCCGTCGTCGGTCGTTCCCAGATCCGCCGATTTCGGCGCATCCATGAGGTAGCGGCCGGCGCCGTACGTCTCGACGCCATTGGTCGCGTCGCGGAACGGGATGAACAACCCGCCGGCGTAGCCGGCCATCCAGAACACCGACAGACGCCGCTCCCCGGTCGCGAACGGCAGGCGGACCGTGCCGATCCGCCGGAATGTGAGGGTGTCCGCGCCGCTGTTCGGGAGCTCAAGCGTCGGTGCCGCAGGATCCGGCGGCGGTGCGGGCTCGACGACGACGGTGAAGCGGAGCGCGGGGTCGTGGTCGAAATGGTGCGCCCGGAACGCGGCGCGGTCCGCAGCGGGAACGGGCGACTGGGGATGCGCGCGGAACAGCCACTCGCGAGCGGCCCGCCAGTGGGCCAGGGCCACGGCCGGGTCGCTGGCGGCCATCGACCGGACCTCGACGTACAGGCTTGCCACCCGACGGCGCCAATCGGCCAGGGTCAGCCGATCCTCGAGCGACCCGTCGCCGGGTGTCCAGCTCTCCGTCACCGACGTCGTCGGTCATGCATCCCGGGTTCCTCCTGGGGCCGCGGTCCTGCCGCGGCCCATCCATGCTAGCCCGCCATACTGGGCGGCGACGCCCGCCCGGCGGCGGACCTGGAGCGATGAGGAGGGCACGCGTGGCGGATACGGCGGAGATCGGGGTCTTCGGTGGCTCGGGGTTCTACTCGCTGCTCGACGACGTGCGCGAGATCAAGGTCGACACCCCGTACGGCGCGCCGTCGGATTCGATCTTCTTGGCCGATGTGGCGGGACGCCGGGTCGCGTTCCTGCCACGCCACGGTCGGCGGCACACGATCCCGCCCCATCGGATCAACTACCGGGCGAACGTCTGGGCGATGCGCTCGCTCGGGGTCAAGGCCGCCATCTCGCCCTGCGCCGCCGGCTCCCTGCAACTCGCGGTCAAGCCCGGCGACTTCGTGGTCTGCGACCAGTTCGTCGACCGCACGCGAGGTCGCGCGGACACGTTCTATGACGGGCCCGTGGTGACCCACCTGTCGTCGGCCGAGACCTACGACCCGGTCCTCCGGTCGCTGGCCATCGAGACGATCCGCGACCACGGCATCGATGTCCACGAGCGTGGCACGGTCGTGGTCATCCAGGGACCGCGGTTCTCGACCAAGGCCGAGTCGAAGTGGTTCAGCGACGCGGGCTGGGAGGTCATCAACATGACCCAGTACCCGGAGGCATGGCTGTGTCGCGAGCTCGGCATCGCGGTGGTCAACATCAGCCTCATCACCGACTACGACGCCGGCGTCCACGAGGGGACCGAGGCGGTCGACGCCCGCAGCGTGCTGGACGTGTTCCAGGCCAACGCCGAGCGGATCCAGAAGGTGGTGCTCGACCTCATCGGGCGGTTCCCGGTCGATCTCGACGCGCTGGGGGCACGCGCGGCGCTCGAGCCGACCCGCGGTGACGGCCACACCATCGCGCCCGAGGACGTCCGGCTGTTCGAGACGGGGCTCTGATCGATGGCCGATCGGATCCCGTTGGGCGTCTGCCTCCGAGCCATCCGGGCCGAACCGATCTGGTGGCTGGAGAGCGCTCGACGGCTCGACGAGGCCGGGTTTTCCGGCATCTGGTCGTGGGACCACTTCGTCGGCCAAGGCGATCCGACCGTCCCGGTGGTCGAAAGCTGGACGATCCTGGCGATGGCGGCCGGCCAGACGCGCCAGGCCACGGTCGGCCCGTTCGTCATGAACGTCATGAACCGCCACCCGGCCGTCGTGGCGCGGATGGCCTCGACCCTGCATATCGCCAGCGGCGGTCGGTTGGTTCTGGGCATCGGCATCGGCGGTGCGCCGGTCGAGCATCGGGCCTACGGCATCGACTTCCCGGCGGCCTCCGAGCGCGTCGCCCGACTCGAGGAGGCGGTCGCCGTGATCCGCGCTCTGTGGACCGGCGGGCCGATCACCCGGCCCTCACCCTACTACCCGCTGGTCGAGGCGTCGGCCCATCCGATTCCCGACCCGCCGCCGAAGATCATCATCGGCGGGGAGACGATCGGCGGCGCGCGTCTGGCGGCACGGATCGGTGACGGCTGGAGCACGTTCGACGACAATTTCGAGGCGAACCTGCCGACGTACCTGGAGTCGCTGGAGGCTGCCGGGCGGTCGCGTGCGGACCAGACGGTCATCGTCGGGTTCCAGGGCGACTGGCTGGCCGACGGGACCGTCGTCGATTCGCCGTGGGTCACGGCGCCACGCGAGACGTGGGAGCACTGGCGGTCGGCGGGCGCGGACGCGGCGATCGTCCTGGCACGCTCGACGCGGGACGTCGATGCGCTCGTGGAGTCGGTCGGGCGCTGGTAGGGGAGGGGGTCTCCGGGCGCTGGGCGTCGCGTTCCGTGGCACCATCGTCCGCGTGACTCCGACCAGCCCGGCGCTGCGGCCGCCCATCCAGGCCGAGCCGACCCACCCCTGTGCCCGATGCGGGGCGCCGGTCGGCCCGGGCATCGGCCTGTGCGAGCGCTGCAACCCGCTGGGCCTGCGCGACGTGGCCTCGGGCCAGGTCCACGGCTCGGTGTTCATCGCGGTCAGCCTGGCGATCGCGATCCTGGCCATCGGCGCCCGGCTGGCGGTCGCCGGCATCGGGCCGTTTCCCGCGGCGATCGACGGCGTCACGGCGACCGACCGCGGACTCGCGGTGACATTGACGGTCACCAACGAGGGCGCCGCGGGCGGGACGAGCTGTCGCATCTCACTGCCCGACGACCGCGGTGTGGGCATGTCGGCCTTCGTGACGACGCCTCGCCTCGGGTCGCATCAGACGAAGACCTTCACGAGCGTCGTCACCGAGTTCGGCACCACGCCACGCGAGTTCGTCGTCGCCTGTCGGACCCCGTGACCGACGACGACCTGTCGTTCGCGATCGCGCTCGCGGCGCGGGCCGGCGAGATCCTCATGGATCGCTACGAGCGACTCGAACGCATCGAGCACAAGAGTGCGCGCGACGTCGTGACCGAAGCCGACCACCTGTCCGAGGCCTTGATCATCGATGCCATCCGGCAGCGGTCACCCGATGACGGGATCCTTGCCGAGGAGAGTGGCGAGCATCAGGCGGTCCAGGGTGAGGCACCGACATCCGGGCGGGGCCGGGTGTGGGTCATCGACCCGCTCGACGGCACCGTCAACTACGCCAACGGTCTCCCCGTGTTCTGCGTCTCGATCGGGCTCGTCGTCGACGGCCGACCGTCGGTCGGCGTGGTCCATGACCCGACCCGTTCCGAGACGTTCGCGGCGACGGCGGACGGACCGGCGATGCTGCTCTCGACGCTCGGGGTCGACAGCCACGCCATCCGCGCGTCGGACAAGGAGCACCTGACCGACTTCGTCGTCTCGATGTCCCTGAGCGGGAAGCTGACGGCGACCCGCCGACGCGAGGTGCGCAAGGCGGTCCGTATCCCGCGCTCCATGGGCTCGGCGGCCCTGGCGCTGGCCTATGTCGGCAACGGCCGGTTCGATGCGTTCATCCAGCACGGCGGCCTGTCGGCGTGGGATGTGGCCGCCGCGGGGTTGATCGCCGAGCGCGGTGGGGCCGTGGTGACCGCCTTCGACGGCGGACCCTGGTTCGACATCTCCCGACCGCAGCGCTCGCTGGGGGTGCTGGCGGCGCCGGCCGCGCACCACGCGGCGCTGCTGGAGCTGGTGCGCGATCAGTCGCCGAGGCCGAGGACGGTCACGCCGCGGTCCAGGAAGCGGGAGCACGTGGCAAGCGATCGGTGAGGTGACGCTGCCGCAGCGACAACGATGGATGGGGCGATCTGGCTACGCGGTCACCTCAGCGATCAGGTGGTGCGGATCACGCCTCGCTGAGCCACCGATGGGGTCGGCCGGCCAGTCGCGGTAGACCCCACTCCTCGCAGAACGCCTCCCAGCTCTCCCGCGGCGCGCCGTCCCAGCGCAGGTCGTCGGCATGGCGTTGCCGGACCGGCACACCATCGTCGAGCGTCCGGAGCCGTGCGAGGTCGCGGTAGAGCATCGCTTCAGACCAGTGGTCGCGCAGAGCGGCCGCCAGCGACATCGCACGACCACCGCCCACACCCGGCACTTCCCAGGTCGAGGCCTTCGTCGGGACCTCCTCGAGGTGCCCGTAGCGGGCCAGGACGGCTGCAGCTCCCTTGGCGCCCCAACCCGGGATGCCGGGGTATCCGTCCGACGAATCGCCGACGACGGCGAGCCAGTCCGGGATCGAGGCCGGCGGCACGCCCCACTTGGCGCGGACGCCCGCGTCGTCGTAGGTCAGCCCGCGACGTCGATCCCAGAGCACGATCCGTTCGTCGCGGACGAGTTGGGCCATGTCCTTGTCCGGGGTGCAGATGAGGATCCGCTCCACGGCCGGGTCATCGGCGAAGACCACGGCGGCAGCAGCGATCGCGTCGTCGGCCTCGAACTCCACCATCGGCCAGAGCACCAGCCCGAGCGCCTCGACGGCCGCCTCGGCGATCGGGAACTGATCGAGCAGATCGCGCGGCATCCCGACAGACGACTTGTACGCCGGAAAGAGGTCGTTGCGGAACGACTCGATGACTCGGTCGGTCGCGCAACCGACGTGTGTGGCCCCCTCCTCGCGCAGCAGGTAGAGCAGTTGGTCGGCCAGGCCCGAGACCCCGGACAGGACGATGCCGTCCCGGCCGATCACCGGCGGTCGCGGCGCGTAGTGGGCGCGGAAGAGCTCGTAGGTCGCGTCGACGAGGTGGATCTGCACGCTGGCGGCTTCGGTGTCGACGGTCAGCGGGCGCGGCTCTGCCACAGCGCGACGCCGGCATCGGCCATCGCCCCGACGGCCCGCTCGCCGTCGCCAGGCTCGAGCTCGACCGCGGCCACAGCGTCGGTGAGTACCGCGGTGTCGTAGCCGAGCCGGGCGGCATCGAGCGCGGTCGCCTTGACGCAATAGTCGGTCGCGAGGCCGACCACCACGACGCGCTTGATCTCCTCGTCGCGCAGGAGCCCGTCGAGCTCGGTGGGGATCTCCTCGCCGCTGGCCGGGTCACGCATCGTGAACCCGGAATAGCCGTCCTCCCCATTGGCGCCTTTTCGGACGCGCGGAGCGTCGGCGGGCAGGACGAGGTCGGGATGCAGCTCCGCACCCCAAGTCCCGGCGACGCAATGGACCGGCCAGGTGCCGCCGTCCGTGACGAAGTGCGGTGTGGATGCGGGGTGCCAGTCCTGGGTGGCGATGACGAGCGCCCCGGCGTTGGTGGCGAGATCGATCTCGCGGTTGACGATGGGGATGATCCCTGCGCCACCGGTCACCGACAGGCTGCCGGCGGGGTCGGCGAAATCGTTCTGGACGTCGACGACGACGAGGGCCGTGGCCGGGTCGTACCGATGCATGGCGCAACGCTACCGCAGGAGGAGCAGCGGATGCGAGGCTCGGACGGTCGGGCGGCTGCGCCCGCCGGCCTGCCTAGCCGATCAGCGCCGAGCGCTCGTCCTTGGCGGGAGCTGGTTCGACGGTCGGTGCCTCGGGGCTCGGCGGCTCGACGTCGAGCAGATAGCCGATCCCCTGGAATGTCCGGATCCGGCCGGGCTCACCGGGCGCGGCGCCGAGCTTCCGGCGCACGCGGGAGACCCAGACGCGGAGGTACTGGAGGTCGTCCCGATACTCCGGTCCCCAGACCTTGGTCAGCAACTCGGTATGGAGCACGACCTTGCCGGCATTGGCGGCCAGATGCTGGAGGAGCAGCCATTCCGTTCTGGATAGCTGGACCAGCTCCCCGTTTCGGGTGACCATCCGACGCTCGAGGTCGATCTCGACATCGTCGAAGGCGAGCACGCCGGACCCAGGGCTCGCCCCGGATGAGCGCCGCAACACGGCCCGCACCCGCGCCGCCAACTCGTCCGGATGGAACGGCTTGGCGATGTAGTCGTCGGCGCCGAGGTCGAGGCCCTTCGCCTTGTCGGCAGTCGAGCCCTTGGCGGTGAGCAGGATGACGGCGACCGGCCGGCGCTCCCGCAGCTGGCGCATGACCTCGATCCCGTCGAGATCGGGCATGACGATATCAAGCAGGACGATATCGGGGCGAACCTCTTCCGCCTTGCGGAGCGCGTCCTCGCCACCGTTGGCGGTCACGACGCGGAAGCCCTCTTCGCCAAGGGCGATCGAGACCAGTTTGGTGATGCGCGGCTCGTCGTCGGCGACGAGCACCAGCGGCTGTGTGCTCACGGCCACCTCCTATGCGAGTCCCATGGTGCCGGACGGACGTTCGGCGTGTCGCGAGGACGGGACTACGAGGCGGCGGGAGCGACGCTCGGCAGCGTGACGTTGATGTTGGTGTCGTTCGAGGAATTGCTCGAGGTGCCGGCGCCCGGCCCCATCAGGAAGTACCAGCCCAGGGCCAGCACGATGATGATGGCGATGATCCCAAGGATCATCCCGCTGCTCGAACCGCCGTCCTTGACGACGACGGTGTCACGGTGATCGGACATGGTGATGCAGTCTCCTTGTTCTGGGGGCCCAAGCATCCACGGCGAGCCCTTCCGGCGATGGCGCCCGACCTTGCAGCGCCGTTGCAGTCGCATTACAGGCGACCGAGCGGCCGGGTTCGGGCTACCCTTGCGGGCGTCGTCGACCCGTGGCCGACCACCAGGGCGACGCTCCCGACTCACAACCTTCGAGGCCGCGCCGGCGGCCTAGAGTAGGCAGGCAGATGTACCTCGACGAGTTCAAGCACCAGCTCCCCGACATCGACCCGACCGAGACCGATGACTGGATGACCTCCCTCGACGAGGTCGTCGAGCAGGAGGGGGAGACGCGCGCCCGGTTCCTGGTCTACAAGCTGCTCAAGCGCGCTCGTCAGCTGCAGATCGGCCTGCCGCCGCTCACGCAGACGCGGTACATCAACACGATCAGTCCGGAGCAGGAGCCCGTCTTCCCCGGCGACGAGGCGATGGAGCTGCGGATCCGGCGGATCATCCGCTGGAACGCGGTCGCGATGGTGCTGCGGGCGAACAATCGCTTCCCAGGCATCGGCGGGCACCTGTCGACCTATGCGAGCTCGGCCAGCCTGTACGAAGTCGGGTTCAACCACTTCTTCCGCGGCAAGGACGGCGACGCGTCGGGCGACCAGGTCTTCTACCAGGGGCACGCGGCGCCTGGGATCTACGCGCGCGCCTTCCTCGAGGGTCGCCTGAGCGAGGCGCAGCTCGACCGGTTCCGTCGTGAAGGCAAGCCGGGGGAGGGCCTGAGCTCGTACCCACATCCCCGGCTCATGCCGGATTTCTGGGAGTATCCGACGGTCTCGATGGGCCTCGGGCCGATCAGCGCGATCTACCAGGCGCGGTTCAACCGCTACCTCCAGAACCGCGGCCTGCTCGACACCTCGGCATCGCGCGTCTGGGCCTTCCTGGGGGATGGCGAGACCGACGAACCCGAGTCGCTGGGTGCGCTGCACGTCGCTGCGCGCGAGGGCCTCGACAACCTGACCTTCGTGGTCAACTGCAACCTGCAGCGCCTGGACGGGCCTGTGCGGGGCAACGGCAAGATCATCCAGGAGCTCGAGGCGGTCTTCCGGGGGTCAGGCTGGAACGTCATCAAGGTCATCTGGGCCCGAGAGTGGGACGAGCTCCTCGCCCGGGACGTCGACGGCGTCCTCGTACAGAAGATGAACGACACGCTCGACGGCGAGTTCCAGAAGTTCAGCGTCGCCGGTGGCGCCTACATCCGTGACCACTTCTTCGGACCCGATCAGCGCCTGCGCAAGCTGGTCGAGCACCTGACCGACGATGACCTCGCCAAGCTCCGGCGCGGCGGCCACGACTATCGCAAGTTGTACGCCGCCTACAAGGCCGCGACCGAGTTCCGCGGCGCGCCGACGGTGATCCTGGCAAAGACGGTCAAGGGCTGGACGCTCGGGACCGGCGTCGAGGCCCGCAACATCACCCACCAGGCCAAGAAGCTGTCGGAGAAGGAGCTCGTCGTCTTCCGAGATCGACTCGAATTGCCGATCCCCGATGACAAGCTCAAAGACGCGCCCTACTACCACCCGGGGCCGACGTCGGAGGAGGTCGAGTACCTGCGCGAGCGCCGTCGAGCGCTCGGCGGCGAGATCCCCAAGCGGGTCGTGCGCAACAAGCCGCTGCCGGCACCCGGGCCGGAGGTCGACGCCGAGTTCTCGGCCGGCAGTCAGACCGCCGTGTCCACCACGATGGTCTTCACGAGGATCCTGCGCAATCTGATCCGCGACAAGGAGCTTGGGGCCCGGATCGTGCCGATCATCCCGGACGAGGCTCGGACCTTCGGCATGGATCCGCTGTTCAAGGAGGTCGGCATCTATGCCGCCCTCGGCCAGCGCTACGAGCCGGTCGACTCCGACCTCGTGCTCTCGTATCGCGAGGCGACGGACGGTCAGGTCCTCGAGGAGGGCATCACCGAGGCCGGCTCCGCGGCGTCGTTCCAGGCGGCCGGCACGTCCTACGCCACGCACGGCCTGGCGACGATCCCGTTCTACATCTTCTACTCGATGTTCGGGTTCCAGCGGACCGGCGACCAGCTGTGGGCCTTCGGGGATGCGCGCGGGCGGGGCTTCCTGCTAGGCGGCACGGCCGGCCGGACGACCCTGGCCGGTGAGGGCCTGCAGCACGACGATGGGCATTCACACATCCTGGCTTCGACGGTCCCGAACATCCGGGCCTACGACCCGGCCTTCGCCTACGAGCTGGCGGCGATCGTCCGTGACGGCATCCAGCGGATGTACGGCCCGAAGCCCGAGGACGTCTTCTACTACGTCACGCTCTACAACGAGAACTACGCCCAGCCAGCACGTCCCGACGGCGTCGACGATGCGGACATCCTGCGCGGGATCTACCGCTTCGCCGCTCGTCCTGAGCTGGACAAGGACGCCCATCCCGCCCGGCTCGTCGGCTCGGGCTCGATCCTGCAGCAGGTGATCGCGGCACGCGACCTCCTGGCCGAGAAGTTCGGGGTCGCCGCCGAGGTCTACAGCGCGCCGTCCTTCCAGCTCCTTCGGCGCGACGCGCTCGAGGCCGAGCGTTGGAACCGCTTCCACCCGGATGCCAAGACCGCCCGGGTGCCGTCCGTCTCGCAGGCGCTGCCGTTCGAGGGTGGACCGATCGTGGCGGCCACCGACTGGGTCAAGGCCCTACCGGATATGGTCGCCCGCTGGCTGCCGGATCATTACACGGCTCTCGGCACGGATGGCTTCGGGCGCAGCGGGACGCGCGAGGATCTGCGCGCCATCTTCGAGGTCGATCCGACCCACATCGCCGCGGCGACCATGGTCGGCCTCGCTCGCTGCGGCGGGTTGACCAGCGCCCGAGCGGCGAAAGCGGTGCGGGAACTCGGGATCGACCCCGACAAGCTGGACCCGCTCGCGCTCTGATCGGCCGGGCGAGCGCCCGGGGCGTCCTCAGCCTTGTCGGCCGGCCCCTTCGGTCAGTCTCGGGCCGGTCGAGGTCGGTGTGACCGGCGCTGGCGGCGCGTGGGCCGGCGTCAGGGTCGGCAGGTCGTCGCCGTCGGCCGGATCCGGTTCGAGCGTGCGGAGCGAGAAGCCGATCTCGGCCCCGCCCTCCGGTCGGCGCTTCGCCCAGATCCGACCGCCCATGGCATCGACCAGGGCGGCGCAGACGAACAGGCCGATGCCGGATCCGGCCACCGAGCGCGCGCTGTGCGGGTCGCGATAGAACAGCTCGAAGATCCGGTCGATGGATCCCGCCGGGATCCCGGGGCCATCGTCCGACACGCGAACCTCGACCATGCCGTCTGCGTGGCGGGCCGACACGACCACGTGGCTGCCGATCGGCGTGTACTTGGCGGCGTTACCGAGCAGATTTCGGACGATCTGCTCGACGTACGTCGCGTCCCCAGCGACGATCGGCAGGTCCCGCTCGAGATCGGTCTCGACCGTGATGCTCGGCAGCTCGCGTGATTCTTGGGCGATGACGCGCGCGAGCAACCGGCGTGGCTCGAGTGGTTCGGGCTCGATCTCGAGACGGCCGCGTTCGACCCGGCTCAGCACCAGCAGGTCCTCGACGAGGCGGTGGAGGCGCTCCGATTCGGAGCGAACGTCCTCGAGCAGCGCGCTGCGGTCGGCGTCGTGATCAGCTCGACCCGGGCGCGCCAGGATCTGTGCGAGGCCCATGATGGTCGTGATCGGCGTGCGCAGCTCGTGGCTGATGACGTCGACGAACGCCTCCCGGAACTCGCGCGCGCGCCGCTCGTCCGCCAATAGGCGGTCGCGCTCGTCGGAGATCCGCTGGCGTTCCGTGATGTCCTGACCAGTCCCGATCATCCGGACCGGGTTGCCGACCTCATCACGGAACAGCCGTCCTGCGCCGTGGGTCCAGTGCACGCTGCCGTCGGGCCAGATCACCCGGAAGTCGAGCTCGAATCCATCCGCTCCATCCATGGCAGCCGCCATGGCGCCCTCGAACGCTGCGCGATCGTCCGGGTGGATCGTGTCGAGATAGGCCGCGTACGCCGGCGGCCTGCCCGACGGTTCCAGGCCATGCTGGCGGAAGATCGCTTCCGTCCACATCAACTGGCCGCTGACGACGTCCCACTCCCAGAACCCCGTTCCGGATGCGGAGAGCATCAGCTCGAGCCGGGCGTCCCGTGCCTCGACGTCCTCGGCGAGGGTCGCGACCTCATCGAGCGCGTCGACCAGGCCGTCGCGCGCGGCGCGCCGCGATGCCACCAACCAGGCCGTCGCGCTGGCCGTGACGAGATACAGCACCTGGCGCGACTGCTCGATCGCCGACGTGGCCAATGGGTCCGATCCGAAGACGAGGAGGCTGTTGAGGACGACGGCCGTGACGATGGCGGTGAGCCCTCCGGCCAATCCAGCGAACCACGCGGCGAGGACCGCCGCCGCCATCAGCAGGATGTAGCCGGTGTCGCCATCGATCGCTTCGTTGAACGCGGCCTTGACCGCGATCCCGAACCAGCCGATGAACAGCCCGGCCAGGATCGCCTGACCCGTTCCGAAGCGGACGTCCCGGACGCGTGCGATCTCACCCTTGGCGCGCCCCGAGGCGCGCTGCCCAAGTCCGCTGCGATCGTCGGTCACGACGGTCCTCCCACGAGCGGGTCGATCCGAGCGCCAAGTATGGACCAGGTCCGCCCGCCCCCCGCTCGTTCGCTGAAAGCCGCCTGCAAGGCGAGGTCGCGCCGGATTGACGAGTCCGGCCGCGGGCGAACCGTACGGTTCGATGGCCGGGGCGATCCCGGCGCGAAGGAGGAATCACCCATGGACCGAGAACGAGACCTGCGGGATCCGCGGACCACAGACGACGACCTGCTCAACGAGGGTCGCGGCTGGGACGCGACGGACCCCGCTCGGGACCCGCGCACCGATCCGATGGTCGACGAGCATGTCGACCGGGACCATGACGAGCATGGCACCGAGGCGGTCGGCGCCGGCGCCGGCGCGCTCGGGGGCGCCGCTGTCGGCGCTGCCGTCGGCGGACCGGTCGGGGCCGTGGTCGGCGGTGGCATCGGGGCCGTCGCCGGAGCGGTGGCCGGTGAGGCCGCAGAAGGCGACGACGAGGCTGGCGCCGGGACCGGCGCGATCGGCGGCGCCGCGGCCGGTGCGCTGGCCGGCGGGGCGATCGCGGGACCTCCGGGTGCCGTGGTCGGTGGTGCCGTCGGGGCCGCGGGGGGTGCGGGCGTCGGTGACAAGACCGAGGAGCGCGCCGAGGACGACCGCCTGCTGGATCCCGATCGCGACCGCTGATCGAGGACGATCCACCCGGCGATCGGCCGGGAGTGCCACACTGACCGCGAGTCCCGCCCGGCGGGGCTCGCGGTCGCAACGTTCGCGAGGTTCGATTCCCATGTCAGCACCGCTCCGGATCGCCCAGGTCGCCCCTCCCTTCGAGCGGGTCCCGCCGCTCGCGTACGGCGGTACGGAGCGGATCGTCCATGGACTCGTCACCGAGCTCGACCGGCGCGGTCACGAGGTGACCACCTTCGCGAGCGGTGATTCGGTCGTTCCCGGCCGGCACATCGCCACGGTGCCGGAAGCGCTCCGGCCCATCGGCTACACCGGCGACTCACTGCCGTACATGCAGCAGACCGTCCACGAAGTCCTGGCCCGACTCGCCGACTTCGACATCATCCACAGTCACCTCGAGTGGATGAGCCTCCTGCTCGCCCGTGTCAGCCCAGTCCCGGTCGTATCGTCATTCCACGGTCGTCTTGACACGCCATGGGCCGAGGGGCTGTTCGCAAGCCCGCCGAAGGGCCTGGTCGCGATCAGCGAGAACCAGCGGTCCACCCATCCAGACCTGCCATGGGCGGGGGTCGTCCACAACGGCCTGCGACTGTCCGATGCGCCGTTCGGGCGGAAGCGCAGTGACGCGCTCTGCTTCGTCGGCAGGATCGCGATCGAGAAGGGTCCGGTCGAGGCCATCGAGATCGCCAGGTCCATCGGTCGCCCCTTGCGCATCGCGGCGAAGGTCGCTCCGGGCGGTGCCGAGCGGGAGTACTTCGACGCCGTCTTCAAGCCCGCGCTCGACGAGGCCGGAGCCGACGTCGAGTTCCTCGGCGAGCTCTCCCAGGTCGAGCGCGACCAGCTGTTCGCCGACAGCTACGCGACCCTGATGCCAGGCTCGTGGCCGGAACCGTTCGGCCTGGTGGCCATCGAGGCGCTCGCCTGCGGAACGCCGGTCATCGCCCGCCGCACCGGCGCCCTGCCCGAGATCATCCGCGACGGGATCGACGGGTTCTTCGGCGATGACGTCACGGCGATGGCCTACAAGGTGGATCGGGTGGCCGACCTCGATCGCGAGGCGATCCGGGCCTCGGTGCTCGACCGCTTCTCCGTCGAGCGCATGACCGACGGCTACGAGGCGATCTACCGTGCCCTGCTGCCACGTTCGGAGGCGGATGACGCGGACATCGCTCGGATCGCGCCGCGCCGGTTGCCCACTGCGGACCGGGCCGGCATCAGCGCCGGCCGACCGGTGTTCGACACCGGGCGTCCGGATCCCGAGACCGGGCGAGAAGCCAGACGGAGCGTGGAAGTGGGGTCGGACCGCTAGTCCAACAACTGGCGCTCGACCATCAGCACGGGCTGGATCGAGTCGCCGACCATCCACGCGAACTCGATCACCCGGACGACCTCGGTCGCCCCATCGTCCAGCGGCCGCACAGGCGGCCGCATCGGCGCGTCGCGACGTGGTCGCGGACGCCGTCGCCGATCGACGAGCACAGGGGTGGGGACGGCCGGGACGGTCACTGCTGGGTCTTTGGATCCTCGATGTCCGCCGCGTCCGGGGCGTCAGCGCCCTCGCGCGTCCAGACGCTCGTCTGGTCCTTGGGCGGCGTGCGCTCGGCGATGGCATCGTCCCCGCGCGTCGCCGGGTCGTCCGGCTCGGTGACCTTGGGGTCCTCGTCCTCGTGTCGCAACTTCTCGAACTCGGGGTCGTTGATCATGATCCATCGCCTCCACAGCGGTAGCGATCACCTTGGCAGGAGGTAAGCGACGGATGGACGCGAGGCGTCGATCGCGGCCTTGCAGCGAAGTGGCAGCGGGCGCAGGACCCGCGGCCGATCCCTACGCGGTGGTCATGTTGCGCCGCAGCAACAGCCAGGCGGCGACCAACGTCGCCAGCGCGATCAACGCCAGCGCCCCGAACTCCCAGACGTGGTTGGTCTCGCCCCGCAACAGGAGATCCTGCAGGAGGCGGATGCCGTGGGTGACGGGCAGGCCGTAGGCCAGGATCCGCACCGGCCGCGTGAATTGGTCGATGGCCATCACGAACCCGCCGAAGAACACCGACGCGAGGAGGGCCAGCAAGGAGAGCTGGACCGCCTGTCGCTCGGAGTCCGAAAGCATGGCGATCAGCAGCCCGAATCCCAGCGAGGCGAGGAGCAGCAGCCCGATCGTCCCGGCGATCAGGGCGGGCGGCCCGAGCACCGGGATCGAGAATCCGTTGGTCAGGAGGAACAGGGTCAGCGCCGCGACGCCGGCCCCAAGCACGCCGAACGCCACGACCTTCCCGGCGAGGACCTCCGCAGCGCTCAGGGGTGAGATCCGGAAGAGTTCCATGACACCGCTGGAGCGTTCGCGCACGAGCGACAGGGCGACCAGGGTGATGGCCAGGTGCTGGAGGATCAAGGCCAGCACCGCAGGCCCGAAGAACGCGACGACAGCGGGCTTGGACGGCGCGACGTTCGTCACGTCGGCCCGCGTCGGCGCCGCGACGACGTTCGGTGGCACGTGCGCCATCTGCGGCTGGCCCGCGTCGATGGCGAATGCCTCCCCTTCCTGGACGGCCTGCTGGATGACCTGCCGGTTGACCGCGTCGGACAGACCCGCCGCGAGGAAGCCCGCGTAGTTCTCGTCGACCGGATCGACCGCGTCGATGATGATCTCGAACACCGACTGCTGCCCCGCCCGGAACCGGGCCTCTGGATCCTCGGGGGCGACGACGACCATGTCGACCTTGCCGGCCCGGAGGTCTGCCTCGGCAGCTGCCCGGTCGGCGATCACCGAGACGATGCGCAACGGTGGACCGGCCAGCTGCTGGTAGGTGGCGACGTCGGTAGGCAGGTGGGTCGATGCCGTGGCCACCACGATCGTCTCGAGGGGTCGTCTGATCCCGTTGTAGCCCAGTCCGAAGATGGCCATGATCAGGAACGGGCCGAGGATCAGGCTCAGGATCGCTCCGGGTCGGCGGAAGGTCTCGATGATCTCCTTGCCGACGAAGGCCAGGATCCGGACGAGTGGCGTGAGGATCGCGCGCATCAGGCGGCCTCGCCGCTCGACGGCTCGCTGCCTGGACCGCGGGCGACCTCGACCTCGCGTCGGCGGCGGTCGCGCTCGACCAACAACGCGAACACTTCGTCGAATGACGGGCGCGTCTCGGTCGCCGATCGGATGCTGCCGCCGGCGGCGGTGATCGCCTCGACCACGTCGGGCAGGGTGGTGGCGGCGTCCGCGACGGTGACCCACAGCTCGCGTGGTCCGCGTTGCTCGATGCGCCGAACGCCAGGCACGCCGCCGACCGTCCGGGCATCGACGTCGTCGTCCGTCTCGACGGTGATGATGTCGCCGCCCAGCGCCTCGTGGCGCAAGGCCTGGGGGGTGCCGGTCGCGATGAGCCGACCGCCGGCGATCAGGGCCACGTCATCGCAGGACTCGGCCTCGTCGACGTACTGGGTCGTGACGAGGAGCGTGCGGCCCGCGTCGGCAAGCTCGCGCAGGCCCTTCCAGATCGCCGCCCGCAACAGCGGGTCGCTGCCTGCCGTCGGCTCGTCAAGGAAGGCGACCTGCGGGTCATGGACGAGGGCCGATGCCAGCTCCAATCGCCGCTGCATCCCGCCTGACAGGTTGCCGGCGCGTCGGCCGCGGGCGTCCCACAGCCCGACCATCTGGAGGACCTCGCGGGTCCTGCGATGCCGGCGAAGCCAGAGCATCCCGAACAGTGATGCGACGAAATCGACGTTCTCGCGGGTCGTCAGGTCGGGGTACAGGGCGAACAGCTGCGGCATGTACCCGACGCGCTCGCGGGCCTGTCGACCGAACGTCCGCGGGTCCTCGCCCATCACCCGGATCTCGCCATCGGTCGGCGCCAGGGCCCCGGTCATCATCCGGACGAGCGTCGTCTTGCCCGCGCCCGAGGGCCCGATGATGCCGAGGATGGTCCCCGGTGCGACGGACAGGCTGACGTCATCGACGGCGACGACGTCGCCGAAGCGCTTGCTGGCCCGGGTGATGGTCACGGCGTCCAACTGGGGGTCTCCTCGACGGCCTGCCGGCAGGGCTGGGGGGGTCCCATGGCGACATCCCCCCAGAACCTGTGTCGCGATGGGACCCGGACCCGAGTATCCGGGCGGGTGGCTATCGGGCGGACGGACCGGACCGGATGCGAGGTTGCAGTGACGTAGCGAACCCCGGGCGATGGTCCCGCTGCGACCCGCGCTCCGCTACGTTCGCGCCATGACCGACATCGAAGCCGACGCACGCGCCGCCGCTCGGACGAGCGGGCTCCGCTACGCGACCGATGCCCGCCCGGGATTCACGCGCCGTCGCACCGGCCGTGGCTTCAGCTACCGAGATCTGGATGGCTCGGTGATCCGTGACCGGGCCGTTCGTGCCCGAATCGACGCGCTGGCCATCCCGCCGGCCTGGACCGACGTCTGGATCTGCCCGTGGCCCAACGGCCACCTCCAGGCGACCGGCCGCGATGCCCGGGGTCGCAAGCAATACCGGTATCACCCACGCTGGGGCGCACGCCGCGGCGTCGACAAATTCGAGCGGATGATCGCGTTCGCGGAGGCGTTGCCGGCGATCCGCCGCCGTTGCGACCAGGACCTGGCGCTGCCGGGCTTGCCCCGCGAGAAGGTCCTCGCTGCGGTCGTGCGATTGCTGGAGTCCACCCTGATCCGGGTCGGCAACGACGAATACGCCAGGCTCAACCGCTCGTTCGGGCTGACCACCTTGCGTGGTCGGCATGCCCAGGTGACCGGCACGCGTGTCCGGTTCCGGTTCCGAGGCAAGTCGGGGGCGATGCACGACGTGGGCCTGCGCGATCGTCGGCTGGCTGGGATCGTCCGGCGCTGCCAGGAGCTGCCAGGGCAGGAGCTCTTCCAGTACATCGGCGAGGATGGTGACCCGCACGACGTCGCCTCGGAGGATGTGAACGGCTACCTGCGCGAGATCACGGGCGGCGGATTCACGGCAAAGGACTTCCGAACCTGGGCCGGTACCGTCCTGGCATATCGCGCGCTACGCGGCCTCCAGCCGGAGGACCATGCGCCCGCCGCCCGACGCAACGTCGTCCAAGCCATCCGGATGACGGCCGAACGGCTCGGCAATACGCCCTCGGTGGCCCGCGGGAGCTACGTCCATCCGGCCGTGCTCGAGGCCTACCTCGACGGACGCCTTCGCGGCGCCCTGGTCGAGGCAGCCGAGGACCAGGCCGAGCCTCCGGTCGGCTCGGATCGTGCCGAGGAGCGGGCCGTCGTCCGCCTGCTCCGGCAGCAGACCGCGGCGGG
>DASSMQ010000075.1:0-17167 GCA_035688805.1 Candidatus Limnocylindrales bacterium
CTCCCCGGCTCCACCCAGAGCTGCCGCCGGAGGAATCCAGCGAGCTCGTCGCGAGAACCGAACCGCCGGGGCTCTCGCTCCAGCATGTCGACGGTCACCTCCCGACCGCGGGCCCGCAGCAACTCGACGAATTCAGGCAGCGCCGGCAGCGGGACGCGGGCCTCGCCGTGCACCGGCGGCCAGCACGCATCCGCGATCGACGACGGCTGGCGCTCCATCAGCACCGCCACGCACAGACGACGCGCGACCGACTCCATCGCCGCGATGAACGGCCCGATCTCCTCGATGTCGTAGCTGACGTGGGCGATCAGCGCGACATCGCAGGCGAACCGATCGAGGGAGCCGTCGCGCGGCGGCCATCGAGTCTCGACGACTTCGACGTCGGTCACCCCGTGCTCGGCCTGCAGCCCGAGCAACGCGTCGAGCATGCCCGGCGACGCATCAAGGGCGATGACCCGTCCCCCGGATGGCGCCAGGGCCAGCGCGACCGGCAGCGCGTAGCGACCCGCACCCGCCCCGATGTCGAGCCACGTGTCGCCCGGACGAACGAGGCGGAGCAAGGCGTCGAGCGCTGGTTCGTCCGTCCGGCGCGGATCGGCCCGGAACAGCCCCGTGACGGGAGCGTAGAAGTCGGTGCCGTCGGGGACCTCGCGGAATCGGTCGACTTGCTCCGAGTTGGCGATCACGCGGGACGCCCAGGCGGACTCGAGGAGTCGCACGTGGTCGGCGCGCGTGTCCACATCCGGATTGCCGCCTTCGACCTGGATCGGGATCTCGCGGACGAGCGCGGCGTTCGCGTCGATGAGCGGCCCGAGGCCGCGATCCCCGGTCGCCCGAGCCACCAGCCCGAAGGCCGACCGGTCGACCAGCACGGGGTTCCGGCCGCCGTCGCCTGGGTAGCGCGGCACCGCGATGGGCCGCTCGTGATCGAGATCCCCGGCCGCGTCGAGCAATGCCCGGACGGCGCGGGCCGGCAACCGTGGCTGATCTCCGAGCACGATCAGCGCCGCATCGACGTCGCTCGCCAGCGCCTCGATCCCGACCTGCACGGAGCTCGACAGGCCGCGCGACGGATCGGGGTTGCGGACGCGGCGTTCGGCGTGCCAGTCGATCCCGGACTCGACGGAATCGGCGCCCTCCCCGACCACGACCACGACCTCGTCCAGGCCCGCCGCGGCGAGTCGATCGAGGACGTGCTGGAGCATCGGCCGGCCCTCGACCGACGCGAGGAGCTTGCCCCCACCGAACCGGGAGCCAGCCCCCGCCGCGAGCACGATCGCCGCGACCCTGCGGCTGGCCCCGCCCGATGACCCCGATGACTCCGAGTCTGGGAAGGGGACCGACCGACCGTCAGCGATCGTCCACGCTCCCGCCGGCCTGCTCGTCGAACAGGCCCGGCGTCGGTTCGCGACGTCCTCCCCGACCACCTGACCCGTCCTTGGCGCCAAGCCGTCGGCGAGTGACGACCTCGACGGTCGAGTCGCCCTCGCGCGCAGGATGTTCGACGAGGGCGATGAGCCGGCTGGCCATGAACCGTCCGGTGCGCACCGGGGTACCGCCACGGGTCACTTCGGTCACTTCGACGACGCCGCGCGCGGTCGTCACCTCGATCCGCCGGCCCGCCCGGCTCGCCACGATGTCGAACGTCTGCACGGCACCGCCGGTGTCGACCACGACCTCCACCCGATCGCCCTTCATCGCACGCTCCTCAGCCCGCGGTCACGGGCGTGCCCTCGAGGGCGACCCGGGTACCGGCTTCTTCGGCTGCCCGATCGCGCATCGGCCGGCCCGAACCGCCGAACCGCTCCGCAACGATCTCGGACAGGATCGCGAGTGCCGTCTCGGCCGGTTGGCGCCCGCCGAGATCAAGGCCGATCGGGCCGCGCAGGCGTGCGAGCGCCGCCTCATCGACGCCCGCCTCGCGCAGGCGCTGGCGCCGGTCCGCCTGGGTCTTCCGCGATCCGACGGCACCGACATACCGACAGCCGCGACGCAACGCCTCGACGATCGCCGGCTCGTCGAACTTGACGTCGTGGGTGAGGACGGCGACCGCGTCGTTCGGCCCCAGCCCGATGGCGTCGGCGACCTCGTCCGGCCAGCCGACCACGAGCTGGTCGACCGTCGGGAAGCGTTCGTGGGTGGCGAACGACGCTCGTCCGTCGATCACGGCGGTCTCGAACCCGAGCTCGTGCGCCAGACGGACGAGCGAACGGGCGACCTCGACCGCACCGACGACCACCAGTCGCGGTCGGACCGGGAACGCCTCGATGAACAGCGCTCGACCACCGAGCTCGACGGTGGCGGACTGGCCCCGTCGGAGTTGCTCGAGCGCCCGCTCGACCAGGGCGGCATCGAGCCCGGGATCGCCGAGGGTCCCGTCGAGCCGGCCGTCCTCGTGGACCACGAGCCGATCCTCGGGCGGCGCACCGTCGCCCGGCTCGTGCAGCCCGAAGTCCGCTGGCGGCGCGTCGGCCGGCAGCGGGGTGATCACCGCCGCGCCGCGACCGCCGGCCCCGAGCGAGCTCGTGGCGGCCTCGACCGCCGGCGCGGGCACGCTCGGCTCGACGAGCACATCGATGGTCCCCCCGCAGGCCAGGCCGACGTCCCAGGCCTGCTCGTCGCTGATCCCGTAGCGGATGACGCGGGTCTTGCCGGTGGCTCGCGCCCGTTCGATCTGCTCGGCGGCGGCGCCCTCGACGCAGCCACCACTGACCGAGCCCGCGATCCGGCCGTCATCGGCGAACACCAGCACCGCCCCTTCGGGACGCGGCGCGGAGCCGAACGTCCGGACGACGACCGCCCGGCCGGCGCCGATCCCCTCCTGCCGCCAGGTCGCCAGGGTGTCGAGCAGTTCCTTCATCGGATGGGCCTCGCAGCATGCGGGTCGGTCGGGGTGCCGCCCACGACGGGTGGCGGTGACACGTCGATCAGGTCGGCCACGCCGGGGAGGGCCGCGTGGGCGGCCGCCTCCGCACCGTGGCGTGTGTCGGCCGACCGGACCCCGCCGAGGATCTCGCCCAGCCGCTCGAGCGAGGCGACGGTCCCCGCCGGCAGGAAGTCGTCGATGTAGGGGAAGGCGGCCCGCATCCCGCCGGCCAGTGGCTGGTAGCCGGGCGTGCCGGCCAGCGGGTTGAGCCAGACCAGCCGGTGGCAGTTGCGCCGCAGGCGGGCCGTCTCACTCGCGACGAGCGCGGGATCGCCACGGTCCCAGCCATCCGACACCACGACGACCACGCCGCTCGTCCGCAGGGAGCGCCGGGCCCACTGCTGGTTGAACGTCCGGAAGCTCTCGCCGATGCGCGTCCCACCCGCCCAGTCGTTGACGGTCTCGCTCACTCGGGCCAGGGCCCGGTCGCGGTCCTTGTCGCGCAGGAGGCGCGTCACGCGGGTGAGTCGGGTACCGAACACGAACGACTCCGCACGGACCTCACTGGCCGACGACAGGGCCTGCACGAACCGCAGGAGGAGCCGCGAATGGCGCTCCATCGAGCCGCTGATGTCGCACAGGACCACCATCGAGCGCGGCTCCTTGATCTGCCGCCGCCAGACCCAGGACATCAGCTGGCCGCCCGTGCCGAGGTTCCGCCGGAACATCGCCCGGGGCGCCAGTCGGCGGCCGTGCGAGTGCAGCTCGTAGCGCCTGGTCCGCCGACGCTCCAGGCGCGGGATCAACTGGTCGACCAGGCGTTCGGCATCGCGCAGCTCGGCCGGCGTCATCCGGTCGAACTCGCGATGTCGGAGCATCTCGCCACGCGAATAGGCATCGGGTGCCACGACCACGCCCTCGATGTCCTCGCCATCGTCGCCGTCGTCGTCACCGGCCGAGGGGATGGGCACGCCCCATTCGTCGGGGCGGCTCGAGGCGCGTTCCTCGCCCGGGGCCGGGTCGGCCTGGCCGCTCGGATCCTCCTCGGTGGCCGCGTCGGCGTCGGTGGGTCGCTGGAGCGGTGGCGCGTGGAAGTCGCCTGCGCGTCGGCCGCGGGCCCGCCACCACCGGTCGAACACCCGGTCGTACGTCTCGCGGTCGTCGCGCCGGCGGACGAACATCGCCTCGCCGGCGGCTCGGACCTGCTCGCGCGAGCCGATGTCCACGAGGGGCAGCGCCCGGGCATAGTCCACGGCAGCGCCGAGGTCGATATGGAGACCCGCCGCGCGCAGCGCCCGCCCGAACCCGACCGCCTCGTGGAGGAGTCGTCGGCCGTCGACCTGCGGTCCCCATGGGGCCGTGACGATGGCCGGGTCGTCAGGCGCCTGCATGTCGTGACTCTGCCACGCCCGGCCCCCGCCTGCCCAGCGGCCCGGGCGCCGGTCCGTGGACGACCTCATATCCAGAGGTGTTCGAGGTCACCTCCACCGTCCCATCGACCAGGTGGAGTCCGAGCGCGCCGGTGCCGATGCGCAGGTCCGAGATCGAGATCTCGCGCATCCAGGGCGGTAGCACGGGATCCACGTACAGGCGCGAGCCCTCGGGGCTGACCGTCGCGTGCAGCCCGCACAGCACGGCCACGAAGCGGAAGATGGATCCGGCCGCCCACGCCTGCGGGACGTTGGCCCCGAGATACGGCACGGGGAAGCTGGCCGACACCCGGGGCAGGCCGGAGAACAACTCCGGCAGCCGGAGCCCGACCAGCCGCTCGGCGGCATCGAAGATGCCCTTGGCCACCTTCGCCGCCTCGTCGGGGAACCCATACCGTCGGAAGCCACCCGCGATCGAGGCGTTGTCGTGCGGCCAGACCGAGCCGGTGTGGTACGAGAACGGGTTGTACGCGGGGTGGTCGGAGGACAGCGTGCGAACGCCCCAGCCGGACCACATGTCGTCGGCCATGAGGCGCTGGACGACGCGGGCCGCCCGGTCCGGCGGGACGATGCCCGACTGGAGCAGGTGGCCGGCATTCGACGCGACGCTCCGGATCTGCGCCTTGCGACCATCCAGGCCGAGGGCGTAGGTGCCCTCCTCCTCCCACCAGAAGGCATCGTTGACCCGGTCGTACAGGCGCTTCGCCTCGCGCCGAAGTCGACGAGCATCGGCGGGTCGTTGGAGGACGTCGTAGATCTCGGCCATCCGCAGCTTTGCGTCGTAGGCGTAGCCCTGGAGTTCGCACGTCGCGATCGGCAGGGGCGCGATCGTCCCGTCGGCAGCGGGGATGGCGTCGTGGGCATCCTTCCAGCCCTGGTTGTAGAACCCGTGGGATGACCGTGTGGCGTATTCCTGGAGCCCATCGCGATCGCGGTCGCCATAGCGATCGATCCAGGCCATCGCCGACTCCGCGTGCCGCAGATAGCGCCGCAGCAAGCCCACGTCCCCGGTCCAGTGGTAGAGGTAGGACAGCACGATGACGAACAAGCTCGTCGCATCGTGCGTCCCGTAGTACGGCTGGAACGGCAGGATCCCGAGCTGGGCCAGCTCGCCGTGCCGGATCTCGTGCGGGATCTTGCCGGGTTCCATGTCGCGTTCCGGGTCGTCGGCAGTCGCCTGCAGCTCGGACAGGCGGCGCAGCGCCCCGGCCGCGAATTCCGGGAATCCGGAGATGCCCTGCATCGACACGATCAGCGAGTCCCGTCCGAACAACGTGACGAACCATGGAACGCCAGCGGCCGGGATGAAGACCCCGCGCTCGAAGGTCGGGTCCTCGAGCCGGAGCGCCTCGAGGTCGTGGACGGCCTGGTCCCAGGCGCGATCCACGATGGGATTCGGCGTGCGGATCCGGACGTGCGGCAGGCGGTCGCGGATGACGTTGCGCAGCGGCGCGTCGACGGCATTGCACTCGAGGGTCACGAACCGCCGATGCGAGCGCGTCACCGGTAGCCATTTGAGGCAGGTGTGCCACTCCCCCTTGGGAGGGATCGTGGCGACGAAGACGAGCCGGCCGTTGGCGAACTGGGGCGTCGAGCCCGACCGCTCGACCGCCACGATCAGCTCCCGACGGAACGGGCCGTTGACGTACGCGGTCCGCAGTTCCCCGCGCGACTTGAACCAGCGACTGTTGATCTCGCCACGCCGCACGACGGCGTCTGCCTTGACATCGAAGATGTCGGCGAAGTCGGACAGGAACGCGACCTCGATGGTCAGCCGGACGGGACGTCGGGCGTAGTTGGCGAGGTCGAGGTCCTCGTGGACCGCCTCGGTCAGCGTCCGATCGATTCGGAGCGCGAGCGACTGGCGCTCGATCACGCCGCCGGCGTCGACCGACAACTCGTTCGTGAACTCGAACCGTGCCGAGAACGACTGGATCGGCGCTGAACTCAGGAGGATCGGACGCCGGCCGTTGATCCACAGGTCGTACCCGGAGACGAAGCGAGTATCCCGCGTGAAGAACCCGTCCCCCTCTCCCAGGATCCGCGCGTCCGGCTGGCTGATGAGGACCCGGTCATCACGGTTGATCGTGATCGTCGACGGCCCCACCTGGACCGGGAACGTCATCAGGCCACCTCGGGCTTCGGGCGTTCGGAGCGGGTCAGCCGCGTGCCGCGACCTCGGTGAGCATCCGGGCCGCCTGCTCGCCCCGGATATGGCGGATGTCCTCTTCGTACTTGAGGACGACCCCGAGCGTCTCGTCGACCAGCTCGGGCCTGAGCTCTCGGGCGCCGAGCGACAGGAGGGCGGCGGCCCAATCGAGCGTCTCGGCGATGCCCGGGACCTTGGTCAGGTCGGCCTCCCGCAGGCGGTGCACGAACCCGACGACGTCACGGGCCAGGCGCTCCGGGGCCGTCGGGACGCGGGCCAGGACGATCTCGAATTCCTTCTGGGCCGTCGGATAGTCGATCCAGTGGTAGAGGCAGCGGCGCTTGAGGGCGTCATGGACCTCCCGCGTCCGGTTGCTGGTGAGGATGACCCGCGGCGGCCGAGCGGCTGTGATCGTGCCGATCTCGGGGACCGTGACCTGGAAATCGGACAGGATCTCCAGCAGGTAGGCCTCGAACTCCTCGTCGGCACGGTCGATCTCGTCGATCAACAGCACCGGGGCGACGCCGTCGTCGCTTTCGAGCGCCTGGAGCAGTGGGCGCCGGATCAGGAATTCGGAGCCGAAGATGTCGTGGGCACTGGCGTGTTCGGCCTCGCCGCGCGCCTCCAGCAGGCGGATCTCGAGCATCTGACGCGGGTAGTTCCACTCGTAGACCGCGGTGTTGACGTCGAGGCCTTCGTAGCACTGCAGGCGGATCAGCCGCGCATCGAGGCTGGCGGCCAGGACCTTGGCAAGCTCGGTCTTGCCGACGCCCGCCTCCCCTTCGAGCAGCAGCGGCCGCTCCAGTTCGAGAGCGAGGAACACCGCCGTCGCCAGCGACCGATCCGTGATGTAGTCGCGCCGGCGGAAGTCGTCGGTCAGGGCCTCGATCGAGCGGGTGCCCTCGGGTCGGTCGCGGGGGTCGGTCATGGTCCCCGGATGCTACACGGCCTCGGATGGCTGAGCGAATGAACCGAGCTCTGTCGCCATGGCGTCGACGATCCGGATGCTCTGGCGAGTTCCGCGCCGGCGGGTGGCGCTCACCCGTCGGGCGCGTCGAGCTCGCGCGCGTAGCGCGGGAAACGGAACCGCTGCGACCGCGTGAGGATCCCACCGTGGCCCAGTTTGGCCACGGTCGCCTCCGAAGCCGGCTCGCCGGACAGCAGGCGAGGCAGCAGCAAGTCGACGGCCGTGGCCTTCGAATACGCTCCGCACGTCGGCAGGCCGAGGATGGCCGTGCTCCCGACCCGAGCCAGCCAGAGCATGGAGCCCGGATGCGACGGCACGCCCCGTCGCACGACTCGACCGCCGAGCCCCTCGATCGCGACGAAGAACGCGTCCTGCGGGTCGGTGCTGGCCGAACCCGCGGTCAGGATCAGGTCGGACGTGTCGGCGCCGCGCGTGAACCTGGCGACGGCGGTCTCGACGGCGTCCGGGTCGTCCTCGACGTAGACGATGTCGAGGACCTTCGACCCGAGCCCCTCCACCTTGGCCCGGACCGAGGCCTCGAATCGGTCCCGGGCCGTCGCCCGCACGGATTCCTTCACGACGACCCCTACCCGCCGCTCGGCGAATGGCGCCACGGAGACGATCGGCTGGCTACCGAACCCGGCGATCCGACTGCCGGCCTCCACGACGGTCGCATCGACCAGGTGGGGGGCCACCTTGACGCTCGCCACGAGGTCGCCGCGCTCGACGATCTGGCCGTCGAAGACCGTGAACACCTCGAGCGGGTCCAGCCGGTTGATCCGCTCGAGTTCCGTGATCCTGATCGTCACGACACCCGGAGTCGACGCGACAAGGTCGAGGCGGCTCTGGTTGGGGCCCCGCACCTCGAGGTTCGGTCCGGCGATGGCCTTGGCCAAGCGCAATGCCGCTTCGTCCTCGTGGAGCTCGCCACGCTCGGCGATCACGACGCTGACCGCCGGCCCCGGCTCCTCGCCGGCCAGTGCCCGAAGGTCATCGGCCGATAATCGGCGACCCTTCTCCCAGCGCTGGCCGGCGACCGTCAGGTCGCGGGTGAGGACGGCGTTGACCAGCGACGCCGGTGCGCGTCGGCCAGGAGCGACCCGTTCGACGCGCACGCGGGGACGCGAGGACGAGTGCGCGCTAGCGGCCGAGCGCGGCCTCGATCGCGCGACGGGTATAGACCTCCGCCATCGTCGATCGATAGGCGCGATCCGCGTAGATGTCGCTGTTGACGGTCTGGCCCTCCGCGGCATGAGCGGCTGCGGCGGCCACGGCGGACGCAGATCCGTCGCTGCCCATCAGGGCCGCCTCGACCGCCTTCGCCCGGTAGGCCACCTCGCCGACGCCGGTGATCGCCACGCGCGCGTGGGATACCGAGTCACCCGCCGACGCCACCACGGCGCACACCCCGACGATCGAGTAGCCGGACGCCGGGTGGGCGAGCTTGCGGTACGCGCCACGCGCGCCGCCGGGCAAGGGTCCACGCCGGAGGGCGGTCAGGATCTCGTCGGGTCCCATGGCGCTGGAGAACGCCCCGGTGAGGAAACCGTCGAGTGGCACGACCCGCTCCCCGCGCGCCGAGCGCAGGACGACCGAGTAGTCGAGAGCGAGCGCCAACGCCGGCAGGTCCGACGCGGGATCGGCATGGGCGATGGCTCCGCCGACCGTGCCACGATTTCGGACCTGGACGTCGCCGATCTGGCTGATGCAGTCGCGCGCGAAATCCAGCGCGGTCGCGGCCATGGCCTCGGTGTACGTCACAAGCGCCCCGACCTGGAAGCCGCCCTCGTCGGTCGGGCCGGCGCCCTTGAGCTCCGACAGCCGGCCGATGTCGACTAGTCGGCCTGGTTGCGCCAGCCGCAGCTTCATCAGTGGCAGCAGGCTCATGCCGCCGGCGAGGACCTTGGCGTCCCCACCGGCCAACGCCGAGAGCGCGCCCTCGATCGTCGTCGGTCGTTCGTACTCGAATGCCGCCGGGATCATGCCGGGCCTCCCTTCGCCGACTGGATCGCCTGCCAGACCTTCTGGGAGCTGTAGGGCATGTCGAGGTGCTTGACGCCGAGCGGGCTCAGGGCGTCCATGACCGCGTTGGCCGTGGCGGCAGTCGAGGCGATCGCTCCGGCCTCGCCGACGCCTTTGACCCCCAGCGGGTTGACGGGCGATGGGGTCACCGTCTGGTCGAGCTCGAAGTTCGGCAGGCGCGATGCTTTCGGCAGCGCGTAGTCGAGCATCGAGCCGGTCAGGAGCTGTCCGTCGTCGCTGTAGACGGCGCCCTCCCAGAGCGCCTGGCCGACGCCCTGGGCGATGCCACCGTGGAGCTGGCCATCGACGATCAGCGGGTTGATCTTGTTGCCGACGTCATCGACCGCGACGTAGCGCACGAGGTCGACGACGCCGGTCTCCTCGTCGATCTCGACCACGGCGACGTGCGTCCCGAAGGGCCAGGTGCAGTTCGGGGTGTCGTAGTAGGCCGTCTCGTCGAGGTACGGCTCCATGCCCTCCGGCGTGTCGAACGCCAGGTCGAGCGCGAACGCGATCTCCTGGATCGTCTTCTTCTTGTCGGGGCTCCCGCGGACGCTGTACTCCGCACCGCTGACCTCGATGTCCTCGGGAGACGCCTCGAGCATGTGCGCGGCATAGCGCCGGGCCTTGTCGCGGATCTTGTCTGCGGCCTTGATGGCGGCGGTCATCCCGACCGAGCTGGTGCGGGAACCGTACGAGCCGTACCCGAATGGCGTGCCCTGCGTGTCGGAGTGCTGGACGACGACGTCCTCGATCGGGACGCCGAGCTGGTCGGCCACGACCTGGGCGTACGTCGTCTCGTGGCCCTGCCCCTGGGGCTGGGTACCCATCGTGACCACGACCTTGCCGGTCAGGTGGACCTTGATGTTGGACGACTCCCACATCGCGGCGCCCCACCCCTCGCCGACGGCGCCGATCCACTTCGAGGGCGCGACGCCGCAGACCTCGATGTAGGTGCTGAACCCCATCCCGAGGAGCTTGCCGCGGGACCGGGCCTCGGCCTTCTTGGCCGCCAGGTCGGCATAGCCGACCGTCGCGAGCGCCATGTCCATGGCCGGCTCGTAGTCGCCGGAGTCGATGTAGATCTTGGCTCCGCCGCTGGCGGTACCGAGCCCCGACGGGTTCTCGTACGGGAACTGGTCCTTGGCGATGAAGTTGCGGCGGCGCAGCTCGGCCCGATCCATCCCGATCTCGGCCGCGAACAGGTCCATCGCCCGCTCGATGACGTAGGTCGCCTCCGGCCGCCCGGCGCCGCGGTACGCGTCGACGAACGTCGTGTTGGTGTAGACCCCGGTCACCTCGGCATAGACGTTCGGGATCTTGTAGCAGCCCGACAGGACCCGGGCATACAGCGTGGTCGGGATGCCGGGCCCGATCGTGGATAGACGCCCGCCGAGATTCGCCAAGGTCTTCACGCGCAGGCCGGTCACCTCGCCGTCGCGCGTGCCCGCGATCTCGAGGTAGGTGATGTGGTCGCGGCCGTGGATCGTCGACTGGTAGTTCTCGCGGCGACCCTCGACCCACTTCACGGGCCGACCGCCGATGGCCTTGCTGGCGAACATGCACAGGGCCATGTCGGCATAGCAGAAGATCTTCGTGCCGAACGCTCCGCCGACGTCCGGGCTGATGCAGCGGACCTTGTGTTCGGGGATGCCGGTCACGAAGGCGGTGAGGAGCAGACGCTGGATGTGCGGCGTCTGGCTCGACATCCAGACCGTGTACTCGTCGGTGCCCGGGTTGTACCAGCCGATGTCCCCGCGGGTCTCCATCGGGTTGGGGATCAGCCGCTGGTTGACGATCCGCTGCCGGACCACGACCTCGGCGCCGTCGACCGCGGCATCGGTGCCGGCCTTGTCGCCGACCGACCACTCGAACACGACGTTGTTGGGGGCGTTCTCGTGGAGCTGCGGCGCGCCGGGCTGGATGGCCTGCTCGGCGTCGACCACGGCCGGCAGGGGCTCCCAGTCGACGTCGATGACGTCGAGCGCGTCCCGCGCCTGGGCAGGGGTCTCGGCGACGACTGCCGCCACGCCTTCGCCGGTCCACTTGACGCTGTCGGTCGCGAGCACCCGTGGGGTGCTCACGTTGTTCTGGATGCCCGCGCTGCCTCCCGCCGGCCAGGCCATGGGCAGCGGATTGTAGGGGATGTCGGCGCCGACGAACACGGCGATGACGCCGGGCATCGATGCGGCCCGACTGGTGTCGATGGATCGGATGTTGGCGTGCGCATACGGGCTCCGCAGGATGGCCATGTGGGTCATCGACTGGAGCTTGATGTCGTCGAGGTAGCGGCCCTTCCCGGTGATGAAGCGCGGGTCCTCGGTTCGCTTGATGGGCTTGCCGAGCGGGCTGGTCGCTGGGGCGTCGAGTACGTCGGTCATCGTCGTCGCTCCCTGCCTAGGCCGAGGCCGGCGCGGTCGCCGACGCGCCGCGCGGCTCCGCCATGGCCACGGCGGCCGCCCGGACCGCGGCCACGATGTTGTGATACCCGGTGCAGCGGCAGATGTTGCCGTCGAGCGCGTGCCGGATGTCGTCCTCGCTCGGATCGGGGATGCGGGCGAGGAGGTCCGCAGCGGTCATGATCATGCCCGGGGTGCAGAAGCCGCATTGGAGCCCGTGCTTCTCCCAGAAGGCCGCCTGGAGCGGATGAAGGCTGTCGCCATCGGCCATGCCCTCGATGGTCGTGACGGCCGCGCCGTCGGCCTGGACCGCCAACATCGTGCAGGATTTCACGGCCATGCCGTCGACGTGGACCGTGCAGGCGCCGCACTGGCTGGTGTCGCAGCCGACGTGCGTGCCCGTCAGGTCGAGGTCCTCGCGCAGGGCCTCGACAAGGAGCCGTCTCGGCTCGACGTCGAGGTCGTGTCGTGCTCCGTTCACGGTGAGGGAGATGTGTTCGCCCACGGGCCGGACCTCCTTCGACGATGACCTGCCGCGCGGCCGAGGGGTCCGCGGCACGATCACGATGCATGCGTCCGCTGGAGCACAGGGACCTCGGGTCGGCGCTCTCCTCAGGCCGATGCGAGGGACCCCGATGGTCCCACCGACACCGGGCGGAATCAAGTCGGGCGCTGCGATCGCCGCGACGAACGCGTGCGGCCCGAGCTTTGCGCCGGACGGTCGTCGATCACGCACGGGGTGGGGTCGCCGGCGAAGAGTGAGCGGCGCGGCCTCCTGCGTACGACGCTCGTCCATCATGCGTGGGATGGGTAGCCCCGCGGTGCGTGACGCGAGCGGGCGCCGCTCGCGATTCGCACCCACACGGTGCATGACGGCCGAGTCCTCTCGGAGGGAGCGTCGAGTGCCTCGGCCAGATGCCGTCGCCCTCGACGCTTTTGAACTCAGCCGGCAGCGACGTCCTCCAGGGCGGCACCCAACCCATCGACCATGGTGTCGACCTCGCCGGGGGTGATGGTCAGGGCCGGTGAGATGTGGATGGCGTGACCACGAAGGACCCGAGTGGCGATCCCGTGGCGCAGCGCCGCGGCGACGACCCGTGCCGGGATCCCGGCATCCGCGGCGAGGCGCTCGGGCGCGATCGCGACGGCCGCCGTGAACCCGACGGTGCGGACCTCACCCACCAGCGGGGCGCCCTCGAGTCGGCGGATCGCGGCGCCGAAGTCGTCCTCCATCGCCCCCACCCGCTCGACCAGACCTTCCCCTTCGATGATGTCGAGGTTGACCTGCGCCGCAGCGCATGCGGCCGCGTGCCCGGAATAGGTGTAGCCGTGCATGAACGTGGGCCCCGCGGTCGACCCGGCCCAGAACGGTTCCTGGACGCGCTGCCCGACCAGCACCCCGCCGAGCGGCTGGTACCCGGACGTGACGCCCTTCGCGAACGTCACCATGTCGGGCTCGATCCCGTAGCGCTGGGAGCCCCACATCGTGCCGAGCCGGCCGAAGCCCGTGACCACCTCGTCCGCGATGAGCAGCACGTCGTGGGCCCGGCACAGCCGTTCGATCTCAGCCCAATACGACGGCTCGGGCGGATAGACGCCGCCGGCGCCGACCACCGGCTCACCGATGAACGCGGCGATCTCGTCGGCGCGCGACTCGAACAGCGCACCGAGGCTCTCGGTGTCCGAGACCCCGACCGTGACGACCTCGTCGATGAACGCCCCGCCGTAGCCCGCTTTGTTGCCCGGGATGCCGGCGAGCGACGTGCCCCAGGCGTGCATCCCGTGATAGCCGTGCTCGCGGGACACGATGATCCGCTTGCCCGGCCGATCGACGGCGTCCCAATACCGACGCGCGAGCTTGGCCGCGGTGTCGACCGCGTCCGACCCGCCCGAGCCGAGGAACACGACCGCGTCGGCCATGGGCGCCATCGACGCCAGGCGCTCCGCGATCCGGATGGTGGGCTCGGTCGTGTACGCGCCGAACGAGGAGTAGGTGGGCAGCCGGACGAGCTGGTCCGCGACGGCGTCGGCGATCGACTGACGCCCGAACCCGACCGCGCAGTACCACAGCGCGGCGGTCGAATCGAGGAATCGTCGACCGTCGGTCGTCTCGAGCCAGACGCCGTCGCCGGAGGCGAACACGATCTCGGCGTCCTTGACGAGGTGCATGTCGGCGAAGCCGTGCCAGAAGCGGGTGGTCATCGTTCGATGGTAGTCGGCCGTCGACGGCTCACGTGCGACGACGGGCTCGTCGAGCGGCGCGGTTCGGGGACGGCGGTCGGGCAGGCCCCGAGAACCCCGCAGCAGTCCTGGCATTGATGGCGCGTGGATCGATCGCCGCCCGACGCACCTCGGGCGAGGCGGTCGCGAGGCGGGCCGCGTCGCCGAGCCGTCGGAGCTTCGCGGCCGCCACGTCCCAGGGCAGGTCGGTGAGCGGGCCGGCCGTCGCCAGTCCGACCCGATCCCAGCCGCGGGCCATCGATGACGCGGCATAGCCGGCGGCCCAGAGCAGGACCTCGGGTCCCTCGACGTCGTCGATCGTGGTCGAGACCGCGCCGCAGATCACGCCTCGCTCTGCCGGGACGTTGACTGCCAGTCGCCAGTTGTCCGGCCCGCCGATCAGGTCGACGGCCAGGCTCGCGTACGCGCCCGCGAGGATGGTCTCGATGCCGGCCGTGTCCGCGTTGCCACCCACGATCGCCAGCGATAGATGGACATCCCCACCGAACCCGTCCGTGAGGGCACGATGGGCATCGCCGAACCGAGCGCGCGCCTCCGGATCCTGGCCGATCGCCACCGCGCCCGGTTCATGGACCTCGATCCAGCGGCAGCCGGCATCGGCAAGCGCGAGCATGCCGCCGCGGACTACGTCGGCCGGTCGACCGCTTGTGAACGGTCCGGTGACGACGGCTTTGGTCAGGGCTTTCGTGCGAGCAGCCGTCCCTCGCCACGTCTCGGCGACGCCGTCGGCCGAGAGACTCCAGCCGGCATCGACGACCGGCTCGAGGCCGTGATCGAGCTGGAGCTCCAGGCAGGCGTCGAGCAGCGCCTCCGGCGCGGCGTCGTCGTCGAGCGGCGGACGTGGCAACCCACCGAGCAACGTCGCGAACACGGGTCCGCTTAGAGGAGGTGGTCCGGCGTGCCGGCCACGATCCCGACCACGACCGCGAAGGCGACGACCCCGACGGCGAGCACGGGCGCGATGAGGGGCACGTGCGCCGTCTGGGCCGATGCCGCCCGTCGGGCGCGCTGCCACATCGACGTCATGGTCTGGACGTGGGTCGGCGGGAGCAGCGCCCCGAGCCACAGGCCCGTGGCCAGACCGCCCAGGTGAGCAGCGTTGTCGATATTCGGGATCGTGAACCCGAGACCGATGTTGATGAGGACCAGCATCCCGAGCTGGCGGACCAGCATCCGGCTCTGCCGATCGACGGGGTGGTGGAGCTGGTTGGCGGCCAACAACACCCCGAACAGTCCGAAGATCGCCCCCGACGCCCCGACGGACGGCAACGGCCCGCCGAAGACGAAGCTCGCAACCGACCCGCCTGCGGCGCATGCCAGGTAGATGAGGAGGAACCACGCCCAGCCGTACCAGCGCTCGACGATCGGTCCCGCCAGGTAGAGCGCGTACATGTTGAAGAAGAGGTGGGCGAGTGACGCTGCGAAGGCACCGGGCTGCGGGCTGCCGTGCAGCAACGTGACCGTGAACAGGCGCCAGTACTCGCCATTGGCGACGGCCGTCTTGTCGAGCTCGAAGGCGTCATACAGCGTCTTCCCCTCGGACGAAAGGATCGCCGACAGGCTGACGATGACGGTCGCAGCGATGAGGACCGTGGTGATCGACAGAAGGCCCGCATCGCCTCGCCCGCGGGCGAAGTAGCGTCGCGCGGCCCCGGGATCGCCGGTCTCCTTGGTCAGCCAACCGAGGCGATTCGCGATCTCGGCCCGGTCGGCGGGTGGCGCCCGGCGCTCAGCCTGTCGATAGGCGCTGATCGCGCCGTTGAGGTCGTGCTCCCGGACGGCGGCGGCGGCGATGTTGCGCCACGCGGCGTACGACGAGGGCGTCTCCCCCACTTGGAGGACGGCCTTCCACGAGGCCACCGCGGCATCGTCCTCGCCCAGCCGGAACCGAGCCTCGCCAAGACCCAGCAGCGCGGCCGCGGTCGTCGCGGCGTCATCGAACCCGACCACGCGGCTGTAGCGGACGGCTGCCTCGACGAACTCACCCGATGCCAACCGGGCGTCACCCTCGGCGAGGAGAGCGGTCGCCTCCTCTCGGCTGAGCGGCCCGGTCCGGCTCGGATCCGGGGAGGCAGGTGGCCGGGGGTCGTCCATCGAGCCGACGATACTAGACTTGCCACCATGTGCGGACGGTTCACGCAGGAGCGACCCGCGTCCGAGCTGGCCGACATCTTCGCGGCCGAGCCGCTGGCCGACGAGCTCGGCGCGCGCTACAACGTCGCCCCCACCGACGAGGCGTTCGTGGTCGTCCAGCGGGACGACCGCCGGGCGATCGCCAGCTACCGCTGGGGCCTCGTGCCGCATTGGTCGACCGACACCACGTCGGCAGGGCGCATGTTCAACGCTCGGTCCGAGACGATCACCGCCAGCCCGGCCTTCCGGGAGGCGTTCCGACGACGACGGTGCCTGGTGCCGGTCGACTCGTTCTACGAATGGAAACGGGAGGGGTCGATCCGCCAGCCGTATCGGGTCGTGCGCGCGGACGGCGCTCCCCTGGCCTTGGCTGGTCTCTGGGCTGGCTGGCGCGATCCCGAGTCGGAGCTCGTGCGGCGGACGTTCACCATCGTCACGTCGTCGCCGAACCGCTCGCTCGCCGACCTCCACGACCGGATGCCGGTCGTCCTCGAGCGATCGGCGTGGGATCGGTGGCTGGCGCCGATCGATGGGGAACCGTCGGAGCTTCTGGCGATGCTCGAGCCGTCCGATGGCGTCGAGTTCCGGATCCACCCGGTCAACCGGTACGTGAACGACGTCCGGCGCGATGGTCCCGAGCTGATCGAGCCGCTGACCGTCCCGGCGGCAGGGGTCGCGGAGCTGACCCTGGGGATGTGAGGGGCCGGCCGTGTCCGTCATGCGGATGTCACGACCGAGTGGCAGGATGCGGGCATGGACCCGAAGACGACAACGACCACCACGACTCCCAAGAGCACCTCAAAGACCGATGCCGAATGGCGCGCCGAGCTGACCCCGGAGCGCTACCGCGTCCTTCGCGAGAAGGGCACCGAGCGCGCCTTCACAGGCGACCTGTGGGACGAGCACCGGGCCGGTATCTACCGGTGCGCCGGCTGCGGCGCTGAGCTGTTCCGTTCCGAG
>DASSMQ010000076.1:0-11096 GCA_035688805.1 Candidatus Limnocylindrales bacterium
CCTGCGCACCAGCATCTGGCCGGCCATCCACCCACGGATCCTCGAGCTGATCCGGAGCCACCGGAGCACGATCGTCTTCACCAACAGCCGCCGGCTCAGCGAGCGCCTCGCCCAGCGGCTCAACGAACTGGCCGGCGAGGACCTGGTGCGCGCCCACCACGGGAGCATCGCCCGGGAGCAGCGCCTCGAGATCGAGGAGGAGCTGAAGGCCGGTCGACTCCCGGCGCTCGTCGCGACCAGCAGCCTCGAGCTCGGCATCGACATGGGCGCCGTCGATCTCGTCATCCAGGTCGAGTCGCCGACGAGCGTCGCGCGAGGCCTGCAACGGGTCGGGAGGGCCGGTCACCAGGTCGGTGCCCCGAGCAAGGGCATCATCTTCCCGAAGTACCGCGGCGACCTCCTCGAATGCGCCGTCGTCACCCGCCGGATGCACGAGGGCGCGATCGAGCGGACCGTCCTGCCCAGGAACCCGCTCGACGTCCTCGCCCAGCAGCTGGTCGCGATGACGGTCATGGAACGCTGGACCGGCGACGACCTGCTGCGAACGGTCACCCGGGCGGCCCCGTACGAATCCCTGACCCGCGAGGTCTTCGACGGCGTCCTCGGCATGCTTGCCGGCGCCTACCCATCCGACGAATTCGCGGAGCTGAAGCCTCGTGTCGTGTGGGACCGCGTCACGGACACGATCGAGGGTCGGCGCGACGCCCGGGTCGTGGCGGTGACGAGCGGCGGGACGATCCCCGATCGCGGGTTGTTCGGGGTGTTCATGGAGGGCGAGGCCGGCACCCCCGGACGGCGAGTCGGCGAGCTCGACGAGGAGATGGTCTACGAGCTCCGCGCGGGGATGCACGGCGACGTGATCGTCCTGGGCGCGACCTCGTGGCGTGTCCAGGAAATCGGCCGGGACCGGGTCACCGTCACGCCGGCACCGGGCGTCCCCGGCAAACTACCGTTCTGGAAGGGTGACGCCGTCGGACGGCCGATCGAGCTCGGCCGCGCGCTCGGCGCGTTCGTCGGCGAGCTCGAAGGAGACCTCGCGCACGGTGTCCGCGGCCGCGCAACCGCCGCCACGCGGCTCCGTGAGCAACACGATCTCGACGACCTGGCCGCCCACAATCTGCTTGCCTACCTGGAAGACGAGCGGGAGGCCACGGGCGCACTCCCGACCGACCGACGGATCGTCATCGAGCGGTTCCGCGACGAGCTCGGCGACTGGCGGCTGACGTTGCTGACGCCGTTCGGGGGTCGAGTCCATGCGCCGTGGTCGCTGGCCATCGAGGCTCGGCTCGCGGACCGGCTCGGGATGGAGGTCCAGACGATCTGGTCCGATGACGGCATCGCCATCCGCCTGCCCGAGGGGGACGCGGATCTCGCGGGCGTCGAGGAGCTTCTCTTCCCGGCCGCCGAGGATCTGGACGACCTGGTCGTCGGCCAGGTCGCGAACTCCGCCCTCTTCGCGAGCCGGTTCCGCGAGAACGCGGCTCGGGCCCTGCTGCTGCCGCGGCGACGGCCGGGCACGCGCACGCCGCTGTGGCAGCAGCGCCAGCGCGCGGCCGACCTGCTCGCCGTGGCCAGCCGCTACGGCAGCTTCCCGATCCTGGTCGAGACGTATCGCGAGTGCCTGTCGGACGTGTTCGACCTCGACGCGCTGCGCGACATCCTGCGCGGGGTGGCCGCGCGCGAGATCGCGGTCCACGCGGTCGAGACGCCGCGCGCAAGCCCGTTCGCAAGCAGCCTGCTGTTCGACTACGTGGCCGCCTACATGTACGAGGGTGACGCACCCCTCGCGGAGCGCCGTGCCGGCGCGCTGACGCTCGACCGCGACCTGCTTCGTGAGCTGCTCGGCCAGGAGGAACTGCGCGAGTTGCTCGACCCGGAGGCGCTCGCCGATCTCGAGGCGAGCCTGCAGGCGCTCGCCGACGACCGCCAGGCGACGACGGTCGACCAGGTCCACGACCTGCTTCGTCGCCTGGGCGATCTCTCGACGCTCGAGGTCGCGGCGCGCGTGGTCGGCGGCGGCGGCGTGGCCGAGGCGTGGCTTGCCGAACTCGCGGGGGCGCGCCGTGCCGTACCGGTCCGGATCGCCGGCCAGGATCGCTGGATCGCGATCGAGGATGTCGCACGCTTCCGGGATGGAGTCGGGGTCACGCCTCCGGTCGGCGTGCCGGAAGCGTTCCTCGGTCCGGCGTCGGCTCCGCTCGACGGGTTGCTCGCCCGGTATGCCCGGACGCACGGTCCGTTCCTGACCCCGGATCCGGCGACGCGGTGGGGCCTGCCGGTCGGGGTCGTCGAGGGGGCGCTCGAGCGTCTGTTGGGCGCAGGCACGATCCTGCGTGGCGAGTTCCGACCCGGCGGCGCCGAACGCGAATGGTGCGACCCGGACGTGCTTCGGTCGCTCCGTCGCCGCTCGCTCGCCAGGCTCCGCCGTGAGGTCGAGCCGGTCGATCCCGCGGCGCTCGCCAGGTTCCTGCCCGCCTGGCACGGCATCGCACCCGCCATCGGGCAGGGCGCCGATCCGCCACCGCTCCGGGGCTCCGCCGCGCTCGAACGCTTGGCCGAGACCGTCGACCAGCTGGCCGGCGTCGCCATCCCGGCCTCGGTCCTTGAACGAGACGTCCTGCCGGCACGCGTCCCCGGATACACGCCACGCCTACTCGATGAACTGGGCGCGATGGGCGAGGTCGCCTGGGTCGGCCGGGGCAGCCTTGGCCGTGACGATGGGCGGCTCGCGCTGTATCGACCAGGCCGCGAGGCGCTCCGCCCGACCGGCGGAGCCGGTGACGCCGAGTCGAGGCCGTCCGGAGCTCGGCACGACCTCATCCGCGGGCATCTGGCGACGCGGGGGGCCAGCTTCTATCGGGCGATCCATGCTGCGGCCGGCGGCGGCTCGGACCGCGAGATGCTCGATGCGCTGTGGGATCTCGTGTGGGTCGGCGAGGTCACGAACGACACCTTCGCGCCACTGCGCGCCCTGCGTTGGAAGCGACCCGCCGGCGGGGCGCGCGTCGGTGGCGCCCGGCCGCGAGCTGGCCGACTCACCGCGCTCGGGCCCCCGGAGGCGGCCGGTCGCTGGTCACTCGTCGAGGCTCCCGAGGCGGTGACCCCCACCGAGCGCGTCCATGCCCAGGCGATGGCCCTGCTCGAGCGGCATGGCGTGCTGACCCGCGAGGCGGTCGTGAGCGAGGGACTCGAAGGCGGTTTCGCGGCCGCCTACCCGATCCTGCGGATGCTCGAGGAAGGCGGCCGGATCCGGCGTGGGTACTTCGTCGACGGGCTGGGCGCCGCCCAGTTCGCCCTGGCCGGGGCGCTCGACCGACTCCGGGCGGTCCGCGACGACGAGGGCGGCGACAGCCCGTCGGTCCACGTGCTGGCCGCGGCCGACCCGGCGAGCGCGTACGGTGCCGCACTCTCCTGGCCCCGCCGCGGCGACGACGATCGGCGGCCGCTCCAGCGAGCCGCCGGCGCGTACGTCGTCCAGGTCGACGGGGTCGCAGCCCTGTACCTGGAGCGGGGCGGATCGACCCTCCAGACGCTGCCAGCCCTGGACGACGCTTCGGTCGCCGAGGCCGCGTTACGCGGGCTCACGACGCTCGTGACGGGGGGCCGGCTGCGCGAGCTCCTGCTCCGCAAGGTCGACGGCGTCGCCATCGGGGAGTCGCCGTGGCGTCCTGCCCTCCTCGCGGCCGGGTTCGTCGCAGGCTACCGCGGGCTGACCCTGCGGTCGGGGCGCTAGCGAGCGATGCCTGAGGGCGACACGCTGTTCCGGACCGCAGCCGGGCTGCGGCCGTACCTCGTCGGCCGGGATGTGCGGGCCGCGAGAGCCCAGGGACCGGGCGCCGTGCCGCAGGTCGCGCGAATCATCGGCAAGCGCGTCGACGCGGTCGAGGCACAGGGCAAGAACCTGCTCATCCGGTTCGACGGCGGTCTTGAGTTGCGAACCCATCTGCGGATGAACGGCTCGTGGCACCGCTACCGTCCGGGCGAGCGCTGGCGACGCCCGCCGGCACGCGCGCGCCTCGTGCTCGAGGTCGATGGCGCTGTGGCGGTCTGCTTCGACGCTCCCGTGGTCGAGCTCTTCGAGACGCGGGCCGAGGTCGTCCACCCCGCTCTCTCGCGACTCGGGCCTGACCTCCTCGACCCCGATTTCGATGCCGAGGAAGCCGTCCGCCGGCTGCGCCATCCCGACCGCCGCTCGATGTCGATCAGCGCCGCCCTGCTCGACCAGCGTGCACTCGCGGGGATCGGCAACATCTGGCGCAACGAGACCCTGTGGGCCGAGCGGGTCGATCCGCTCGCCGTGGTGGCCGATCTCGATGACGCCACGCTGCGGCGACTCGTCGACACCGCTCGGCGGCTCATGGTCGATAGCGCGAGGCTGGCGCCGGGCCGCGTACCCATGCGGGTCTACGGTCGGACCGGACGGCCGTGTCCACGCTGTGGCACGCCGATCCAGTCGGCGCCGCTGAGCGCCGAGCTGCCGCGGACGACGTACTGCTGTCCGACCTGCCAGGCGCCAAGCCGATGACCGACGTCGTGGTCAACTGCACGCCGGTCGACGACGGCTGGCGCTGCCGCGTGACCGTCCGCGATGACCGTGGCACGAGCGAGCACGTCGTCCAGGTCGGCCAGGCGGATGCCGCCGATCTCGCGGTCGCGATCGAGGCGAGCCATGTCGAGCGACTGGTCGAAGAGACCTTCGATTTCCTCCTCGAACGCGAATCGAAGGAGTCGATCCTGGCGACGTTCGAGTTGCCGGTCGTCGAGCGCTACTTCCCGGGCTACCGCGACGAGATGCGCCGCAGGCTCGCGCCGTAACCCCCGGGTCCCGCGCCGCGATCGCGGCCGTATCATCGCCGACGATGTGTGAGCACTACGTCGCCCGAGCCGAGGAGCCGTTCCGCATCGACGAGTTATGGCCGTTCACGGAGCGCCTCGAGCGGTACGGCCTGGCCGGCTACGGTTGGGGTGCCGCGTGGATCGACGACGACGGACGGATCCGGAGCCACCGTGACGTCCGGTCATTCGCCGACGACCGCGATGGGACGGCGCGGGTGGGAGCGCTCCGGACCACGGCGCTGCTCGTGCACCTGCGTCGCCCATCGAAGTTGTCGACGCTGCAGCTGCCCGACACGCAGCCCTTCGACGATCCCGCGGGGCGATTCTCCTTCAGCCACAACGGCGACCTGCGCGACTATCAGCCGCTCCGCGCGCGCTATCGGGGCGAGGGCCGGATCCACGGCCGGGCCGATACCGAGGTCGGGGCGCGCTGGCTCGAGGACGCGTGGCGTGACGACACGCCGCCGGCGCTGACCCTTGCGGCCTTGCACGACCGATTCGGTGGCCAGGCCAACCTCGCGATCCTCGCCGCCGACGGGACGCCCCACCACTACGCCGGGAACAGTGACAACCCCGTGTTCACGTTCCGGCTCGGGCAGATCGGCGTGGCCTCGACCGGGATCTACTCGCTCGATCGCTCGCTCTTCCGGTACGTCGCCCACGGCGCCACCGACCGTCGACTCGTCCGCGAGCGGGTCACAGTCTCGCTCGCTCGCAACGGAAACCCTCGCCTGACGTCATAGGATGCAAAGCGGAGCACCGCCGTACCTCTGAGGGAGGGGGCACCCGATGGCTCTCGACAGCGCCCTGGCCGGGGATGTGCCGACGTCGCAGGCCATGGACCAGCGGCCGACGCGCGAATTGCCGCTCGCGCACCTCGTCCGGATCTCGCTGTACTGGCTCGGTCTGACCGCCATCGACGGCGCCGTCGGGCTGTTCATCCAGAATCGACTCAACTTCGGGGCGTTCGCGCCGGATCCGTTCCTCGTCGGGCGCATCTCGTTCCTGCTGTCGATCCCGGTCGCGGTCATCTCGATCCTCATCCAGCCGACGGTCGGCTCGATCAGCGATTACACCGTCAGCCGCTGGGGTCGCCGCAAGCCCTACATCGTGATCGGCTCGCTGCTCGACCTCGTGTTCCTGGCGGGCATCGCCCTCTCGAGCTCGATCCTCATGCTCGGCGCGTTCGCGGCGCTGCTGGCGTTCAGCACGAACATCGCGCGCGGACCGTTCCAGGGCTACGTCCCTGACCTCGTGCCCGAGAAGCAGGTCGGCCTGGCGAGCGCGATGGTCGGCTTGATGCAGATCCTCGGCAACGTCACGGGCTTCGCGGTGGTGACCGCGGCCGTGGCGCTCGGTCAGATCGAGTGGGCCATCTTCGCAGTGGCGATCGTCGAGCTCATCACGATGGCCGCGGTGGTCGCGAGGGTGCCCGAGGGCCAGCCGCCCAAGCCGCGCAACGGCAAGTCGAACTGGTCGATCGCTCGCGAGGTATGGGGCACTGACATCCTGCAGGAGCGCTCGTACGTCTGGCTCCTGGCCTCCCGCTTCTTCTTCCTGATGGGCGGGGCGATGCTGGTCAACTACATCCTGACCTACCTCAAGCAGACCCATGGGCTCGACCAGGAGGCGGCCAACAACACCAACTTCGTCATCCTCATCGCCATCGTCGTGGCGAACGTCGCGGCGATCATCCCGTCCGCCAAGCTGTCCGATGCGATCGGTCGCAAGCCGGTCATCTACGCGAGCTGCGCGATCGGGTTCGTCGGGGTGTTACTGGCGGCGTTGGCGCCGGCCATCCCCGTGGCGATCGTCGGCGCCCTGCTGTTCGGGGCGTCGGCGGGCACGTTCCTGGCGGTCGACTGGGCACTGATGACCGACATCATCCCGAAGGCCTCGTCGGGCCGGTACATGGGCCTGTCCAACGTGGCCACGACGTCCTCGACCGTGATCGCCGTGGCGACCGGCGGGCTCCTACTGGACGCGGTCAACATCGCGCTCGGGGAGGGCAGCGGCCCACGAGCGGCGTACCTGCTCGGGGCCGTGTACTACGTGATCGCGGCCCTCACGCTGCGGCCGGTCGTGGAACCGGCGCGACGCGACCGTCGAGCCGCCGGTATCCCCATGGGATGAAGGCCCACAGGTAGACGAGGTAGTCGAGCCGGATCGGGCGTGCCCCGAATCCGAACAGGGCCTGGAACTGGACGATGGTCATCGGCAGCAGCACGATGCTCAGACCGATCGAGACGGCCAGCCAGCCGAGACCCCATCGACGGGTCCGTGCCTGGAGGATCGGCCAGACGACCGCCGGGACCCATTTCATCCAGGTCGCGAGGGCCCACAGCAGGCCACCTAAGCGGGGCCCGGAGAACTGTGCGGCCCACAACATCAGGGTCAGCTGCAGGTTGATGTTGCCGGTGTCGAGGTTGGCCCCGACCGGGAATGCGAGCAGGACGATGATCCCGGCCGTCAACAGCGGTCGTCGACGGTAGGCCCAATCGACCGTCCAGAGCAGCAGCAGGATCGTCCCGACCCGCCACACGACCCAGGCCACGTCCCACGGCAGGATCGCCCAGGGCGCGAACAGCGGCAGCATCCAGGGCGCGTAGACGTAGGGCAGGAACGGCCCCGTCGGGTGATATGGGTCGCCGCCGTTGAGCCAGATCCGGACTCCGGCCCAGTAGGCTCGGGCGTCCGCACCGGCGGCGTCCCCGCGCCCGATCATCCCGGCGGCCAGCAGCGAGAAGACCAGGCTGATGAGGATGATCGCGAGCCACCGCCGCCGGTCGCGCAGGCGCGACAGCTCCCGGCGCAGGGCGCGGCGGTAGACGCCGACGCGGCGGCGGGTCGGTCGATCCAGGACGTCCGATAGGTCGACGACGATGCGACCACGGCCCCTCGCCGTGCCCGGCACGGGCTGCAGGTCGGGCGGTCGCTGGGCGTCGGCCATGGCGCCGGCATTCTCGCACGACCTCCCCGGCCGGCCGGTATCCTGTCGCGAACACCACGCCCGGAGCCCAGACCTCGCCGTGACCGACGGACACGTCATCATCATCGGCGGCGCGGAGGACAAGGTCCGCGACCGCGTCATCCTCAGCCGCTTCGCGACCCTCGCCGGTGGCCGCGACGCGACGGTGGTCGTCATCTCGACCGCATCGTCGCTGGGCGTCGAGGCCGGCGAACGCTACAAACAGGTCCTCGGCGAGCTCGGGGTCACGCGGGTCCGGGCGATCCACGCCGTGACCCGCGCCCAGGCCAACGACGAGACCGCGGCGCTCGCCCTGCGCGACGCTACCGGCATCTTCATGACCGGTGGCAACCAACTCCGCCTGTCGTCGACGATCGGCGGGACGCGCCTGGCGGATTCGGTGCTCGAGCAGTTCCGCAAGGGCGCCGTGGTCGCCGGTACGAGCGCCGGCGCCTCGGCGATGTCCAGCCACATGATCGCCTTCGGGGCGTCCGGTGCGACCCCCAAACATCGGATGGCCCAGATCGCCGCCGGCCTCGGCGTGCTCCCAGGCGTGATCGTCGACCAGCATTTCCAGCAACGGAACCGGCTCGGGCGGCTGCTCAGTCTCATCGCTCAGAACCCGTCACTGCTCGGACTCGGCGTCGACGAGGACACGGCTGGCGTCGTCGGGCCGGACCACGTGATGGAGGTCATCGGGCGCGGCTCGATCACCGTCGTCGACGGCTCGCGCTCCGAGACCGACGCGTGGGAGGTGAAGGGCCATCGACCGCTGATGATCAGCGGCGTCGTCCTCCACTCGCTCCCGGCCGGCTACCGATTCGACTTGCAGCGGCGGGAGCGGATCGTGGCGCCGACCTTGCACGCGCTGCCTGGCGGCGAGGCCGCGTCGAGCTAGGACCCGACACGGAGCGGCATGCGAAAGGAGGCCTGCCACGGAACCTGACCCGCTCGCTGCCGCGCTCCGCTCCGACGGCGGGGCCTGGGCGCGCGACCATCTCGAGGCCGACGTCGTGGGATGGCTGACGACCGTCGCGCCCGATGGTCGTCCGCAGACCTCGGTGATCTCGTTCCTGCACGACGGTCCGACGATCCTGTTCTATAGCCAGCCCGACACCGTGAAGCTGCGCAACATCGATCATTCCCCGCTCGTGACGTTCCATCTCCAGTCGGATCCGTACGCTGACCACTACTGCATCATCGAGGGGACCGCATCGATCGACCCCGAGACGCCGCCTTCGGACGTGTACGCCCCGTACCAGGCCAAGTACGTGGAGCCGCTCGACCACTGGCAGATGGACGAGGCCCAGACAGCCCGCGACTTCTCGGTCCCGATCCGGATCGTGCCCCGCCGGGTCCGCGTGACATGACCGACCCCGGCCGTACACTGACGGCCATCCCGTGAGCGCAGGAGGGCGAGCGTGACCGAGACGGCCGAGCCCAGCACGACCGGGGCGAAGCGCCCCAGGTCCCGTCGCGCGGGCGGCGCGGGCCGTCCGTCCGACGCGGCCGCCACGGGACCCGCCCCGACCTTGCGGATCCTCGAGACCCGGGTCCTGCGCGGGCCCAACTATTGGGCGCGGGAACCAGTCATCCGGTTGCTGGTCGACCTCGGCGTGCTCGAGGACTACCCATCCGATCGACTGCCCGGCTTCAACGACGCGCTGATCGCGTTGCTGCCCACGCTCGAGGATCACGCCTGTTCGCTCGGTCGGCGCGGCGGGTTCATCACCCGCTTGCGCGAGGGGACGTGGGCGGGTCACATCGCCGAGCACATCGCGCTCGAGTTCCAGAACCTGGCCGGCACCGACGTCAGGCATGGCAAGACGCGATCGGCCGGGGTGCGCGGCCAGTACAACTGCATCTATGAGTACCGCGAGGAGGCGGTCGGCCTCGAGGCGGGCAAGATGGCGGTCGGGCTGGTCAACCACCTGGTGGCTCCCGACGATCAGGCCGTCTTCTTCGACTTCGCGCCCGAGATGGAGAAGCTCATCCGCCTGGCCGAGCGCCAGGCCTTCGGGCCATCGACACAGGCGCTCATCGACGAGGCGGTGAGTCGAGACATCCCGTTCATCCGACTCGACCGCCACTCGCTCGTCCAGTTCGGCCACGGCGTCCATCAGCAGCGGATCCGGGCGACGATGACGTCCAAGACGAGCGCGATCGGAGTCGATGTCGCCTCCGACAAGAGCCTGACCAATCGACTCCTCGACAGTGCTGGGCTGCCGGTCCCGCGCGCCGACGTCGTCACGACCGAGGACCAGGCGGTCGCCGTCGCGCGCCGACTCGGGTTTCCGTGCGTAGTCAAGCCGCTCGACGGCAACCACGGCCGGGGCGTCCACCTCGATCTGCGCTCGGAAGAGGCGGTCCGGGCGGCTTTCCACGGGGCCCTTACCCAGAGTCGATCGGGCGACGTGGTGGTCGAGACGTACGTCGCGGGCAACGACTACCGCTGCCTCGTGATCGGCGGCAAGGTCGCGGCGATCGCCGAGCGCGTGCCGGCGTCCGTGACGGGCGATGGCGAGCACACGGTGCGCGAGCTGGTCGACATCGCCAACGCCGATCCGCGCCGCGGCATCGGCCACGAGAAGGTGCTGACCCGGATCAAGGTCGACGGGGCGGCCGAGGAACTCGTCGGGGCGCAGGGCTACGCGCTCGACGACGTGCTGCCGGACGGCACCTGGGTCAAGCTCGCGCTGACCGGCAACATGTCGACCGGCGGCACCTCCATCGACCGCACGATGGAGGCCCACCCCGACAACGTCGAGATCGCCGAGACGGCGGCCCGGGTCGTCGGCCTCGACATCGCCGGCATCGACTTCATCTGCCCCGACATCGAGACCCCGGTCCGCGAGACCGGCGGCGGCATCGTCGAGGTCAACGCGGCGCCGGGGTTCCGGATGCACACCCACCCGACCGAGGGCGAGCCGCAGTACGTCGCCAAGCCCGTCATCGACCTGCTGTTCCCGCCCGGGACGCCGGCCCGCATCCCGATCCTGTCCGTGACCGGGACCAACGGCAAGACGACGACCGTCCGGATGATCGCCCACGTCCTGAAGCTCATGGGCCGACGGGTCGGGATGACGTCCACCGACGGGATCGTGGTCGACGGCCGGATGATCAAACGGGGCGACATGTCGGGCCCGAAGTCGGCCCAGATGGTCCTCCAGAACCCGACCGTCGACACCGCGGTCTTCGAGGTCGCCCGGGGCGGCATCCTGCGCGAGGGCCTCGGCTACGACCGCAACGACGTCGCGGTCGTCACGAACGTCACGGGCGACCATCTCGGGCT
>DASSMQ010000077.1:0-28612 GCA_035688805.1 Candidatus Limnocylindrales bacterium
GAGATGGGGACGGACCCGATCCGCCCGAGCTCGATACGGCTCACGCTCGACTGTGACATCCCGGTCGCCGCGGCGACCTCGGCCTGAGACCTCCCGGTGGCGAGCCGGGCCCGCCGAAGTCGGGCGCCAACCTCGGCGCCGTTAGCGAGTCGGACCATGCAGCAGCAGCCTCCCACTCGGCGCTCGACTGAGACTTATCTCCGGCCGTGCGGAGTCCGGCCGGGGCGACCTCGGTCGCGCGGCGGTCGGCCGTCATGCACCTGGTGGGTGATCGGGGGACAGTGGGTGATCGAGGGGACAGCTGGGCGGGCCGGCGACCTGGTCGCGCGGCGGTCGGCCGTCATGCACCTCTTGGGTGATCGGGCGCCGGTCAGAGGGGGCGGCGACGTCGGACCCGTGGCGGTCGGCCGTCATGCACCGGGTGCGTAATCGGGGGCGGTCGGCAGGGCCGGCGACCTCGGACCCGTGGCGGTCGGCCGTCATGCACCCGGTGGGTGGTCGACAGGGCGGTCGGCCGTCATGCACCCGGTGGGTGATCGGGCGGCATGGCCAACGAACGCGACGGCCGACGCGGGGCACGGCCGACGCCGGGCACGGCCGACGCGGGGCCGGGCGGGCGGATACCCACCGTATGCATGTTGGACGAGTGTCGTGGCGCCGGACTCGTCGCCCGCGAATCGGCCGGATGACGGCCGGATGACGGCGGGATGACGGCCGGATGGTGAGCGCCGGCGATGGCGGATACCGCCGCCGACGCTCCCGATCGTCGCCTAGAACTGGTCCAGGTAGCGGTCGACCTCCCAGTCGGACACCTGGGTCCGGTACTCGTCCCATTCGGCGCGCTTGGCGTCGACGTAGTGATTGAAGATGTGATCGCCGAGGGCGTCGCGGATCACCGGATCCTTCTCGAGCTCGTCGAGCGCCTCGCCCAGCGTGCCGGGCAGCTCCTTGATCCCCTTCTCGGCGATCCGAGCTGCGTCCATCTCGAAGAGGGACTCTTCGACCGGGGCGGCGAGCGTGAGGCCCTTCTCGACGCCGTCGAGACCGGCTGCGATCATCGCCGCGAACGCCAGGTAGGTGTTCGACGAGGGGTCCGGGCAGCGGACCTCCGCCCGAGTGCCCTCGATCGACTTGCCGGGCGAGACCATCGGGACCCGGATCAGGGCGGAGCGATTCGTCCGACCCCAGGTCAGATAGGTCGGCGCCTCGTAACCGGGCACCAGCCGCTTGTAGGAGTTCACCAGCGGCGCCAGGACGGCGATCATCCCGCGGGCATGAGCCAGGATGCCGGCCATGTACGAGCGGGCGACGTCCGACAGTCCGTACGGATCGGACGCGTCGGCGAAGGCATTCCGGTCCTCGGCGATCGAGAAGAGGGACTGGTGGGTGTGCATCCCCGAGCCGTTGATGCCGTGGATCGGCTTGGGCATGAACGTCGCGTAGAGCCCGTGCTGCTGGGCGATCGCCTTGAGCGCGAACTTGAAGGTGATGGCGTTGTCGGCGGTGCGCAACGCGTCCGAGTACTCGAAGTCGATCTCATGCTGGCCGACCGCGACCTCGTGGTGGGCCGCCTCGACCTTGATGCCGAACGCCTCGAGCGCGTCGACCATGTCCTGGCGGATCTCCTGGGCCAGATCGGTCGAGAAGTCGAAGTACCCGGCCTGGTCGTGCGGCAGCGGCTCGATCGCGCCGTCCTCGCCGCGACGGAACAGGAAGAACTCGAGCTCGGGCCCAGTGTTGACGAGATACCCGAGCTTCTTGGCCCGCTCGACCTGGCGGCGCAGGACGAATCGCGGGTCGCCGACGAAGGATTCACCGCTCGGGGTGTACACGTCGCAGATCACCCGGGCGGTCCCGCGCGGCCCCGACGCCGGCTGCCACGGGATCTCCGCGAAGGTGTCCATGTCGGGCATGAGGTACTGGTCGGACTCGGCGATCCGAGTGAAGCCCTCGATCGACGACCCGTCGAACCAGGTCCCGTGGCGGACCGAACCTTCGAGCTGATGGATCGGGATGGTCACGGCCTTGACGTGGCCGATGATGTCGGTGAACTGGAGCTGGATGAAGCGAATCCCAGATGCCCGGGCGGCCTCGATCTTGGCGAAGGGATCGGGCCGGTCGTCCGGTCGATCGGCTCGTTCGGTGGGGCCAGGGCGCTCGGCGATCGTCAACGCGTATCCTCCGCTGTTGTGCATCCCGCACGAATCCGTGGGCCAGCACGTCGGAGTCTAACGATATCAGGGACACCCGTGGCGTTTCAGCACCGAGGCGACTCAAGAAGTTTGGGCATTTTGCATGACTCGGACGGCGAGGAGCAGCGCGACGCGCAGGTCAGGATCTGCCAGATCCCAGTCACCGCGGGCTTCGAGCCGCTGGACGCGATAGGCCACGGTGTTGCGATGGATGCGGAGCCGATCAGCGGCCTCGGCCAGGCTCGGCGACGCGAGGACGGCTGAGAGCGTCGCCAGTCGCTCGGCCACGACATCGGCGCGCCCGCCCAGGATCGGCGCCAGCAGCTCCTGCGCCTGGGCGACCCCGTCGGGAAGGTTGCGGAGGTTGCCGAGGAGCAGGTAAGCGGGCAGACGTGCCACCCGAGCCACCCGCGGCGGTCGGGGCAGCCGCGCGGCCGCATCCAGCGTCGCCCGGGCGGCGGCTTCGGCCGCCGGCCGGGCAGCCCGTTCATCGAAGGGACGTGACAACGCGACCGTCCGCCCCAGGACGCCGGCCAGTCGATCGGCGGTGGTCAAGCCCAGCGGATCATCGGCCGGCGCCGCCGCGACCAGGCGCAGCTCGAGACTCTCGGTCGAGCCACGCAGGACTAGCCGGCGCGGCGACATCAGGAGGCGAACCTGTGCGCGAACGGCTTCGCGGGCGGCCAGTTCGTCCGGACCCCCGGTCAGCTCGCCCGGCTCCCCGGTCAGCTCGCCCTGAGTTGCCAGCAGCACCACCCAGGGCGGGCCGTCTGCCGGCAACGGGTCACCGCGTCGCGTCTCGTCGCGGGCCTGGCGAACCGCCTCATCCCGGGCCAGTTCCAGCGCCAGGAGCGCCGCGATGCGCTCGGCGACGATGCGCTCGAACTCGGTCGCCGGCTCGTCGCCGAGCAGGATGAGCCGACCACCCGGACCGGGCGTGCCGACGGACGCCGGGATGTCGACGCGGAGCGGACCGGCCGCGGAAGGTCGAGCGAGGTAGCGCGACACGGCGGCAGCCGCGATCGGCTGGTCGGCCGGGGCGTGCATGGCGATCGGATCGCCCCGCGATCCCTCGATGACGACCGCTCGGCCGAGGAATGCCGCGATCGCCGCGGCCTGGTCCTCGAGCCCGCGACCGAGCAGTGCGAACCGGGCCAACTGCGTCTCCAGCTCCGCGGCGCGCCGATCGAGCTCCGCCCGCTGGTTCACCAGGTACGCGATGGCGCTCCGTTCGAGCGCGACCGGATCGCCTTCGTCGAGCCACAGCGCGGTCAGTCCGGCGTCCGCAACCGTGTCGGCGAGGCGACGCAACGCGTCACGACCGAGATCGCCGTCGACCAGGAGCACGGCGGGCACACCGGCCTGTCCCAGCGCAAGCCCCAACGCGTCGATCTGCGCATCACCCGGAGCCACCAGCACGAGGCTCGGTCCGGGGATGATCGCGAGGTCCGTCGATTCGAGCGCCTCGAACGCCGGCACCCGAGACCGAAGGACCCGCACCCAGGCGACCTCACGGTCGGTCCGGGATGCTCGGGACGTGTCGGGCACATCCTCGGATCCGGGCCCGCCGGCGACGCGACGGGCGGTCGGGAAGACCGCCCGCTGGAGCTCAGCGACGGTGGTCACGCCGGTCGGCGGACAGCGACCAGATCGTCGAGCACGGCCCCGAACTCGCGCTCCACGTCGACGTAGCGGTCGGCGCGGAAGACGAGAGATAGGCTGCCGTCGGGGGTCCGGCGGACCCAGATCCTTCGGCGCGGCCGGTAGAACGTGATGGTGATGCCGGCGATCAAGGAGGCGAACGCCCCCCAGACGATGCCCTGGCCGGGATCCCGCTTGGCGATGATGAGGGTGTAGGCGCCGATATCCGACAGGGAGATCGAGATTCCGAGTTGGTCGGACACCTTCTCGTCGCCGGGCCGCAGCCGCACCGGGTCGAAGTTCTGGACACTGTCCGTGCCGTCGGCGGCGGTGCCGAGGATGCGGTACGGCAAGACGACCAGGAACCCCTCGCCGACGTCGTCCTTGCCCAACAGCAGCTGCAGGCCGAGATCGCGGCCAGGGACGGCCATGGTCTCGTAGGGTGACCCGCCGGCGGCGCCGGTCATCGGCACGCGGGCGTCCCACAGCGGCGCGCCCGACAGGTCGCGGACGATCAGATGCGGCGCCGGGCCGAACCCGTTCTGGTGGAACGTATACCCGCCGACCGCGAGGGGATCGTTGACCCGGATCGTCTTGCGAGCCACCTCCGTGCCGCCCTGGTACACGGCGAGGTCGGTGGTGAAATCGGTCGGCGCCCCGGTCTCGAAGCCGGGGGCCTCGAAGTCGAGGTTCTTGACCAGCAACAGGCCGGGCGTGCCGATGTTCTGCACCGTGAGCGACGACCCTTCCGGTACGACCAGGCCCTGCTCATCGCCGAATCTCGACGTGACCGCCGCCGCGACGAGGAACAGGATCAGCCCCAGGTGGGTCAACAGGGTGGCCAGCCGGGTGTACCGGTGGCGGTCGCCGTAGACGTGAACGACCCCATCCTCGGCCGTCGCCTCACGGACGTGGAAGCCGTGGCGTCGGACGACCTGGCGGAGATCGGTGACGTCGACATCGCGCATCGCCGCCCGATCGGGCAGCCGCGGATCAAAGAACGGCTCGGGTTGCACGACCCGCACCGCGGACACGTCTCGCCAGAGCCGCGGAGTCCGATCGAGCGTGCACACCACGATGGACAGCACCAGCACGACCAGGGCCAGCGAGAAGATGCCCGACTTGAAGATCCCGAACGCTCCCAGCCGCTCGAGGACGTTCACGAGTCCCGGACCCAGGACCGGATCGTATCGACCGTGGATCGCGTCCATGGCCGTCGAGTAGTCGGCCGGTGAGCGATGGGCGAAGTCCGGCAACTGCTGGAGCGTCATGCCGATCACGGCGAGGCTCGCCAGGAAGATGATCTGGACGACGGCGAAATCGACCGAGGTGAAGAGCCGCCACAGGCCCTGGCCGAGTTGGGCGATGGGATTCGATGGCGCCCGGGTGGCGCTCGCCGCGTTGATCGCGGCCGGTGTCGCCACGGCCGACCGCTAGACGCTGACCGTCGCGCGACCGGCGACCTCGCGCGCGACCTCGAGCGCCGCCGCGAAGTCCGACTGGAGATCCTCCAGGTCCTCGAGCCCGACCGACACGCGGAGCAGGCCGGCGGTGATGCCCGCTGCCGGCAGCTCCTCCTCCGAGAGGTGACGATGCGTCGTCGAGGGCGGGTGCACGACGATCGTGTGGACGCTGCCGAGGGAGGCGGTCAACTCGGGGAGTGCCAGCGCGTCGATGACGGCTCGGCCCGCCTCCCGCCCGCCCTCGACCTCCACTGCGAGCATCCCGCCGGCCACGCCGTCGCGGAACTGGCGGAGAGCGACCGCGTGCTGCGGGTGGCTGGGAAGACCGGGATAGAGGACTCGGCGCACGCCCGGCTGACGCTCGAGCCAGGCCGCGAGTGCCGCGGCCGTCCGGGCATGCCGCTCGATGCGGATCGCCAGGGTCATGATCCCGCGCAGCACGAGGAACGCGTCGAACGGGCCGGCCGTCGCGCCACTGTCGACCTGGACCGCGTCAACGGCACGGATCAGGTCCGCGGCGCCCGCCACCACCCCCGCGATGGTGTCGCTGTGGCCCGCCAGGAACTTCGTGGCTGACTCGACGACGAGGTCCGCGCCGAGGCCGAGCGGGCAGCAGACATAGGGCGAGGCAAAGGTGTTGTCGACGATGTAGGTGGCCCTCGCGTCGTGGGCGAGGCGAGCCACCGCGCGGTGGTCGGTGACGACGGTCGTCGGGTTGGCGATCGTCTCGGCGTAGACGACGCGGGCGGGACCGCTGGCGATCGCCGCGGCGACCGCGTCGAGGTCGGTCATGTCGACGAAGTCGACGGTGACCCCGAACTTGGCGAACGTGCCGACGAGCAGGTTGCGGGTCGACCCATAGGCCGTCTGGGGCGCGACGATCCGATCGCCAGCCGCGAGGTTCGCCACGAGCGTGGCGTGGATGGCACCCATGCCCGACGCGAACGCCGACCCACGCTCGCCGCCGGCCAGCTCCGCGTAGGCGTCGCCGAGCGCGCGCGTCGTCGGGTTGGACAACCGACTGTAGGCGTACCCCGCGCGCGCGTCCGACGTGACATCGGCGAGCTGGGATGCATCGTCCGACGCGAACGTGGCGGTCTGGTAGATCGGCACGGTGGACGGTCGCTGGTCGACCCGAGGGGCGCGCGACGCGGCCCGGATCGCGCGGGTCGAGAAGCCCTTCGGCTGGGGGTCGCTCACGGCCCGGATGCTACACCGGGTGCGGGTGCGACCCGCTCGATCAGGCCTTGGTCGGGACCCCGCGGCGGTCGGGCGGCATGTTCACGCCGGTCACCCGGTTCTTGCCGGCGCGCTTGCTCGTGTACATCGCCCGGTCCGCGCTGATCATCAGCTCGTCAGCGGTCTGGCCGTCATCGGGGTAGCTGACGACGCCCACGGACATCGACGGCCGGACCGTGTCGTCGGGCAGGTCGAGCTCGAGGTCGTTGACGCCGATGCGGATCTTCTCGGCGAGGACGAAGGCGCCGGTCGGATCGGTCTCGGGCAGCAGCACGACGAATTCGTCGCCACCGTAGCGGGCGGCGGTGTCGATGCGCCGAACGCCCTCGCTGACGACCTGGCCGACGGCGTTGAGCACCCGGTCGCCATGGAAGTGCCCGAGTCGGTCGTTGATCGACTTGAGCTCGTCGAGGTCCATCATCAGGAGGCAGAAGCCACGACCCGATCGGGCGCTCCGGGCGATCTCGCGCTCCAGGGCTGCGAAGAAGAACCCGCGGTTGAACAGCGAGGTCAGCGGGTCGATGGTGGACAGGCGGATGGCCGCGTCGCGCGAACTGCGCTGCTCCCTCGCGATCACCATCGCGATGTAGGCCAGCAGGATCATCGCGGTCAGGTTGATGCCGACGGTCGCGGTGGTGATGGGCGCGATCACCGTCCCGGCCGGCGACCCGAGGACGACCGCAAGCAGGTAGCCCAGCGCGGCCGTCAGCGCGAGGCCCAGCGTGATCCGGGGACTGACCACCAGGGCGGCACCGCCCACGATCAACGGGTAGACGAAGAAGAACGGGCTCGACACGCCACCCGTCAGGGCGACCAGCATCGTCGCGACGGTGATGGCGACGGACCCTTCGACCACGAACTTGGCGGTCCCCAATGCGCCCGCCGGAAGCAGATCGTGGATGACGAGCACGAACACGCCGGCCAGCGCCAGGAGCACGAAGATCGCGGTCTGGTTCTGCTGCCACAGGCCGGTGACGCCGACGATGGTCGTCGCGGCGAGCAGGAAGATCCAGGACGCGATGCGCACGACCCGGTCGTAGGCCCGAGTCGGCACACCGTCGTCGTGGTGCTCGTCGTCGCCGTGGCCGACGACCGCCGCTGCGGCCATGGCTCGTTCCTGCCGGAGATCCGGCCGATCCTCGCCGCCGTCGCCTCGGCCACGCCCGAAAAGCGGCGACGCGACGAGGGCCGCCATGACCACCAGGTTGGCGATGACAGCGACGACGATCAGCGCGAGGATGGGCTCCAGGGACACACCGGCATCTTAGCCGTGGTACTAGCCCATCTAGCTGGTGCGTCGAGTCGATTCCGACGCAGAACCGTTGCGCCCGGTCGACAGGCCTACCGCGTGCCCCACTGATAGGTCTGCTTCACCATGCGCAGATAGACGAAGGTCTCCGTCTCGCGCACCCCCTCGATGGCCCGCAGCTTCTCGGTCAGGAACCGCAGCAGCGCCTCGTTGTCCTCGCAGACGGTCTCGATCAGCAGGTCGTACGTCCCCGCGGTGATGACCACGTAATCGACCTCGGGCATGTCGGCGACCTGCTCCGCGACCGTCACGAGCCGATCGCTCTCGCAGCGGATGCCGATCATGGCCATCTGCTGGAAGCCGAGCTTCAGCGGGTCGGTGACGCCGACGACCTGGAGGATGCCTCGGTCGATGAGCCGGTTCGTTCGGGCCCTGACGGCCGCCTCGCTGACGCCGAGGTCGGCGGCGATCTGGGTGAACGGCCGGCGACCATCGGCCTGCAGGTGCTCGATGATCCGCTTGTCGAGGTCGGAGACCTCCTCGCCGGAGCGACTACCGCTGTTGCGGGACCGGGCGCGACCGTCGATGGTCATCGCGACAGGGTACGGCGTCGTCGTCTGCCCGTGGGTCAGCGTTGCGGTGGCCGGCCAGGGCCCGATCAGGGCTGGCTAGGGTGCGGGCGACGTCCCTGCGGCCGCGGTGAGCGACACCGGGACCACCGTCCGCGCCTTCAGCGGCGAGAGCATCAGATCGAGGGCCGCCACGAGATCGCGCAGACCATCGATCTGCTGCGCGTCGGGGATGCGTGGCTTGCCGGCTTCGGTCTTGGGGCCCCAAGTGATGAGGATGTTCGAGCCGGCGATCGCGACCGGCGGCTCGCCACGACCCGGCGCGTCGCCGGCGGCCCATTTGGTCACCTTGGCGAGCGCCGCTGCCGACCGGTATTCGGTGACGTCGAACGGCCAGCCGAGGTACGTCGCGAAGATCTTCCGGACGACGTCGCTGCCGTCCTGTCCGGTCATCGCCGTATTGGCCGTGATATGCAGACCGGCGCGACCGAGCCCGTTGAACACATCCTGGACGGTCGCGCTCGACCCGAGGTGGAGACTGGGCGACGGGACCACGGTCGGGGCGACGCTCGGGGCGACGCTCGGAGGCGGACTCGAGCAGGCGACCGCGATGAGCGCGACGCCGATGAACGCGGCAACCCACGCGGCCGCGCGGGACACCCCCCGGTGACGGATCCTGGCCATGGCCGATGGATGGTGCCCTATCCACAGCCCGCGGCGCGACCGTACCTTCGTACGGGCGGCGATGACCGGCTCAGGCGTCCAGGTCGGTCAGGACGGGTCCCAGCCGCTCGATGGCCGTGCGGTCGATCGGGTCGAGCACGAGCTGGACGTGGCTGATGCCCTCGGCGGCATAGGCGCGCAGTTCGTCGGCGACCGCCTCCGGGCTCCCGCCGAGTGGGGGCGGTGGCGCGTCTGAGTACGATCCCTGGAGGCGTCCCGTCCCGCCTGGCAGCCGGACCTGGACCGCGACGGTGCGCTCCACCTCGGCAGGATCGCGGCCGACCTGGCGGCAGGTCGCGTCGACCAGGTCGCGCAACGCCGGGACCCCGTCCGGGGAGTTGCCCGTGTCGGAGAACCAGACGTTCCAGGCCTGGACGTGGCGCAGGGTCATGGCCAGCATGCGCGGACCCTTCGAGCCGATCATCAGCGGGGGTCCCCCGTTTCTCGGCCCCCGAGGCAGCAGTTCGCAATCGCGGGCCTGGTGGAACCGGCCCTCGAAATCGACCGCGCCGTCCTGCAGCAGGCCTCGGATGATCGTGAACGCCTCCTCGAACCGGTCGATCCGGTGGTCGAACGGATAGCCGTAGGCGCGGAACTCGGTCTCGTTCCAGCCCGCACCCAGGCCCAGGACCAGGCGACCATCGGAGATCTCGTCGATGGTGGCGGCCTGCTTCGCCAGGAGCGCCGGGTTGTGGAAGCCGACGCAGGCGACGAGGGGGCCGAACTCGAGTCGAGAGGTGCTGGCCGCGATCGCCGCCAGCAGCGCCCAGGCTTCCCACGGCCCGCGAGGGCCGCGGTCGGGCCAGCGATACAGCAGGTGCTCGCCCACCCAGACCGAGTCGAAACCGAGATCCTCGATCGCCCGGGTCATGTCGAGCAGCTCCGACCACCGGACGTCACGCTCGACTTCGGGCAGCTGGATGCCGACCTTGAGCGGCCGCGCCCCCATCGATGTCCCTAGTTCGTTGCTGGGACGAGGGCGTCGTGCATGGCGCGCAGATGATCGGGCGAGCTGCCACAGCACGCTCCGATGATCCGCGCGCCGGCGGCCTGCATCTGGATCCCGTAGGCCGCCATGGTCGGCGGGTCGGCGCGGTAGACGGCGCGCATGTCGACGAGCTCGGGCATCCCCGCATTCGACTTGGCGACAAGGATCGCGTCGGGCTGCGCGGCGTGCATCCGCTCGATGACCGGCAACAGCTCGTCCGGCCCGTTGCCGCAGTTGCCCCCGACCGCGTCCGCGCCCCAGGCCGTGAGTGCCGCCACGGCCTGTTCCGGCGACACGCCCATCATCGTGTGGCCGCGGGTATCGAAGGTCATGGTGGCGACCAGGGCGATGGCCGGCGACACGCGCCGGACGCCCTCGATGGCCGCCTTGATCTCGTTGAGGTCGGACATCGTCTCGATCCAGATGAGGTCCACGCCGCCGGCGATGAGCGAGGCCGCCTGTTCGCGGAAGACATCGACGGCGATCTCGTAGTCGAGCGTGCCGAGCGGCGCGACGATCTCGCCGGAGGGACCGATGTCACCCGCGACGAGCGCGGTACCGCCCGCGGCGTTGACCTCCGCCCTGGCCAGGATGGCGGCCGTGCGGTTGAGCTCATCGACCCGCTCGCTGAGGCCGTGGAGGCCGAGGCGAAGGCGGTTGCCCCCGAACGTGTTGGTCATCAGGATCTGCGACCCAGCGTCGAGATAGCCACGCTGGATGCGCCGGATGACCTCCGGCTGGGTCAGGTTCCAGACCTCGGGCGGATCACCGAACTGGAGCCCGTTTGCGAACAGCATCGTGCCCATCGCGCCGTCGGCCATGACCGGACCGGGTCGCGCCAGTAGCTCGCGGAACTTCCGGCTTGCGGCGCCGTCGTCGACGGCTCGGCGAGTGGCCATGTCCGGGAAGCGGTCGTGATCGACCTCGAGGGGCGGGGGGGTGGCGTCGCCGGACGGGGCGTCTGCCGACGCTCGTAGGCCCCTGGCGCGGAGGCTGCTGCGGCGTGGGCTATCCATCCCGGGATGATAGCGGGCGGGTCCAGCGGCACGTGGAAACTCCCCGGTTTCGGATCAGCGGACGGCTGGCTACGGAGGGCCGCCCGGCGGCCGTCAGCCGAGGTAGGGCAGGTCGCGACATTCCAGCTGACCGATGAGCAGCGGGGCCGGGCTGGAAACGCAGTCGCAGGACGGAACCGCCCGGCGATCGGAACCTCGGGATATCCCAACGGCGGTCGGGTCGGCATTGACATGCCCGCGGGCATCCCCCACCCTGCGCCCGATGCACCACATCGCCAGCACCATGCGCGCGTCCCAGCAGTGGCCCCTGAGGGGCCCGCGTCGCTGATGTGCTGCGCCCGGGACGGGCGCCGACCACTCGATCCGCACGGCACCCTCGGCACGAACGCCGAGGGTGTTTCGTATCTCGGGAGTCCGACCGATGGAACCGACACTCTTGGTCCGAGGCTTCATCCTCGGCTTCACGATCGCCGCGGCCGTGGGCCCGATCAGCCTGCTGGTCATCCGACGCACGCTCGCCGAGGGCGGAGCGGTCGGGCTCGCATCCGGTCTCGGGGTCGCAACGGCCGATGGGACCTACGGAGCCATCGCCGCGTTCGGGCTGACCGCCGTGACCGATCTGCTCGTCGCGGGCCGGCGTCCGCTCGGCATCATCGGCGGGTTGTTCCTGTTGTGGCTTGCCTGGCGGACCATCCGATCCGTCCCGGGCGAGGCCGCCGCGGACACCGATCGACCGCGTCGCGGCTTGCCCGGCGCGTACCTCAGCTTGCTCGGGCTCACGTTGACCAACCCGATGACGATCCTCTCCTTCACTGCGCTCTTCGTGGGTCTGGGCATCACCGGCGGCAACGCGCTCGGAGCCGCGACCCTGACGGCCGGGGTGTTCGCGGGGTCATCCGCATGGTGGGTCGTGCTGATCACCGGACTCGAGATGGTCCGGAGCCGACTATCGGCGACGGCGATGCGGCGGATCAACATCGGATCGGGACTGCTCATCGGCTCCTTCGCCGTGATCGCCATCGGGTCGGCGTTGGTACCGTGATCGGCCGGTCACGCCCGTCGGGCTGATCGGCTCGCGGAAGCCGGGCCGGCTGGCTCTGGCTGGGGACGGCCGCCTCGGCCATCGTCAGGCCTGGCGGCGCGGTCGCTCGTCGGCGGCCGCCTCGCGCCAGGAACGAAAGGGGTTCCGACATGCGCATCCTCGTCGCCTACGGGAGCGACTTCGGTTCGACCAAGGGCATCGCCGAACGGATCGGTGAGCGCCTGCGGGGTCCGGCACTGGACGTCGACGTCGAATCGGTCGAGGACACGATCGATCCGACTCGATACGACGCATTCGTCGTCGGCAGCGCCATCCAGGCCGGGCATTGGCTGAAGTCAGCGACCGGGTTCGTCCGACGCAACGAGGCCGTGCTGGCTCGACGTCCTGTCTGGCTGTTCAGCAGCGGGCCCATCGGCGACCGAGCCGTCGATGCGCCGCAGCCCGATCCCAAGGAGATCGCGGACTTCCGCCGGACCATCGACCCCCGCGCGCATATCGTCTTCGGCGGCGCGTATGACCGCGAGACGGCCGACTTCAAGGGCAAGGACTTCCTGACCCGGACGCTCGCCAAGCGATTCATGCCGGACGGCGACTGGCGCGACTGGGACGTGATCGAGCAGTGGGCGGACGGCATCGCCGTCGAGCTGGGTGGTCGGGGAGGTGGGACTCGAACCCACGATCTCGTGCTCCCAAAGCACGTGCGTTAGCCGACTACGCTACTCCCCGGGGCGGGGCCATGATACGGCCTCTGAACGCGAGGTCCTGAGCGCCTCCCCAGCACCGCCAGGCAAGTCGGATGGTCGCCGCCGCCTTGGAGTAGGTCGGCCGGCGCGCGCGCTGACCACACAACCGCAGGATGAGCGGGTCCGAAGTTCCATTCAACTCGCAACGCGCCTCACATAGGATCAGTTCCGTTGGCGGCCAGGCCAGGTGCGCCCCCTTCAGAGGTGAGACCAAGATGAGCATGCCGCCCTCTCAGGCCCGACGCGCTGGTCCCGGCATCGGTGACGACCTCGGACCTGTCGATCCCGACATCGGCGTCCAGGACGTCTTCCTCAGGCATCTTTCGGTCAAGCCGAATGTCATCCTGCCGTTCGGTGCGGCGGTCCTTCGCTGGGAGATCGACGCTCCACCCACGGTCCAGATCACCATCAACGACGAGCTTGCGCCACAGATCGGGTCGAGGGTCGTCCGTCCCACATACTCGACGACCTATCGCGTGCTCGCGAGGCGGGGCCAACGGCAGACGGAGCTCGGGCGCGTCGACCTTACTGTCGACCGATCGTTGTGTACGACCTCCGAGATCTTGAACCCAGTCCCGGTATTCGCCGCGACCCTGGATAACTGGATCACATTGGTTGACGGTGTGAGAACGCAGTTCCCAGCCAAGGTCAGATTCGATCCCAACCGGATCACATTCGAGCTATACCTGTCGGGAGAGCGGAACTCCAGCATCCACATCAAAGGAAGCTTCGGCCTGACCGTGATCGACGGTCGAGTGGCTTCAACGACGAACCAAGTCTCGGCAGATGTTCAGTTCCCCTGGTATCTGTGGCTGATCCCCGGCGCGATGATCGGTTTGGCGATTGCCAGAGACGGGGCTCGGGAGAAGGCCACGGCAGCCGGGTTCTCGTTGATCAAGCACTTGGTCGAGCTTATCGAGGCCTATTGGAATCCCCGAACGGGGATGGCGAGGCATCACGTCCGGATCGATCGCACTGAAGATGGTGTAGGCGTGCTCGAGACGACGGACTGCCCGACCACCCCCCTTGATCAGCTGGCAGAACTCGGCGAAGACCGGGTCGTCATCGGCTAAGGCCGTCGGAACGGACCTACCGTACGCTGCGGCGGTGTACTACCTCACCGAGTCGATCCATATCAACCGTCCATCGGCCGACGTCTGGACCGTGCTCATCGACTTTCCGAACGTTCCCGCGTGGGAGAAGGACGTGCTCGAGGTCCGCCAAACGTCGAATGGCGCCCCGGCGATGGGCACCACGTTCCTGGCGCGCCGGCTATTCGGGGGGCGCGAGATGCTCATCGATTGTCGGATCACCGACTGGGACGATGGCCATTCGGTGACGATGGAGCTCAAAGGCGGTCCGGTCCGTCATGCGTCGGTGAGGTACGCCGTGGAGGCGACAGGCGCCGGCGCTTGCCTGGTCACGTACTCGATCGTCGGGCAGATGCGGCCGCTGCTGGCGTGGGCAACGCCGCTCATCCCCGCCATCGGGCGTCGGTTGGTCAGGTCCAATCTCGCCAACCTCGCGCGCCTGACCAAAGGACGCGACGCCGACGTCAGCCCGATGAGCTGACGCCCGACCACCAGCCACGGGGATGGCGCGTATCATCGTGCGCAACCGATTGCGCACCGAAACGCGAGGCGTCGCCATGGCGGGAGTGGACCAGGTGCACGCAACCAAGCCGTCCATCGACTGGGATCCCCTCGTCCCGCTCGATGATCCGTACCCGGTCTATCGGCAGCTCCGCGACGAAGCCCCCGTCTATCACCACGCCGGCCGGGACCAGTGGGTCCTGACCCGGTGGGATGACGTCCAGGCTGCCGCGAAGGACTGGGAGACGTTCTCGAGCGCCCTCGGTGGCGGCAACGACGTCGACGACACGTACCAGCTGTTCCTGCCGGCCGGCGACCTTCCGGCGGCTGACCCGCCGGTCCACACTCGCCTCCGCGGGGCCCTTCGACTGGCCTTCAGCCCGTCGGCGCTGCGCGTCCGATTCGAGCCTGCGGTGCGCGCGACGATGCGCCGGATGGTCGACGAGTTCGTCGAGGCGGGCCGCGCCGACTTCGCGTGGGACCTCGCCCGACCACTGCCCGCGGTCACGATGTTCACGTGGTTCGGGTTCCGCGAGGCCGACCACCCCCAGCTCCTGGTGTGGTTCGGTCAGCTCCTGGAACGAACGCCGGGCGAGGCCGCGCTGCCGTCGATCGCGCTCGCGGCGCGCGACCGCCTGCGGGAGTACGTGCGCGACGTCGCGGAGGAACGCCGGCGAGCGCCGAGCGACGATCTCATGACCCACCTCGTTCGGGCGGAAGCCGCCGGCGAGCTCGATGCGGACGAGCTGCTCGGAGCGTCGCTCCTGATGTTCGTGGCCGGCATCACGACGACGTCCGGCCTGATCTCGAATTCGCTGCTGCAGCTCGAGCGACTCGATGCTTCCCGGGAGACGCTGCGGGGCGACCCTGCGACCATCCCCGGCGCCGTCGAGGAGCTACTGCGATTCGACGCGCCGATCCAGGCCCTCGCGAGGACGACGACCCGTCCGGTCGATCTTCACGGAACGACGATCCCGGAGGGCGCTCGCGTCGTCCTGGTGTGGGGCTCGGCGAACCGCGACGAACGACATTGGCCGGACCCGGAGACCATCGATATCCGGCGTCCGATCGTCCGTCACCTCGCGTTCGGCGACGGGATCCACCACTGCCTCGGTGCGCCGCTGGCACGGCTCGAGGCGAAGATCATGTTCGAGGAGCTGTTGCCGCGCATCCCGTCGTGGTCCGTCAGCGGGCCGATCGTCCGCCTGAAGACGCCGACCGATCGCGGCCTCGAGCGTCTCCCGGTCGAGTTCTGACCTCCGGGCGCGGATGATCGCCACCCGCACGGCGGTGACCTCGGACGCTGAGCGTGGGCTTTCGACCGGGGAGGCCGCCCGGCGCCGCGCGGCCGGACAGGGCAACGACTACCGGAGCCCGACGAGCCGGTCGTACCTGGAGATCCTCAAGGACAACAGCTACCCGTTCATCAACGGGCCACTGCTGATGGTGTCCGCCGCTCTGATCAGCTTCGGTGCCGTGACCGAGGCCGTGGTGACCGGTCTGCCCGTCTTCGGCAACATCGCGATCGGGGTCGTCCAGGGTGCGCGGGCCAAGCGGCAGCTCGACCGGGTGGCGCTCCTCAGTCAGGCGCCCGCGACGGTCGTCCGCGACGGGGAGGAGCGCCGGATCCCGCCCGCGGAGGTCGTCCTCGGCGACGTCGTCATCGCCGATCGCGGCGATGAGATCCAGCTCGACGGCACGATCATCGGCACGACGACCGCCTCGGTCGACGAGTCGGCGCTGACCGGCGAATCGAGGCCGATCGACAAGTCGCCCGGCGACTCCGTCTTGTCGGGGAGTGCGGTCCTGAGTGGCGTCGCCCGATACGAGGTCCAGGCCGTCGGCGCGGACACGTTCGCGAACAAAATCCTGTCACAGGCCAAGGGCCGACGTGACGTTCGGACGCCGCTCCAGTCCGATATCGCCCGGGCGTTCGCGGTCGTCGCGGTGCTGATCGCGCTGTCGGGGCTCATCGTCGTCCTGTCGTTCCAGGCCGTCGGCGTCGACGCGACCCGGGAGACGGTATTCGCCGCTGCGGTGCTCGTGACGCTGGTGCCGCAGGGGCTGGCCCTCATGTTGACGGTCACCTACGCGGCGGCGGCCGTGCGAATCTCGCGGTTGGGCGCCCTGGCGCAGCGCCAGAGCGCGATCGAGGCGATCAGCCGGATCGACACGTTCTGCAGCGACAAGACCGGCACGCTGACGACCCAACGGATCACCTTCGGGGCGATCCAGCCGATCGACGGGGACGGTCCGGGTCCCGCCACGCCGGCGCAGGTCCTCTCCGCCATGGCCGCGAGTACGGCCGCGCCGAACCCGACCACGCTCGCCCTTGCCGAGGCCTTCCCGGCGGCGGCATCACCCCTCGCCGACGAGATCCCGTTCTCCTCCACACGCCGCTGGTCCGCGGTGCGATTCCTGCCCACGAACGGAGACGCGGTCGACGTCTCGGGGACGTTCGTCCTGGGCGCGCCCGCGGTCCTGGCAGGTGCCATGGCGCATGAAGGTCCAAGCGTGCTGGAGCGGGCCCAGGACCTCGCCGCCAGCGGGCGACGGGTCCTCGCCCTCGCCCGCGCTCCGTCCGCGGTATCGCTGGGTGTCGACGGCGAGCCGAGACTGCCGGACCGACTCGAGCCGCTTGCGCTCCTCACCTTCGAGGAGGAACTGCGTCCGGAAGCCCAGGCCACGATCGACGGCCTTCGCGAACGAGGCATCGACGTGAAGATCGTGTCCGGGGACGACCCGACGACCGTCCAGGCACTCGGTCGCCGGCTCGGTCTCGGTGCCGACGCGACGGCCGCATCGGGCCTCGATCTCGTCACGCTCGATGACGAGGCGCTGGCCGACATCGCCGTCCAGACGACGATCTTCGGTCGGATCGATCCCCACCTGAAGGCCCGCCTCGTGACCGCGCTCAAGCGTCGCGGCCGGTATGTGGCCATGACCGGCGACGGGGTCAACGACATCCTGCCGGTCCGGACCGCCGACGTCGGTGTCGCGATGCAGAGCGGCAGTCCAGCGACGCGTGGCGTGGCGGATCTCGTCCTGGTCCACGACGACTTCTCGATCCTGCCCGAGGCGATCCGCGACGGCCAACGGATCGTCGCGGCCATGGCGGCCACGCTGACCGTCCTCCTGGCGCGGACCTTCTATGTGCTGCTGCTGATCGTCGGCGCGTCGATCCTGCAGTTCCCGTTCCCATTCACCCCCCGCCAGAACTCGATCCTCGCCTTCATCACCGTCGGCGTCCCCATCCTCGTCCTCGCTGTGTGGGTCCGACCGGTCCCGTCGCGGGCCGGCCTGCTCGGGCAGACCCTGCGGATCTCGGTCCCCCTGTCGCTCGGGGTGGTTGCCGTCGCCCTGCCCGTCTATGCGAGTGCCCTCCTCAACGGCGCCTCGGCGGACGCCGCGCGGACGATGCTCACGACGCTCACCAGCCTGCTCGGCATCGGCGCCCTCACCCTGATCCCCATCGCGGCCGACGACCGAGGTCGGATCCGGATGCCGGCATGGACACGGACGACACTCCTCGTCGCTTCGCTGTGCGGCGCGTACCTGGCGGTGCTGGCCACCGAGCTGGGACGCTCGTTCTTCCAGCTCGCGCCGCTGCCATGGGAGGTCGTGGCGACGCTGCTCGTCATCGCGACCGCCTGGACAGGGGCCGCCATCGGGATCCATCGGACGAGGATCGTGCAGCGTGCCATCGACATGGTCATCGCGGCGACGAAGGCGCAGCGACGGGGCGCGTAACTCCTGGGCTCGAACGAGCGTCACAGACCCCAGACGCCGGGTGATCACTGGCAGGCCGAATCGATCGCCCGGCGTCCCCATGTCCGGCCCGGGTAGACTCGGGGTCGCGACCTCGCCGTCATCGAAGGGGGATCTCGCCCGTCGTGCACGCTCGCCGGATCCGGACCGCGCCCGCCTCCGGACCCATCGACCGCCGGCGACTCGCCGCCGCAGGCCTGTCCGCCGTCCTGCCCGGCCTCGGTCAGGCGTTCAACCGACGACGGCGACTCAGCCTCCTCTTCCTCGTCCCATCCTTGCTGGTGATCACGGCGGCGGGTCTCGCCTGGGCGACCCAGACACCGACCCGCCTTGCCGCCTGGGCGGTCGCGCCACCCGTCCTCGCCGCGCTGTTGACGCTCAACGTCCTGGTCCTCGGCTGGCGCCTGGTCGCCGCCGGCCAGGCGTTCCTCGACACCCGCCGGCACGGACCGACCGGGCGACTCGGGATCGTCGGCATCGCCCTGCTGGCCATGCTCATCGTGGTCCCGCATCTGCTCGCGTACTCCTACGGGACCGCGTTCGCGGCCACGTTCGCGCGCATCTTCGACGGGCAGCAGCTCGCGGCTGCCGGCGCAGATCCACAGGCCGGCCCCGGTCCGTCCGAGCGGCTGAACATCCTGATCGTCGGGGTCGACGCGGTGCCGGGTCGGACGGCGACGCTGACCGACACGATGATGGTCGCCTCGTTCGATCCGGTCGGGAAGACCGCCTCGATCGTGTCGCTCCCGCGTGATCTCATCGACGTCCCCCTCGGCGACGGCGACCGGTTCGGGCCCAAGCTGAATTCGCTGATGTCGTACGCCGAGACGCATCGCGCCCGGTTCCCGAAGGGCGGCATCCGGACCCTAGAGGCGGCGGTCGGTGCCCTGCTCGGCATCCCGATCCACTACTTCGCGCGAATGGAGTTCGCAGGCTTCGTGTCGATGGTCGACGCCGTCGGCGGGGTCGACATCACCGTCGCGAAGGCGATCGACGACCCTGGCTACGACGGCTTCGGCGAAGGCAGACGGGGCTGGTCGATCAGCGCCGGGCGGCACCACCTCGATGGCGCCAACGCCCTCGCCTACGCGCGGAGCCGCAAGTCGGCCGGCGAGAGCGACTTCACCCGGGCGGGCCGCCAGCAGCAGCTGATCGTGGCACTCAAGGACGCCGCGACCCGCGGCGGCAGCCTGTTCTGGAAACTCCCGGCCCTGCTCGACGCCATCGGGGACACGATCCGGACCGACCTGCCCATCGACCGGCTGCCGCTGCTCGCGGCCGCCATCGACGAGATGCGGGCGAACGGCATCGCCCGGGCGGTCATCGGGCACCCACTGGTGCGATCGGTCGACACGCGGTACGGGTCGTCGCTCGAGCCTGACCTGGCCGCGATCAGGACCGTGGCCGCCCGGCTCTTCCCACCACCCGGCGAGGCACCGACGCCGTGGCCGACCCCGAAGGCGAGCGCGTCGAGCTCAGCGCCGCCAGGCCCCTAGCCCCAGCGTCCTGGCGGCGCCTGCCACGCTGAAAAGCGCTCCAGGAGCGCCTCGAGCGTGTCGGCGCGGGCGATCAGTCGCCGGTGGGCGGGCGGGACGAATCCCTCTGCGACGGCCAGGTCGAGCCACGCCAGTAGCGGTCGCCAGTACTCCCCGACGTCGAGCAGGCCGATGGGCTTGGCGTGCAGTTCGAGCTGGGCCCATGAGACGACCTCGGACAGTTCCTCGAGCGTGCCCAGCCCACCGGGCAGGGCGATGAACGCATCGGCCAGATCGGCCATCAGGGCCTTGCGCGCGTGCAACGAGTCGACGACATGCAGCTCGGTCAACGTCGGGTGGGCGAGCTCGCGGTCGACGAGCCCCTGAGGGATGACCCCGATGACCTCGCCGCCGGCCGAGAGGGCGGCATCGGCGACAGCGCCCATCAGGCCGACCCGGCCGCCGCCGTACACGACGCCGATGCCGCGCCGGGCCAGGCCCTCGCCGACATCCCGCGCAGCGGCGAGGTAGGCCGGGTCGTTGCCGGCACTGGCCCCGCAGAAGACACAGATGCGCCCGATCGCCGCCGTCACGTAGCCCTCAGAATCCGAGCGCTGCCAGCCGCGACGCCATCCGCCGCGCCGCCCGACCGCGATGCGAGATCCGATCCTTCTCCTCCGGCGACCACAGACCGAACGTCCGTCCTCCCGGCGGCTCGGACGATGGTTCGAAGATCGGGTCGTAGCCGAACCCACCGGTCCCCCGAGGCTCGACGGCGATCCGTCCGCGGCACGTCCCACGGGTGAAGATGAGCGAAGCACCTCCCGGGAGCGCGAGCGCCAGCACGCAGACGTAGCGGGCACCCCGCTGCTCCGCCGGCAACCCCGCGAGCGATCGCAGGAGCAGGGCGTTGTTGTCCGCGTCGGTGGCGTCGTCACCCGCGTATCGCCGAGTCCGCACACCGGGCGCGCCGTCAAGCGCGTCGACCTCGATGCCGGAGTCGTCGGCGAGGGTCGGCAGGCCCGTGGCGCGAAGCCCGGAGCGGGCCTTGATGGCGGCGTTGGTCCGGAACGTCCGACCGTCCTCGACCGGATCGCCGTCGACGCCCAGCTGGTCGAGTGTCACCAACTCGGCGCGATCGAGCGACAGCAGGCCGCGCAGCTCGCGCAGCTTGTGCTCGCTTCGGGTCGCGACCAGCAGGCGCGGTCCCCTCACCGCCGGACCGTGGCGAGGACCTCGGTCTGGGCGGCGAACAGCTGGCGAAGCCCCTCGTCAGCGAGATCCAGCATGGAGTTCGCGGCCGCCCGGTCGAACGGTCGACCCTCTGCGGTCCCCTGGATCTCGACATACGTCCCGGCGTCGGTGCCGACGACGTTCATGTCGACCTCCGCGCGGGAGTCCTCGCTGTAGTCCAGATCGAGGTAGCCGAGGCCGTTGACGACGCCGACCGACACGGCCGCGACCTTGGACGTCAGCAGTCGCTCCATCCCGAACGTGATGAGGGCCGCGCCGAGCGCCACGTAGCCGCCCGTGATCGACGCGGTCCTGGTCCCACCGTCCGCCTGGAGCACATCGCAGTCGACGGTGACCGTTCGCTCGCCGAGCCGCCCGAGGTCGACCACGCCGCGGAGCGAGCGGCCGATCAGCCGCTGGATCTCGTGGGTGCGACCGCCGATCCGGCCTTTGGCCGACTCGCGGTCGGTCCGCTCGGCGGTGGCCCGCGGCAGCATCGAGTACTCGGCCGTGACCCAGCCTGTTCCCTTCCCGCGGAGATGCGGCGGGACACGATCGGCGATGCTTGCGGCGCACAGCACCTGGGTGTCGCCGAACTTCACGAGGCACGAGCCTTCGGCCCATTTCTGGACACCCAGCTGGAAGCTGATCGGGCGCAGGTCGCGCGGCCCGCGTCCGTCGACGCGGGCGGTCGGTGGCCGATTTCCGATGGTCATGTCGTCATCCTCTCTTCCGCCTTCACGGCGTCCCACAGCTCGTCGAGTGCTCCGAAATCGAGTTCGCGCAGGGCCACGCCGCGGTCCGCGACCATCTCCTCGACCCGACCGAACCGCCGCTGGAACTTGGCATTCGCGGCGCGCAGCGCCGCCTCGGACTCGACGCCCTGCTTGCGCGCGACATTGACGAGAACGAACAGCAGGTCCCCGAACTCCTCGGCCCAGCCGGCCTGATCACGCGCCGCCGCGGCCTCGCGCAGCTCCTCGGTCTCCTCGATGACCTTGTCGAGCACGCCCTCGATCGAGGGCCAGTCATAGCCGATGTTGGCGGCCCGTTCCTGCATCTCCTGGCTGGCCGCCAGCGCCGGCAGCGACCGCGCGATGCCGTCGAGGGCTCCTCTCGTCCTGGCGGTGCTACCGTCGCCAGGCTCGGCCTCCTGCTCGGCGGCTTCCGCGCGCTCGGCCGCCTTGATCCGTTCCCACTGCCGGTTGACGTCACTCGCGGTGCGGGCCTCGGCATCGCCGAACACGTGGGGATGGCGGCGGACGATCTTCGAGGCGATGGCCGCCTGCACGTCGGTCAGGTCGAACACGCCGGCCTCCGCGGCGAGCTGAGCGTGCAGCACGATCTGCAGCCACAGGTCACCAAGTTCGCCGGCCAGTGCCTCGGTCGCGCCGGCATCCAGCGCGTCGTAGACCTCGTAGGCTTCTTCGAGCAAGTGCTGGCGCAACGAGGCGTGGGTCTGTTCCCGATCCCATGGACACCCGTCCGGCGCGCGGAGACGGGCGCTGATCGCCGGCATCGCCCAAGGTCCCGCGACAGCCGACTCCGGAGCGAGCGGCGCGAGGTAGAGCGGGGCGCGCAGGGCATCCGCATCGAGCTGCCCCACGGTCGACGATGCCGCCGTCCCGAACCGGCCCACGGGATGGTCGCCGGGGTAGGCTCGGCCCAGCACCTCGAGGGCGGTGCCCCCGCGCGGACCGTGACGACCGGGCAACGGCGTGGCGGCGTCACCGCCCGCTTCGCCTGCCGGGCCGAGGACCGTCAATGGGACGAGCAACAGCGGCCGGGAGGCCTCGAAGGGCGTGGCGATGAGGCGTTCGCTGGCGACGACCTGGAGACCCGCGGCCGGATCGAGCCCGAACCGGAGCCGCGCCTCGGTGACGAGGGCGTCCAGCACGTCGCGCTAGCCGGACGAGCTGTCGAGCGACGGATCGCGTTCGACCTTGACGGCCGCCTTCTTCGGGTCGTACCAGTCGGAGAAGACGCGGGAGCGGATGTCGTCGAGCTGTCGACCCTCCGGCGTGCGCTGCTCCTCGGCGGTGATCTTGAAGAGGTAGGCACCGTCGCCGGCGACGGTCACGACCTCGGAGGTCTTGCCGATCGGCGCCGCGAAGATCGCGTCGATGAGCTCTTTCTGGAGCTGGCCGCGGGCGATCCACCCGAGCTGGCCGCCCTTGCTCGCTTCCTGACCCTCCGAGACGTCCCGCGCGATCGTCGCGAAATCGGCGCCACCGTCGATCCGCGACTTGATCTGGGCCAGGTCCGGCTTGTGGCTCAGCACCTGCACGACGTGATAGCCGAAGGCGGTCTTGATCGGCGGCAGCAACTGGCCGTCGACCGCCTTGGCGTCGAGGATCGGCTTCGAGAATTCGGGCACGTAGCCACCGGCTGCGGTCACATACGAGTCGAGGACCCCGCCGGAGCCGTCGGGGCCGCGGGCGCTCTGCTCGTCGCTCTGGGCGCGAGCGACCGCGTCGAACTGGCTGATGTCGGCCTTGAGCTGGGCGTAGGCGGCGTCGGCGTCGAGCTTGGCCTTGGTCCACGCCGGGTCGTCGGCCGGGATCGATCCGTTCTGGGCCGCGGTCGGGTCGTCGTTCGGGGAGAACAGGATGTGCCGGACCTTCACCGCTTCTGGTGGCAGGTCGACGGTCGCCTGCGCCAGGTAGATCTCGGAGACCTCCCGCTGTGGGGCAGGCTTCGTGGCATCGGCCACGAGCTTGTCCTCGATCTTGGTGCGCAGCAGGTCGGTGGCCACGACCGCTCGGTACTTGGCCAGGTCGATGCCGTCGTTGACGAGCTTGGCGGTATAGGCGCTGTCCACGGATTCCGGGGCGATCTCCGTGACCCGCCCGATCCGGAAGATGCCGTCGGCGCCCTGCATGACGTCCGTCGGGCTGTTGACCTGTGCCGCGAACAGGGCCTTGAGGAAGGCTTCGTCGGCCTGGCTGTCATTGGCCGACAACCAGCCGAGGTCGCCGGCTTGCGCGGCGGTCGAGGTGTCGGTCGATACCGTCTTGGCGATGTCGTCCCAGGACTTGCCCGCCTTGATGTCGGTCAGGGCCTGGGTGATCTTGGTTCGTGCCGCCTCGACCTGGGCCGCGGTCGGCAGCGTCGCGCCGCTGTCGAGCTGTGGCTTGACTTCGATCTGCCAGGCGTGGCGCTCCTCCTTGGTCGTCGCCTCCTCGATCAGCCGGGCATCGATGTCCGCGTCGGTCACGGTCACGCCCTCGGCCGGCGCGAGCTTCGCGAGGATCCGGCTATCGATGATCCGCTCGAGCACGAACGAGCCGAGGTTCTGGGCCTGCTGCTGGAGGTACTGCTTCTGGAGATCGGCCTGCGCCTGGGTCAGCCGACCGGCGACCAGCAGCGTCTGGATCCGACGACCCGCCTCGTCGAGGCGCCACTGCTCGATGGTGCCGCGTTGGCGCAGGTCGTCGCGCGTGATCGACTGGCCGTCGACACTGCCGACCGAGGCGAGGTGTTCGTTGTAGTAGTTCACCGCGACGGCGATGCCGAGGATCAGGATGGCGGCGAGGACGACGAGCCCGAAGCCGAGGTTCAGATAGAAGTTGCGTCGGTCCCGGCTCTCCCAGTTGGGCTTCTGGGTGCGCTTGACGACGGGTCTGGCACGAAAGGTCATCGAGGTGGCGGATCCTGTTGCAGATGGCATGGCCGACGACGGCCAAGGCGTCGGTGGGCGGCCGGTATCGTACAGTACCGTCCGGGCTGGCCCATCACCCGGCGCCCGCAGGAGGTTCCTCCATCAACGATCCGGCGCATCTCCGCGGGCGTCGCGTCCTCGTCACCGGCGGCTCTGGCACCATCGGCGCGCGGCTCGTCGACCACTTGGCCGGGGCCGGGCCGGAAGTCGTCCGCGTGTTCGGCCGCGACGAGACCAAACAGTTCTACCAGCGCCACCGGCACCGCGATCGAGATGTTCGGTTCCTCATCGGCGATATCCGAGATCGGGACCGGTTGCTGCGCGCGTGCGAGGGCATCGACGTCGTCTTCCACTGCGCTGCGCTCAAGCATGTCGAGTCGGGCGAGTACAACCCGTTCGAGGCCACCCAGACCAACGTCACCGGCACGCAGAACGTGATCGACGCCTGTCTCGCGATGGGCGTCTCCACGATGATCCTGACCTCGAGCGACAAGGCAGCCAACCCGACGTCGGTCATGGGCGCCAGCAAGCTGCTTGCGGAGAAGCTCGTCAGCGCCGCGACGAACTACCGGGGGTCGCATCGGACGACGTTCGCGAGCGTCCGGTTCGGGAACGTCCTGGGCTCGCGCGGTTCCGCCCTCGAGCTGTTCGCCCGGCAGATCGCGGCGGGTGGGCCGGTGACGGTCACCGACCCCGAGATGACCAGATTCATCATGAGCGTCGACCGCGCCGTCGAGCTCGCCATCAAGGCGGCCGAGATCGCCAAGGGCGGGGAAGTCTTCGTGTTCAAGATGCCAGCCGCTCGACTCGATGACCTGATCGGCGCGGCCATCGATATCCTTGCGCCCGAGAGCGGGTTCGAACCGGCCTCGATCCGTCGCGAACCGATCGAGCCGCGCGCGGGTGAGAAGTCGTACGAAGAGCTGATGACCGAGGACGAGTCGGCTCGTGCCGTGGATCTCGGTGACATGTTCGCGGTCCTCCCGTCGATCGAGCTCGACGACGAGGTCAGGGCCGCCTACGCGGATCTCCCTTCGGCGCCGGCCGGAGCCTATCGCTCGGACGGGGTCACGCCGCTCGATCGGGAGGGCGTCCATCGCCTCGTCGCCGAGACGTTCGAGTCGGAGCGGCGCGCCGAGATCCCAGCGTGAGGGTGCTCGTCACAGGGGCCGCCGGCTTCATCGGTCGGTGGGTCGTGGGCGGGCTGCTTGCGGCAGGTCACGAGGTGCTGCCGGTCGACAACCTCGTCGCCGGCGACGTCGCCTCGTTGGACGAGTTCGCGGGTCAGCCCGGGCTTCGACCGTTCGAGGAGGGCGATGTCCGCGACGCGGCGTCGTGCCGCCGGTGGATGCGCGATATCGATGCGGTCGCACACCTGGCCGCCTCCATCTCGGTGCAGGAATCGATCGACGATCCGGCGACGACCTTCGAGAACGACGTGGTCGGCACCTTCAATGTGCTCGAGGCTGCGCGCGGATCGGGCGCCCGGGTGCTGTTCATGAGCACGTGCATGGTCTATGACCGCGCCGATCGCGATGGCATCGGCGAGACGCATCCGACCAGGCCCGCGTCGCCGTATGCCGCCTCGAAGCTGGCCGGCGAAGCGCTGACGCTGTCGTACCACCACGCCTACGGGCTGCCGACGACCGTTGTCCGGCCCTTCAACACGTACGGACCGTTCCAGCGGTCGGTCGGCGAGGGCGGCGTCGTCGCCATCTTCACGCGGCGGTCACTCGAAGGCGCGGACCTCCGGATCTTCGGCGACGGGACCCAGACGCGGGATCTGCTCTACGTCGAGGATTGCGCCCGGTTCGTGGTGTCGGCCCTGATGTCACCGTCGGTGGTCGGGCGCGTGGTCAACGCGGGCACAGGCCATGACGTGAGCGTGAACGAGCTCGCCGCGCTGGTCGAGCCGGATCCCGCGCGGATCGTGCACGTGCCGCATATCCATCCCCAGAGCGAGATCGCGATGCTGCGCTGCGACCCGCGCCTGGCCGCCGATCTTTTGGACTGGCGGCCGACGGTGTCCCTCCACGAAGGGCTGGCACGGGTGCGCGGGTGGATGGAGGAACGACTCGAGGCGGGGGTCCCGGTCCTGTGAGCTCAACGGGTGCCGCCGCCCGACTGGCCATCCACGGCGGCGCGCCGGTCCGCTCGACCTTCCTACCCTACGCGCACCAGGTGATCGATGACGCGGATGTCGCGGCGGTGACCGCCGCGCTTCGATCCGACTGGCTGACGACCGGCCCGCGAGTGCCCGCCTTCGAGGCCGCCTTGTGCGCGGCCACCGGCGCCCGTCACGCGGTCGCGTTCTCGTCCGGGACGGCGGCCCTGCATGGCGCCGCCGTAGCCGCCGGTCTCGGCCCGGGCGATTCGGCGATCACGACACCGATGACGTTCGTGGCGACGGCCAACGCCGTGCTGTATCCCGGGGCAACGCCCGTCTTCGCCGACGTGACCCCGGATGACCTGTTGATCGATCCGGCCCGGGTCGCCGACGCGGTGACCCCGGCGACCAGGGCCATCATCGCGGTCGACTACGCGGGCCACCCGGCCGACTACGAAGCGCTCGACGGCGCAATCCGCGCCGCAGGTCACGACATCGTGCTCATCGCGGACGCGGCCCATTCGCTCGGTGCGACCCGCGATGGTCGGGCCGTGGGCACATTGGCCGACCTGACCGTCCTCAGCCTGCACCCGGCCAAGATCATGACCACCGGCGAGGGTGGCGCCGTCCTGACCGATCGGGACGACCTGGCCGAGCGACTGCGCCGCTTCCGGAACCACGGCATCGCCACCGAGCTCTCGGAACGACGCGACTGGACGTACGCGATGGTCGAGCTCGGGTACAACTACCGACTGACGGACATCGCGGCTGCCCTCGGGTCATCGCAGATCCGACGACTGGACGAGTTCCTCGCCAGGCGGCGGGCGATCGCTGCTCGGTACACCCACCGGCTTGCGGGGCATCCGGCCGTCGCGCTCCCGTCCATCGCGGCTGGCACGGACCCTGCCTGGCATTTCCTGTTCGCTCGGCTGCACCTTGACCGGCTGTCGGTCGGACGGTCCGAGATCTTCCGCGCCCTCCGCGCGGAGAACATCGGCGTCAACGTCCACTACATCCCGGTCCACACGCACCCGTACTACCGCGAGCGGTTCCCGGGCCTGTCGCTTCCCGTCGCCGAGGCGCAATACGAGCGGCTGCTGACCTTGCCCCTCCATGCCGGCATGTCGGACGCCGACGTCGACGATGTCGTCGCGGCTCTGGACAAGGTCGCGGAGGCGTACGTCCTGGGATGACGGCGGGCCCGCTGGAGTCGCTACGATCCGGGCGAGCCGCGCTGCTGGTCTATCCCCTCCTCGCGCTCCTGTCGTTCCCGACGCTCGGCCAACTGCTGGGTGGTGAGCATGGCCTGGCCTACGCCCACGACGTGTTCGACCTTCCACGCGTCGGGGTCCTGAACGATTGGATCGCCCACGGCCCGACCCTGTGGAACACCCACCTGACCGCCGGCAACGCCCTGCTAGCCCAGGGCAACGGTCCCTACGCCATCGATGTCGCGCTCGGGTTCGTCGTCGGGCCCTTCGGCGCCTACGCGATCACGGCCTGGCTCCTGGCCGTCGTTGCCGGCGTCTCCATGCACCTGTTCCTTCGCGATTCGCTCGGCCTCTCGACTGTGGCGACCGTCGGGGGTGCGGTGATCTACCTGTTCGGGTTCTGGCACGTCATCTACAACCTCGCAGGCCCGGCGGTGCCGCTGCTGCTGTGGCTGATCGATGGCATGGTCCGGGCTGGACCGCACCGGTGGCGGTACGTCCTAGCGGGCACGCTCGTGGGCGGCATCGCCCTCTATCAGGGCCTCGCGCAGCTCGTCCTCCTGGCGGCCGTGCTCCAGCTGTCGTGGACCGTCGTGGGCGCCGCTGGCCGCCGCGATGTCGTGCGACGCTGCGGGATCTGGCTGGCGACGTGGCTCCTCGCGCTGGGCCTCTTCGCCCCGGCCCTGGTCACCCAGCTCGT
>DASSMQ010000078.1:0-6504 GCA_035688805.1 Candidatus Limnocylindrales bacterium
GAAGCGATGTCCCCGTTCGCCTTCGTCTTCCCCGGCCAGGGCTCGCAATCCGTGGGCATGGGCCGGGATCTCGCCACGTCCTCCGACGCCGCCGCCGCGGTGTGGTCGGCGGCCGACGCCGCGCTGGGAGAGCCGATCACGTCGCTGGCCTGGGACGGCCCGGCCGATCGCCTCGACCAGACGGAGAACGCCCAGCCTGCCCTGTTGGCCGCGTCGATCGCCATCCTCGAGGCGATGCGCGAGCGCTGGCGGGCAGCCGGCCTCGAACCGCCGCAGCCGCCGTTCGCAGCCGGCCACTCGATGGGCCAGTACTCGGCCTTCGTCGCGAGCGGGGTGCTGTCGCTGGCCGATGGCATCCGCCTGGTCCGGCGCCGCGGTGAACTGATGCAGGCATCCGGCAAGGGACGGGATGGCGCGATGGCCGCGCTCATCGGCCTCGACGATGCCCGACTGCCCGAGCTCCTCGACCGGGCCACGGCGCATGGCACGTTCGTCGTCGCCAATCGCAACGCCCCCGGCCAGGTCGTCGTGTCGGGCCAGCGGGCCGCGATCGAAGCCGGCGCCGACATCGCCCGCGCGCTCGGTGCCAAACGAGCGATCGTCCTGCCCGTGAGCGTGGCGGCCCACTCCCCGCTGATGGCCGAGGCGGCCGACGGGATGCGGGCGACGCTCGCCGACGTCGAGTTCCACGACCCCGCGACCACGCTGCTGGCCAACGCCGACGGGCGGCCCATCACGACCGCCGACGGCGCCCGGGCCGAGCTCATCGACCATCTGACCGCGGGCGTCGACTGGGTGGCCGCGATCGCCCGGATGACTGGCTCCGGGGTCACGACCTTCGTCGAGGTCGGCCCGGGCAAGGTCCTGACCGGCCTGATCAAACGCATCGCGCCAGAGGCCGAGATCATCGCCGCCGACGACCCAACCACCCATGACCGCCTGCTCGACCTGGCCGCGATCGCGGCCTGACCGCGCCACTCCTGGAGGGACCGTTCTTCATGCGTCGACCCGACTACGACCGCCGCGTGGTCGTCACCGGCCTCGGGGTCATCAGCCCCGTGGGCAACGACCGGGCGACCGCCTGGTCGAACCTCGTCGAGGGCGTGTCCGGCCTAGGGCCGATCACCCATTTCGACCCGTCGCCGTATGAGGCGAAGGTCGCCGGCGAGGTCCGCGATTTCGACGCGAAGGCCTGGATGGATCCGAAGGCCGCGCGCCGCAGCGAGTCGAGCCTGCATTTCGGCGTCGCCGCCGCCAAGCAGGCGCTGACCGATTCGGGCTTCGAGTTGACCGACGAGAACCGGACCGAAGTCGGCGTCATCTTCGGGTCGGGTGCCGGCGGCCAGCAGCTGATGATCGACAACTATGTCGCGCTGCACGAGCGCGGCAACCGCACGGTGGCGCCGACCTTCATCGCCAACGCCCTCGTCGATTCGTGCTCGGGGATGATCGCCATCGAGACCGGCGCCATCGGCCACAACGTGTGCATGGTCTCGGCCTGCGCCACCGGCACCCACAACGTCGGCGAGGCCGCCGAAGCGATCCGGCGCGGCGACTGCATCGCCGTCATCAGTGGCTCGACCGAGGCCCCGTTGCTCGAGGTCGCCCACGCCGGGTTCTCGAACATGCGTGGGATGGGTCTGCCGCGACCGGGCGAGGCGCCCCAGACCGTGTCGCGCCCCTTCGATGCGACCCGGGACGGGTTCGTCCTCGGCGAGGGAGCGGGCTCGTTGTTCCTCGAGGACCTCGAGCTCGCCAAGGCGCGCGGCGCGCGCATCTACGCGGAAGTCGTGGGCTATGGCTCTGCGGCCGATGGGTGGGACATGGTCCAGCCTATCGACGCCGGGGTCGGCTCGTCACGGGCCATGACCATGGCCCTCGAACGGCGAGGCGTACCGGCCGACGAGGTCGACCTGATCAACCCGCACGGCACCTCCACCCCCCTCGGCGACAAGCGCGAGGCCGAGGCGATCTGGGCGACGTTCGGGTCCCGCGCGTCGCGCGACGCGCGAACGCTGGCCATCAGCGGCACCAAGTCGATGACCGGGCACATGATGGGCGCCGCCGGTGCGTTCGAGGCGTTCGCCACCGTGATGTCGGTCGCCGAGCAATGCGTCCCGGGCACGCTCAACTATCGCGACTTCGATCCCGACTGCGACCTGTGGGTGCCGGCCGAGACGCAGGCCCTGCCGATCCGGTACGCGCTGTCGAACAACATCGGCCTCGGCGGCCACAACGGAGCCGTGATCTTTCGACGGTACGACGGCGACTGACGCGCCCTCGGCCCATGTCCGCCCCATCGATGCTGCCTACAATCCGTCGCGATGCCTGAACGAGATCCGACCCGCCGGGCGGTCATCACCGGGTTGGGCGCCATCATGCCGATCGGCAACGATTTCCCGACCTACTGGGCCAACCTGCAGGCCGGGGTGACCGGCACGCGCCTCATCCAGAGCTTCGACGCCTCGAAGCATGAGGTCCGCATCGCCGCGGAGGTCGTCGGCTTCGACCCGGCGACCGTGATGGACCCCAAGATGGCGCGCCGGATGAGCCGGTTCATCCACTTCGCGATGGCCGCGGGCAAGGAAGCCGTCGCCGACAGCGGGATCGACTTCGGGGCGATGAGCCAGGAGCAGCGCGACCGGGTCGGGGTGGTCGTCAATACCGGCGGCGGCGGCATCGAGCAGATCATCGACGGCACGCACGTCCACGATCAGAAGGGCCCCCGGTTCGTGTCGCCGTTCGCGGTGCCGGCATTGTCGGGGTCGATGGGGGCAGCGATGCTATCGATGGAGTGGGGCCTCACCGGGCCGGTGATGACCCAGGTCGCCGCCTGCGCGACGTCGGTCATCGCCTTCCAGGACGCGCTCCGGCTCATCCGCGCCGGCGAGTGCGACGTGGTCCTGACCGGGGGTACCGAGGCCCCGATCTGGCCGATGGGCGTGGCGGCCCTCGCCAACATGACCGCCCTCTCGAAGCGGAACGATGATCCGGCCACTGCGTCACGGCCGTTCGACCTGACCCGCGACGGGTTCGTCCTCGGCGAGGGCGGCGGGGTCGTCGTCGTCGAGTCGCTGACCCATGCGCGGGAGCGCGGCGCGACACCGATCGCCGAGGTCATCGGAGCCGCGCTGACCGCAGATGCGTTCCACATCAGTGCCCCGGAACCGTCAGGTCGCGGGCAGGCGCGGGCGATGACCATGGCCTTGCGCGATGCCGACGTCGCTCCCGACGAGGTCGACTACATCGTGGCCCATGGCACCGCGACGCAACTGAACGACGTCACCGAGACGCGGGCCATCAAGGCGGCTTACGGCGACCACGCCCGACGTGTGGCGATCAGCTCGCCGAAGTCGATGATCGGCCACCTCGTCGGGGCCGCCGGCATCGCCAGCGTGCTGGCCGGCGTCGGCGCGATCCGCGACGGGGTCATCCCGCCGACCGCCAACCTGCACACGCCCGACCCCGACTGCGACCTCGACTACGTACCACTGACCGCGCGACGTTCGAACGTCGAGACCGTCGCTGTCGACGGCTTCGGGTTCGGCGGCCAGAACGCGGTCGCGATCCTGCGCCGGGTCGTCGACTAGCGCAAGCGCTCCGGCAGCGGGTCCGTCGTCCGGCGCAGCTCCACGAGCACGACCGGGTCGATCCATCCCGATGCGGCCGTTCGCTCCTCGAGGTTGGCCACACCCATCCAGCCGAGCAGGGCGTCGTCCCAGCCGGCATCCCATGTCGGACCGGCGTCGCGCGGCTCCCCCACTCGGCGCTCGGCGACGAGCGAGGCGCGGGCGGTCTCGGCCAGCGTGTCGTGCCGGCCGGGCGCCCAGCCGGCCGCCTGCAGGCGCACGCGAAGCTCCGCCGCGAGGTCGGGGCCGATCGGCACGAGGTCGTCGGGCGCCGGGCGCTCCGACAGCAGCCGCCAGACCCCGAGCAGCCGTCCGAGTTCCGGTACGGGATCGGGGTGGTCGTCGACCCGCAGGTCGAGCCAACGATCGTTTGCGCCCCCGTAGCCGCCACCCTCGCGGACGACGAGAAGCGCCGCCGATTGGCGTCCGCGCGCATCGCCACCCGCCCGGTCACCCGCCAGGACCGCGGCGATCAACCGGTCCGGGAACGGCGCGTCCGATCCCGCGAAGGACGCCAGCATCGCGTCGACCACGTGGGGCCCGGTGAGGATGTTGCCCTGCACGGCCACGCCGTCCGCCATCCGACCGCCGGCCCACGGCAGACACGCGGATCCGCTGTGCGTCGCCGCGGATCCAGCGGCGTCGACGATGCCCACCTGGCGGTGGTCGCGGCCCTCGTCGCCGGCCAGCAGCCGGGCCAGGACGTCGTGTGCCGACCCGCCGGCGGCCATCCCGGCCAACCCCTCGGGGCCGAACGATGTGTTCGCGAGCGCTTGGGTGGCGACGGCGCCGACACCGGCCGCGGCCCACGGCACGACGGCGCCCACAGCCAGGAACTTCGACGCCACCGCGACCCCGAGATCGCCGGTCGATGGATCGCGCGCGACGATCGAGAAGGTCACCGGAGGGAGCGGCCCTCGACGGTCTCCATCGCCTCGACGAACCTCGCATCCAGTTCGGTCGCGCGTCCGATCGTGTAGTCGTAGCGGACCATGACCGAGTCGCTGACCGCGACCAGCCGCGCGGCGCCACCGGGTTCACATGCCGTCAACCGGTGCTCCAGCACGAAGCTGGATCGCCCGATCCGGGTGGCACGCGTCTCGACCGTCACGACGTCGGTGTGGAAGACCTGGGCCCGGTAGGTGATCCGCGCCTCGGCCAGGATCAGGCTCTCGGCGCCGTGGTGACGGGCGGCCAGCGGTTCGCCCGTCACGTCGGACCAGTAGCGGATCCGGGCCATCTCGCAGTAGGTCAGGTAGACGGCATTGTTGACATGGCCCATCGCATCCGTGTCGGCGAACCGGACGGCGATCTCGACCCGGTGGGCGAAGTCGCCGGGCAGATCGCGCGGGTCCTCCGGCGTGGCGATGCGGCGGTGCTCCAGCATGCGGGTCAGTCTGGCGCCTCGACGACCAGCGTGCCCGTCATGCCCGCCTCGGCGTGGCCCTCCACCGTGCAGTGGATGGGATAGGTCCCGGGTCGGTCGATCGTGAAGCGGATCCGTTGTGTCTGGCCGGGTCGGGCGCCGGCGTCGACATTGGCGACGCCTTCCACGCGCCAGTCGTGGAAGATCGGGTCGTCGTTCCGGAACGACAACTCGACCGTCCTCCCGGCCGGTACGCGAAGGTCACGAGGGCTGAACGCGGTGTCGCGGGCGACGATGTCGACGGCCAGTGCCCCCGCGGACACCGCCCGATCGGCCGCCATCACCCCGCCGGCCAGGCCCAGCGCCGCGACACCGATCGCGGCCAGGAACCAGGCCTCGCGCAGGCGGCCGATGATGCCAGGGATCCGGCGCAGCCCGGGTCCGGCGTCCGGTCGAACGTCGTAGCGGCGCAGCCGGAGCGAGTTGAGCACGACCGAGACCGATGAGAGGGCCATGGCCCCGGCGGCGAGCGCTGGCGACAGGCTGATGCCGGCAAGCGGGATGAGCACACCCATCGCCACCGGGATCAGCACCACGTTGTAGGCGAATGCCCAGAACAGGTTCTGGCGGATGATCGACATCGTCGCGCGCGACAGGGCGATGGCCGCCGGCACGCCTCGTGGGTCCGGGCGCATCAGGGTGATCCCGGCCGCCTCGATGGCCACGTCGGTGCCCGTCCCGATGGCGATGCCGAGGTCGGCCTGGGCGAGGGCAGGCGCATCGTTGATGCCGTCGCCGACCATCGCGACCGTGCGACCGCGGCCCTGGAGCCGCGACACGATGGCTGTCTTGTCCGCGGGCAGGACCTCGGCGACGACTCGATGCCCCGGGATCCCGACCTGATCGGCGACGGCCTCGGCAGTACCCCGACCGTCTCCGGTGACAAGCCACACCTCGATACCGGCGCCGGCGAGGGCACGGACGGCAGCAGCGGATTCGACGCGGACAGGATCGGTGATCGCCAGCAGACCGATGACGCGGCCGTCGGCCGCGACGTGGGCCACCGACCGGCCGGCGACATCAGCGCGCTCTCCGCTCGGGATCGTCGTCAGGTCGACGCCGTCCGCGGCCAAGAGGCGTCGGTTGCCGATCACGACCCGGACCGGTTCGTCATCGGTTGCCACGGTGGCGCGGACTCCGCCGCCGACGACGGCTTCGAAATCCGTGACCACCCGGAACCCGAGCTCCCGCCGGTTGCCGGCAGCCACGATCGCCGCGCCCAGCGGATGCTCACTACCACGCTCGACCGAGGCGGCCAGGTCGAGGACGCGGTCCGCGTCGATGCCCGGTGCCGGGACGATGTCGGTCACGGTCGGACGGCCCAGGGTCAGCGTGCCCGTCTTGTCGAGGATGACGGTGTCGACCCGGTGGGCGATCTCGAGGGCCTCCCCACCGCGGATCAGGATGCCGGCCTCAGCCGCCCGACCCGTGCCGACCATGATCGCGGTG
>DASSMQ010000079.1:0-5816 GCA_035688805.1 Candidatus Limnocylindrales bacterium
AGATCCAACGCCTGGAGCGTGCCGACCGCGGTCCTCGGGTCGGACCCGAACCACGCGGATAGCTGACTGCGGCTGTAGGTCGCGGTCCGCCACGTCGCGTACGGCGACGATGAATCGTACGGACTGCCGTCCGGCCGCCGATCCAGGGAGCCCTGCAGATACGAGATGGCGGTCGCGACGCGCGTGCCCGTGGGGGAGACGAAGACGTTCTGGTTGTCCTCCGTCGCCCCGCCTCCTGCTGAGTGGAAGAGCGTGTTGGCGATCGAGGAGCCGCTCTTCACGACCACTCCGGCGGTGGCATCGATCGCCGCCGTCGTCGCCGGTCGCTCGCCCTCGAGCCCGAGATACACCTGCGACGACGTGTCATCCGTGACGTCGTAGTAGGAGATCCCAGGTCGAAGCCGATGGGCCGCGAATGCGCGGGCCGCGATCGACTGGGCGCGGAGCGCCTCGGTCGGCCAGGTCGAGGCCATCTCCGCTGGCACGACGCCGCGCAGGTAGCGCTCCATCGAGACTTCGTTGGTGACGCTCGTCGTGGTGCTCGTCGAGGTCAGCCCGACCCGCAGGCCACCGCGATACGTGTCGTAGGCGGACGGCCGCGAGTCGACCTGGAAGACGGTCGAGGCGGTCGCTCCGCGAAGTCGGAACGTGCCGGTCGACGCGCTGCGCAGCAACGACCCGGCTGCCGAGATCACCCGCACGCGCCACGTGACGGCGGTACCACTCGCCGTGCGGACGAGCGCCGGCCGGACCTCGATTCGAGCATCGGCGGGATAGGTCGTCGTGGTGCCCTCGAACCGCCATCCGGCGCGGCGCGCGTGGAGCACGAGCGGATTCGTCGAGCTGGGGCGGAACCCGCTGAGCACGCGGACTCGGATCGGCGTCGTGAGCGCGATCGCGCCGAGCGTGGTGCCCGGGTAGTAATGGCCGAGGATCTGGGCGGCCGACTGGCCGGCCAGGGCACGTCCCCGCGCGCCGTGCTGGCTGAGACCGACCCCGTGCCCGTAACCGCGGCCGTAGAACGTCGTCGACGCGCCGATGGGGGTCGGCCCGGACGGGCCCGGCGTCGGCGTGGGGGTCGGCGATGGCGTGGGCGTGGGCGACGGCGAGGGCGGGGGCGTCGCGGTCGGTGCCGGCGTCCCCGTCGGCGTCGGTTCGGGCGTCGGGCTCGGGGCCACCGTCGGAGTCGCCGCGGGGCTCGGGGTCGGGGTGGGCTCGGGTGGCACCGTCGGGGTCGGCGTCGGCGTCGGGACGGGCTCCGCGGCGAGCGACGGTGCGGCAAGCGACGGTGTGGCGTTCGGGTCGGGCGTGGGGTCAGCCGCCCGCGCGCCGATCGGCAGGGCCGCGCCCGACACGACCAACGACGCCAGCCAAGCGACGACGATCGGTCGTGTCAACCGACGGACCGACGGATGGGCGCGGAGGTGGTCGAGGGGGTTGCTCATGATGCGAGGCGCGCAGCATGCCCGGTGCGTCCGGTCGACAGCCATGGGCAGGACGACCTACCGGCTTCGCCACCGAACGACCTATCGGACGACTACGCTTCGGTCGATATGGGGCTCCACTGCTACCTGGGTCACGGCGCGTCGGGGACCGCGGCCAGCATGACACCATTCGTCGACGGCCTGCGGGCCCGCGGGATCGACGCGACGGCCATCGACCTGCCGAAGCGCCGTGCCGAGGACGCCGTCCCGGCCTTCCGTGGGGTCGTGCCGGCGCGGCCGGACGTGGTCGTGGGCGGCCATTCCTACGGGGGCCGGGTGGCCAGCCTCGCCGCCGCAGAACCCGATGCTCCCTATGCGGCCCTCGTCCTCTTTTCGTACCCGCTCCACCCGCCGGGCCGACCGGAGCGGACGCCGGACCGGATCGCCCACTGGACGGCGATCCGCTGCCCCGTCCTCCTCCTGTCGGGCGAATCGGACCCGTTCGCCCGGATCGAGCTGTTACGGGCCGCGGTCCCCCTGCTGTCGTCCGCCGAGCTGGTCACCTACCCACGTCTCGGCCACGGCCTTCGACCCGTGCTCGATGACGCCCTGGATCGCGTCGCCGCCTTCCTGGCACCCCTCGACCGGGACCTCGGTCGGTAGGGACCGGGCATCCGACCTATTGCCCGAGCCGGGCAAGACGACTAGCCTTCGCCGTCCCCCGTGGTCGCTGCGATGGAGTCAGCGCGGCCGCCGAGCCCCCGATCAGCTCACCGTCGATCGGCGCGGCAGGAAGGAGTACGTATTGCGAGCCCCGGTCGCCGTCGGTCGCCCCCGAGCCGCCGTCACCGCCCTGTTGATCTCGATCGTCGCGTTCACCGCCTTCGGGCCGGTGGATGCGGACGCACGCAAGCCGCCGAAGGGACTCGAGCGGTTTCGCGAGGCCGTCGGAAGCGTCGAGTCCGGTGGCGACTACCGAGCCCGCAACACCACGTCGGGGGCTCGCGGCAAGTACCAGATCATGCCGGCCAACTGGCCGGGCTGGGCACGGTCCTACCTCGGCGACCCACGGGCCGCATGGTCGGCTCGCAACCAGGACCGGGTGGCCACCGCCAAGATGACCGCCCTCTATCGGTGGCTCGGCAGCTGGGAGCGGGTCGCCTACTGGTGGTTGACCGGGTCGACCCGGACGCGCGGCTGGACGACGTACGCCCGCCGGTACGTCGACAAGGTGATGACCCGGTACCGGGGCGCGCCAGCGCGTGCCATCACGCGTCCCGTTGCCGCCAAGCCGGCGCCCTCCCGGACCGTCGTCGTCGACGACCGCTCGTCGAGCATCCGCTTCAGCGGCGGCTGGCGATCCGCGCGCCACGGCGGATACGGCGGCGACACCGTCCGCTACGCCGAGACCCGTGGCGCCAGCGCGACCCTCGCCTTCACCGGCCGGAGCGTCAGCTGGCACGGACCGACCGGTCCGACCCGGGGCGTCGCCAAGGTATACGTCGACGGCCGCCTGGTCCGGACCGTGGACCTGCGGCGATCGTCGTTCCGTGCCCGGGCGACCATCTTCCACGCGGCCTGGGCCTCGCCCGGTCGCCACACGATCTCGATCGTCGTGGCCGGTTCGAGGGGCCGGTCGATGGTCGCCATCGATGACCTGACCGTCCGGACCTGACCACGCCCGCGCGGTAGCCTTCGGTCATGCCGGTGATCGAGACCCGCGGCCTCACGAAGCGCTACGGTCGCGACGCGGAGCCTGCCCTGACCGACCTCGATCTCGTCGTCGAGCCCGGCGAGATCTTCGGGTTCCTCGGGCCAAACGGCGCGGGCAAGTCGACGACCATCCGCCTGTTGCTCGGATTCCTCCATCCGACATCGGGCAGTGCGACGGTGCTCGGCCAGGACATCGGCTCGGGCTCGGTCGAGATCCGTCGGCGGACCGGCTACCTGCCCGGCGGGATCGCCTTCTGGGACGGCCTGACCGGCGAGCGGCTGCTCGACGAGCTCGCCGCGATGTCCGGCCGCCCGCCCATCCGCCGGGCGGACCTGGCCGATCGACTCGAGATGCCGGCCGCCACCTTGCGCCGGACGGTTCGCGACTACTCGCGGGGGATGCGCCAGAAGCTCGGCATCATCCAGGCGCTCCAACACGACCCGGAGCTGGCCATCCTCGACGAGCCGTCGGAAGGACTCGATCCGCTCATGCAGCGGGCCTTCTATGAGATCCTCGAAGAGCTTCGGGCGGCCGGACGGACGATCTTCTTCTCCTCGCACGTCCTCTCCGAGGTCGAGCGGATCTGCGACCGGGTGGCGATCGTCCGGCACGGTCGATTGGTGGCACTCGAGGACATCGCCTCGCTGCTGGCTCGCCGCAAGCGCAATGTCGAGCTCCGCTTCGACGGCGCGCCACCCGTCCTCGAGCGACTGCTCGGCGTCAGCGAGGTGCGGGTGAGCGGTGACCGGCTGACCTGTCGACTCGAAGGCGACGTCGCTCCCTTCCTGCGGGCCATCGCCGACACCCATGTCCGGGACCTGACCATCGAGCCGGCCAGACTGGAGGACGCATTCCTCGAGTACTACGCGGACGACCTCGACGCGGTGCCGGCGTGAACCTGGCCTACCTCGCCCACCTGCTGCGGGCGAACCGCGCGCGGATCGTCGTGGTCGCGGTCGCGCTCATCATCTGGGGCTCGCTCCTGCCGATCGTCTACGACGCCTTCGGCGAGCAGTTCAAGGACCTCTTCGACAGCGGCCTGATCCCGCGCCAGATGATGCAGTTCGGCGGAGGCGACATCTTCTCGCTCACGGGTTCCGTCGCGCTGGGCTTCATCCACCCGTTCGCCGTCGCGCTGAACCTCGTGTTCGCTGTCGGGTTCGCGGGTGCGGCGATCGCCGGCGAGCGCCAGCGGGGGACCCTCGAGGTGATGTTGGCGCGGCCGATCTCGCGCCGCCGCGTCTATGCCACCGCGGCCATCGCCGCCAGCCTGTTCGTGGCCACGACCGTCGCGGCGTTGACGTTGGGCGCCCTGGTCGGCGCGGCGATCACCGGGCGGGTCGACGAACTGGGTGCCGGCAACCTGCCCGTCCTGTGGCTCAACGCGGTGCTGCTGTACGGGGCGTTCGCGGCAGTCGCGCTGGCCGCGTCCGTCTCGTTCGACCGTCTGACGCCGGCCCTCGGCCTGACCCTCGCGTTCGTGCTCGTCTCGTACTTCTTCGACGCACTCGGTTCGCTCTGGCCCGACGCCCAGTTCCTGCAGGACTATTCCCTGTTCCACTATCTCGATGCCCGGGCCGACCTGACCGGCCTGCCGGTCGCCCGTGACTTCGGGATCCTCGCCGCCGTCATCGTCGTCGCGATCGCGTACGCGCTCATCGTGTTCCCGCGCCGGGATCTTGCCGCGCCGAGCTGAGTCCGCCTCGACCGGTCCCGCGGACCAGGGCCCGGTCCTCGCCCTATAGCCGACGATCCGCCGCCTCGACGGCCTGCTGCGCCCACCACGCCAGGTCATCCGCGGCCGTCAGGCCGCTTGGCAAGCTCACGCCGGCATCGGCATCGAGACCCTTGCGCCAGCCCCGCAGCAGGAGCCCGGTGATCCAGGTGAGGTCGAGCGTGGTCTCCCAGTCACCCGTGACGCTCGAGCCGTCGTGGCCGGGTTCGAGGTAGCCCCAGCGGTTCCAGTCGAGCGCCCGCTGGTAGGCGGCCATCACCTCGGACGGCGGATCGGCCAGCGAGGCGCTATTCGCCACGAGGAACCAGCCGAGCTCGACCGCGATCGGCGCGCGCAGCATCATCTGCCAGTCGATGAACGCCACCTGGTCGCCGGGCAGCAGCGCGACGTTGGCGAGCTTCAGGTCGCCGTGCAGGGCGACCACCGGCAAGGGGGCCAGGGCATCGACCAGGGGCGTGGGGTCCGTCGCGAGTCGGTCGACAAGGTCGGCCGCGTCTGCTCCTGCCCGCCGGCGGAACGCGTCCCAGCCGGCCAGGAACCGATCGCCGACCGGGTTGCCGGCGGCGGCGTACGCGGCCGCCGAGCGAGGCGTCAGCAGCGTCAGACGTTCCGCGACCGGGCACCACGGCGGATCGAGCTCGGCACCGTCGGAGGTGCGGGTGAGCGACGCCGTCGGCAGGGAATGCAGCCGGGCGACCGCCGTCAGCACCCGCTCGAGCGTCGGCGTATCGATGACCGGGTCGTGACCTGGTCGCTCCCAGGCGATCAGCTCGTTCGACAGGTCGGGCGTCAGGATCACGACGCCGCCGGCGACCTCGGGATCGGCGGCCGCCCCGAGGTAGGGCATGACCGCCCGCGGCAGCCAGGCCGTGCTGACCGCGGCACACCATCCCTCACGCAGCTCGTGGTCGAGCGTCGCGCGGGCGATCCAATCCGTCGCCAG
>DASSMQ010000080.1:0-6132 GCA_035688805.1 Candidatus Limnocylindrales bacterium
GCCTTGACCTTCCCGTCGCCGTACTTGCGGATGTCCTTGCTGACGACCTTGTAGTGGTTCCGCGCGAGGAATGCGTGGAAGTTGCGCTGGTTCTCGTTCTCCGGGTCCAGCCCCGTATAGGCATACGCGCGGACGAAGTCACGCCCGGCGGTGGCCGCCTTCAGCAGAGTGACGTAGTCGATGTCCGTACCGGCCGCCTTGGCCGCATAGAAGATGTTCGCCACGTCCACGAAGACGGCGACGTTCTTGCCCACGATGACTCCTTGATCTGGATGGGTCGCCCGGCCGGCGCGGATGCGCAGCTCGGCGGGGCCGACTGGTTAGTAGCGGCGCGCGGTGGTCCCCACCGCGGCCACGGGTCGATGGATGCGAGGGCCGGCCGGACCGAAGCCCAGGGCCGCCCAGCGGGCGATCGCCGCGGGGTCATCCGGGCGGGAAGCCTCGACGATGGTGCAACCCTTGTTGCTGGCCGAGCGGATGACCTCCTCGAGCAGGGCCTCGGTGACCCGGTCGGCGTCGTGGTCGGGGTCGACGACCAACAGATCGATCGTGCCGACGAAGCCGCCCGATCGGACCGACGGTCGCAGAGCCAGGACGGCTCCCCCGACGACGATCCGATGCGTCTCCGCGACGAAGATACTGGCCTGCGGCAGGTACACGAGCTGACGCAGCAGATCCCCGGCGTCGAGTGGGCTGGTGTCGCGCTCGGCACGAAGGTCCGCGTCGCCCAAGGCGACGAGACGATCGATATCGGTGACACGGGCGGCTCGGACCAGGTATTCCACGCCGAAGGTTCGCACCTCGCAGGACGGCGACCGTGCCCCTCGACCGGGGCGTCTCACCGACCCTGGGCCGGCACCGATGGACCGTCGATCCCCGGCCGGCATGCGGTTGACGCAGCAGCCCCGGGACGCGGCCGACCGGTATTGCATTCGGGTCGCCGGTGCATATGATACGGCATCGTTTCGGCGGTCACCTGCGCGCCGCCCGGATACGGTCCTGCGTCACGTCCGTCACGCACCTGCCGACCACCCCATCCGCGCCCTGGGAGGGCCCCGCGGCTGGAGCCGGTGATGAACAGGTGGATGGTCGTCGACGCACCGCCGCGTCGGGTCGAGTCGGGCCGGGACCACGATCGACGCTCGCTCCGGGCCTCCGGGGCGAACGACTTCGAGGAGGAGAACGAATGAGATCGACCAGGCTAACGGCGATCGCGAGCACAGCTGTGCTGGTCTTCGCCGCATGCACGAGCGGGGGCGGGACGGCGACGACCGCTCCGGCCACCGCCGCTGCGTCCGGTAGCCCGGCCGCCGGCGGCAGCTCGGAACCAGCCGGCAGTCCGGCCGGTGGCGGGGACAAGGGCACCCTGAAGATCGCCATCGAGCTCCCGTTCCAGGGAGCCGACAAGGCCGCTTCGGATCCGATCAAGAACGGCATCCGGCTGGCCATCAAGCAGGCCGGCGGCGTCGCCGGTGGCTGGACCATCGTGAACACGGACGCCGACGTCTATGACGACGGGCTGAATGGCTCGTATGACCCGCAGACCGGCGCTAACAACATGACCAAGATCGTTTCCGATGCGGATGTCGTTGCCGTCGTCGGACCGCTCAATTCGGCGGTTGCTCGCGCCGAGATCCCCATCTCGAACGAGGGTGGTCTCCTCCAGTGCTCGCCGGCCAACACCGCCACGGACCTGACGAAGCCGCCGGATTCGGCCAAGTACCGGCCATCGGGCAAGCCCAACAACTACATCCGCGTCGTCACGACCGACGACATCCAGGGACCCGCAGCCGCGCAGTATGCCTATGAGACTCTGGGCAAGAAGTCCGTGTACATCATCGATGACACGACGGCGTTCGGAAAGCCTGTGGCTGACAATTTCGAGAAGGAGTTCAAGGCCCGCGGTGGCACCGTCGTGAAGCACGACGCCGCCCCCAAGACCACGCAGGACTACGTCTCGATCATGACGGGCGCGAAGGCGCTCAACCCCGAGTCGATCTACTACGGGGGCGTCACTTCGACTGGCGGTGCGCGCATCCTGCTCGCGGCGCAGCAGGCGGGGCTCGGCGATGTGCCGTTCATCGGCCCCGATGGCATCAACGACGGCTCCGGCGCCACGAAGGATTCGTTCCTGAACCTCGGTGGTCCGGCCGCCAAGAATGCCTATAGCACGCTGGCCGGCCCCGGCACCTTCGACCAGAAGGACAAGTTCGACGCCGACTACAAGGCCGAATACGGCATCGACGCGACCGGCTACGCGGGACAGGGTTTCGCCTGCACGCAGGTGATCCTCGACGCTATGAACCGCGCCGCACCGGCCGACAAGGCCTCAGCGCGGGAGGCCCTTCGGGCCGCCGCCACGGCGACTGACCACACCTACAACTTGATCGTCGGCGACGTCACCTTCGACGCCAATGGCGACACCAGCCAGCACATCGTGTCGATCTACAAGTTCGATGCGGCTGGCGCAGGCGGCAAGGGCGACTGGAAGTTCGACACCCAGGTCGAATACAAGTCCCAGTAACAACGGCTTGACCGTGAGGTCGGGGGCAACGCTCCCGACCTCACCCACACTCGGTCCTTGGCACAGGTGAGGGGCTCGCCGTGACAGCCATCGCGACACCCGCGGCGCCACCACGGCGCCTGAACCGGGGTCTCCGCATGACGGCGGTAGGGCTCGGGGCGATCATCCTGTACACCATCGCGCTCTGGCTCGCCCTGACCGGATACGTGGGACTGCCGATCGGGGCCGCACTTCCTGTCGCCGTCCAACAGACGGTCAATGCCCTTTCGATCGGCGCGATCTACGCACTCATCGCGCTCGGCTACACGATGGTCTACGGGATCATCGAGCTCATCAACTTCGCTCACGGCGACATCTTCATGCTGGGCGCCTTCCTGGCCGTCGTCTTCACCGGCGGGGTCCTCGGTCAGACTGGGCCCGTCACCGACATCCTTCCGCTCTTCCTGATCGTCGGCGGCGCGTTGCTCGTGACGATGCCGATCATCGGCCTGCTCAACGTCGCGATCGAACGGACGGTCTATCGCCCGTTGCGCAACGCGCCTCGGCTGGCGCCGCTGATCACGGCGATCGGGGTGTCGTTCATCCTCCAGAACGTCGCGATCGTCCTCGCCGGGACTGGCGACCGCGCCGCGCCCCAGGTCTTCCCCTTGGATTGGCAGATCCCGGTGGGCGGCGCGCGGATCTCGGTCCTTTCCATCTTCATCTTCGTCGTCGCCCTGGGTCTGATGATCGGGCTCCAGCAGTTCGTGACGCGCTCGCGTCTGGGCCGGGCGATGCGAGCGACCGCTCAGGACCGCGAGGCGTCTGCCCTGATGGGCGTGGACCTCAACCAGACGATCGCCCTGACCTTCCTGCTGGGCGGGGCGCTGGCCGCCGCCGCCGGCGTCATCTGGGGCCTGCGTTTCGGATACGTGAAGTTCGACCTGGGTTTCAATTCGGGATTGAAGGCGTTCACCGCCGCTGTCCTTGGCGGCATCGGCAACATCACCGGGGCTGCGATCGGCGGGTTCGTCATCGGATTCATCGAGAACTTCGCATCTGCGCTGAACTTCTCACGATGGTCCGAGTTCCTCGTGTTCATGGTCCTGACGTTCGTGCTCATCTTCAAGCCGACCGGCCTCCTGGGACAGGCCACGGGGGACCGGGCATGACCGCAGTAACGAACGCGAGGCCAGCGCTGGCTCCACGCTCTCCGCGCGCTCGGCTGCGCGACCTGGTCGAGGCCCATCGGTCGATCTCGATCATCGCCGGGATGGCCATGATCAGCGCCGCCCTGGTCATCCTGCCAAAGGTCCCGCCCTTGTCGCTCGTGCAGGGCGAGGCCCCCTGGCTGGACGCCTTCGCGAACGCCGGCGTGTTCGTGCTGCTGGCCATGGGCCTCAACGTCGTCATCGGGCTGGCCGGGCTCCTGGACCTCGGCTACGCCGCGTTCTTCGCCATCGGCGCCTACGTGTATGCCTACTCGAACTCGCCGTTCTCGCAGACCGACCTGCCATTCCTGCCGATGCTCCCGATCGGGGCGGCGGTGGCGGCCATCTTCGGGATCGCCCTGGGCGCGCCCACCCTACGATTGCGTGGCGACTACCTGGCGATCATGACCCTCGGGTTCGGCGAGATCGTGCCGATCGTATTCCTGAACCTCGATCCATGGACCCAGGGCACCAATGGCATCGGCGGCATCTATCGGCCGGAACCGCTGCCGGTCATCGGGTTCTTCGGTGCCTTGACCCCTGGCGCATACCTCTACCTCATGTTGATCATCGTCACGATCGCGATGATCCTGCTGTACCGGCTCCAGGACTCCCGGATCGGGCGTGCGTGGAATGCGATCCGCGAGGACGAACTGGCCGCGGCGGGGATGGGGATCAATACCGTGGCGACAAAGCTGCTGGCGTTCGCGATGGGTGCCACGACCGCGGGCCTGGCCGGCGTCTTCAACGCCTCGAAACTGACCATCGTCTCCCCGGATCAGTTCCTGTTCACCGTCTCGTTCACCGTCCTCGCGATGGTCATCCTCGGCGGCATGGGCAACATCTGGGGCGTTGCCGCCGGCGCCTTCATCGTCTACATCATCCAGGTCGTCGTCCTCAAAGGGCTGAACGGGATGGTGACCGGTATTCCGTTCCTGCACGGCATCAACTTCCTCGATTACCAGTTCCTGTTGTACGGGATCGTCCTGGTCGTGATGATGCTGTTCAGACCCGAGGGACTCTTCCCGAGTCAACGGCGGCGCGCCGAACTCCATATCGCGGAGGAGTTCGCCGAGGCCGAAGGCGAAGAGGTCGTCGAAGAGGTCCCTGTCGCGGGTTCGATGGGCGCGACGCCTGGCTCCGATGAGCTCGGCGGCGACGGAGGGCCCCGATGACGGACGTCCTCCACGCGGCCAAGGTCACCAAGCGGTTCGGCGGCCTCGTCGCGGTCAGCAGCGTCGACTTCTCGATCCCGGAGCGCGGCATCGTCAGCCTGATCGGGCCGAACGGCGCCGGCAAGACGACGTTCTTCAACGTCATCGCCGGCTTCTACGACCCGACATCGGGCCACATCGACTTCAACGGCCAGCCGATGATCGCTCGCTCACGCCGGACCTGGCTCGAGCCGCTCCTGTGGCTCCTCATCCCCGGCATCGTGGGGATCATCACGGCGATCCTGGCCATCCTGAACGAGCCGGCCGGGACGGTCGTGCTCGGCCTGACCATCACGTTGGCCTTGCTACTGACGATCCTCGTCATCGGCGCCACGCGACCCCCGGCGTATCAGCGGTTCCTCCGCCGGTTCGGCATCTTCCATAGCGCCCGCCCCAACGACATGGTCGTGGCAGGCCTCGGTCGGACCTTCCAGAACATCCGCCTGTTCCCGAACATGACCGCGATGGAGAACGTCCTGGTCGGCATGCACTCGCGGATGAAGGCGACCTGGATCGACGCCCTCTTGTCAACGCCGAGGGCCCGGAGCGAGGAGGCTCGGGTCCGAGTCCGCGCCGAGGAGCTACTGAAGCTGGCCGGGCTGAAGGGCCGGGGCGAGGAGTTGGCCAAGAACCTGCCGTATGGCGACCAGCGGCGGCTGGAGATCGCCCGGGCCTTGGCCAGCGAACCAGTCCTGCTTCTGCTCGACGAGCCGACGGCTGGCATGAATCCGAACGAGACCAAGCAGCTCACGACCCTGATCTCCCGCCTGCGCAACGACCTCGGCCTCACGATCCTGCTCATCGAACACGACATGCGGGTCGTCATGGGGATCAGCGATCGGGTCACTGTCCTCGACCACGGCGAGAAGATCGCCGAAGGGACACCCGACGAGGTCCGGCGCGATCCCGCGGTCATCGAGGCGTACTTGGGAGCACCGGCCACATGAGCGCCGCGCCCGAGATGACCGCGACCAGGCCCGAGGGCGACGTGCCGATCATCGCCCTCGATGATGTACACAGCTTCTACGGCAACATCGAGGCCCTCCAGGGCATCTCCCTGACGGTCGGTCGAGGCGAGATCGTCACCCTGATCGGTGCCAATGGGGCGGGCAAGACCACGACCCTCAAGACCATCAGCGGGCTCATCCACCCGCGTCAGGGGTCGGTCATGTTCGAGGGCCGGGACATCTCGCGAGTGTCGGCC
>DASSMQ010000081.1:0-5223 GCA_035688805.1 Candidatus Limnocylindrales bacterium
GTTCGTCGTGGACCCCGGGACCTGGGTCATCGCCGACGTGAACGAAGGAGCCGCGTCGCTCCTGGGGGTGCCGCGCGACCGGGTCGTCGGCCGCGTCCTCTGGGACCTGGTCGAACCGGCCAGTGTCGCGGCGGCCGAGCGCCGCGTCCGGCGCTTCGAGAACGGTGAGGACGAGACCGCCACCGTGGCGTTGCGCTTCCGGCGCGATGATCGACCACCGATCCCGACCGAGGTGATCGTCCAGCGAGTCGAGCTGCTCGGCGAATCGCCCCTCCTGGTGGCGATCGCGCGCGACGTCCGCGAGCGCGTCGAGGCGCAAGGCCGCCTGGAGCGATTGGCCAGGGCCGAACACGCCCGGGCGGCGGAGCTCGATGCCGTGATCCGGGCGATGGGCGACGGGGTGATCGTGTGCGGCCCCGATGGCCGGATCATCCTCGCGAACCCGGCCGGGCGGCGGATGTTCCCCGACGTCATCGAGCGGACCTACGACGACATCCTCGGCGAACTCCGTGACCCCGATCGGCTGGCTCCGGCGCTCGGGGGGCATGGCGGCCCGGTGGCGCTGCCCACCCGCCGTGGGCCCGAGCGCTGGATCGAAGTGTCGAGCTACCCGGTGGCCCAGGAGGACGACATCGACGGATCGGGCGAGACGATCATCGTTCTGCGCGACGTCACAGTGCAGCGGGAGCGGGAGGCGGTCCGCGAGACGTTCATCGGCGTCCTCTCGCATGAGCTCCGGACGCCGGTCACGACGATCTTCGGAGCGGCACGCGTGCTGTCGCGGCCCGACAGCCATCTCGACACGGCGACCCGCCAGGAGATCCTCGAGGACGTCGCGGAGGAGGCCGAGCGGCTCAAACGGCTGGTCGAGGACGTCGTCGCCATGAGCCGGTTCGGCGAGACATCGGCCGATCTCTGGCGTGAGCCGGTGCTGCTGCAACGGGTGGTACCGAGTGTCGTCGGTCTGGAGGAGCATCGCTGGCCGGGGGTCCAGTTCTCCTTGGACATCCCGTCCGGGCTCCCGACCGTGATGGCCGATCCCACCTACCTCGAGCAGATCATCCGCAACCTGCTGGCCAATGCCGCCAAGTACGGGGGTCCGGCAGCCTCGGTGCATGTCCGGATCGACCTCTCGGATGCCGGCGACGAGGCGCTGGTCCACGTCCTTGACGATGGACCGGGCATCGAGCCCTCGGAGGCGGACCGGCTGTTCGACCTGTTCTACCGATCGCCGCGCACCGCATCGGAGACGAGCGGCGCGGGCATCGGGCTGTTCGTCTGCTCGCGGCTGGTCCGGGCTATGGGCGGCCGCGTATGGGCCGCGCCGCGCGACGAAGGCGGGGCGGAATTCGGCTTCGCCCTCCAGGTCCTGCGCGACGACGACGGCCCATCGTCGGACGCGGTCACCACCATCGGCGCCAGCGAGCCACGCCCAGGATAGCGAGCGCAAAGAGCGCCATCGATCCGATGACCAGCCAGACGTTGCTCGGATCGTCGAAGAAGGCCAGCTTGAAGTTCATGCCCATGACGCCGGCGAGCACGACCGCCGGCAGCAGGACGGCGGACAGCAGCGTCAACGTGCGCATCACGTCGTTGGCTCGTTGCGAGACCCGGCCCATGTGGATATCGAACGTGCCGAGGAGGCCCTCGCGAAGGCCTTCGATGACCGACATCGCGGCCTCCAGCCGGTCGACCAGCCCAGGCCAAGGACGGCCCACCAGTTCCTCGACGCGCGTCTCGGGCAGCCCCAGTGTCGACAAGGCCTGGCGATGGGGTGCGAGGGTCCGGCGGACGAAGCCGATCCGCCGGCGGAGGGCGACGATCGAGCTCAGCACGTCGGTGTCACGTCCCCCGTGGAGTGCCTGTTCGTCGAGCGTGTCGATCTCGCGCTCCAGGATCTCGGCAACCAGGAAGTAGCCGACGATCACCTCGTCGACCAGCGAAGAAAGCAAGTCACCGGCGGTCAGCAGCCCAAGCCGTGTCTCGCCATCGAGGCCGTCGCGGAACCGCTGGAGCGCCGCGATCGGGCCATCGTGGACGGTGAGCACGACGTTGGGCGCGGCCACCAACTGGATCTCGCGGCGGACCAGCCGGGGCGGCGTGTCGTCATTCGGCTCGAGGGCCTCGAGGGTCAGGTGCAGACGATCGGCGGTCCTGATGAAGCTCGAGCGACCGGGGTCCTCGTGGATCCGCTCGATATCGCGCGGCTCGAGGCCGATCGCGTCCGCGATCCGTTGAAGGGCGACCGCGTCGTCGCGCTCGTCGAGGTCGACCCACAGGAGCCGGGTCTTGCCCAGGCCCTTGGTGAGATCCTCGCCGAGGTCGACCCACCGGTCGTGGCCGTTCGCATCGAACAGCCGGGCAGAGATCGTGCTCAGTGCACGGCGCCCAGGAGACCGGCGGCGGCGACGGCCAGGAGCGCGGTCAGGTACTGGAGCAGGAGCATCAAGCGGTCGTCCGCCGGGTCGGTCAGGCCCTCCTGGCCCGACCAGCCCGCTACGGCGCCCGCGATCGGTTCGGTCAGCATCGATGTGGTTCCCTCGTCGAAGAGCGTGGTGACCCCCCGGTCGTTGCCCAATCGTGCGGTCTGGCGTGATGCGTGCGGCATACGCCCTCCTGTGCCGACATCGCGCGCGCCTGACAACCCTAGCGGTCCGTCGTCGCGCGTCGTCAGGACGCACCGGTCATCGGTCGAGCGTCCATCCCCGCGTGCGAGATGGGACTGCGAGCCGCCTGCAACGCCCCCCGCTACCTGGGCATCACCGCCGATTCGCAGCCCCGACTACGGTCGGGAGTGCCCGGTGGATATCGGGCCTCGGCGGGTCACATCAGACTCGCCGCTCCCCCAGGAGGTGTCTTTTGTTGTTGAAGCGTTCGATCCTGTTGTTGGCCATCGCGGCCGCTCTGCTCGCCTGCTCGCCGTCCGGCAACTCGACCACATCGTCGGGTTCCGAGTCACTCGCCCCGGTCGAAAGCTCGACCCCGAGCGAGATGCCGAGCGAGGCCCCGAGCACGTCGCCGTCCTGATCGGCTGATCCGGCCGGCAGCCCAGCCGGCCGCGACAACCCCACATGACTGCGGGCCTGACCCGCGAAGGATGGAGGTGGATGTATGAGCATCATCGCGTGGATCGTCCTTGGGGCGATCGCCGGGTACCTGGCCGGCTTCCTCGTCCGTGGCGATGAGGGTCTTGGCGTCATCGGGCACGTCGTGCTCGGCATCGTCGGTGCCCTCGTCGGCGGATTCCTTGCCGGTGCGCTGTTCAACAGCGACCCGATCAACGGTGCTCTCGACGTGAGCTCGATCGTCGTTGCGACGATCGGTGCGGTGATCACGGTCGTCGTGGTCAGCGCCATCACCGGTCGGAGCCGCGTCGGACGCGGGCCGATCTGATCAACGCCGTCCCGGCGACGGGACGGACCTAGCAGCGATGAAGCCCGCCATCGAGGCGGGCTTCATCGCGTCATCACGCAAGGAAAGGGGAAACCATCGTGTCCGAGATCATCGAGACCATCGACGTCGACGTGCCGGTTCGAACGGCCTACGACCAATGGACCCAGTTCGAGGAGTTCCCGCGCTTCATGGAGGGCGTCGAGAGCGTCAAGCAGCTGACCGACACGACGCTCGAGTGGACGGCCAAGATCGCCGGCGTGGAGCGCTCATGGCGCGCCGAGATCACGGAACAGGAACCCGACCAGCGCGTCGCCTGGCAGTCGACCAGCGGCGCACGGAACGCCGGCGTCGTGACATTCCACCGCCTTGCCGATCGACGCTCGCGAGTGACCCTCCAGCTTGACATCGAGCCGACCGGTCCGGTCGAGACGGTCGGGGACGCCGTGGGTGCGGTCGAGCGCCGCGTCGAGGGCGATCTCAAGCGCTTCAAGGAGTTCATCGAGGGTCGTGGCGACTCCACCGGCGCCTGGCGTGGTGAGGTCGATCAGGACCGCGTCACGGGCTGACGGGGCCGCGCATCCGGAGCCGCGACGTTCATGCAAGGGTGCGGACGACGACGACATGGGCGACCGTGACGCCGCTACCGCCACGCTTGGCTCGTGGCTCCTGTACCACTGGGGGTCCGGGAGCCACGTTCCTCTTCTTGACCCCCGGGCGAGGTTGATATGCGGATGCAAGGTCTTCCGCGACGTTGGTGGCGAACCGTGGACGCTGGCTGCCCTACGGTCTGGCTCGACACGACAATCACCTGGTGGGCGCTTGTGACGGGGCGCACCTCCTTTTGCACGGACGGTTCGGGTCCCCTCCCCGGGCCGTCCGTCGCTTTTTGGCGCCAGCCAACCCCAAGACCGATCCAGTAGGAGGCATGACGATGGCGACGACACCGACACGAACGACCGACTCGACCGAGCGGCGGACCCTCGAACGGAGCAAGGAGGCGGCGCGGCAGGCGGCCGATACCGTGGCGGCGGCGGCCGGCGAGGTCACCTCCCACCTGCCAGAGGCCGCTGATTCCGCGCGGGAGGCACTCCTGGAGGCCAACCGCCGGGTCCGGGCCGGGTCGGATGAGTCACTCAAGATCGTCGGCGCCATGTCCCTCGGCTTCGCCGGCGGACTGCTGCTCGGCGGAGCGAACCGGATGGTGGTGCTGGCGGCACTGGCCCCAGCGGCGCTGATCGGCGTGACGCTGACCGAGCGCTGGAATGGCAGCTTCGAGGGCGCCACGAAGGTGCGATAGGCCTGCAACCGCAGGCCATCCCCTGACGATCCGGCGCGCAACGCGCCCGACTCTAGGCTCGTGACGACCCACACACCGTGGGTGGATGGAGGTACTGACATGGACGACGCGAAGCGCGCCTATCGCGAGGCCGAGAACAAGACCAAGGAAGCTATCCGCAAGTCGGACGGCGACGAGAGCCTGTCGGACAAGGTGGGCAACCTGGGCGATGACATCCGCCAGGACCTCGGCAACGCCGGAGACGACATCCGGTCCGGGGCCGATCGGGCCGAGCGCGACCTTGACCGCAAGACCGACGACCGCATCTGATCGTTCCTTCCGCTGACGAAGCCCCGGCCATCCGGCCGGGGCTTCGTCATGCCCGGCGCCTGCGAGCGCTCGTCCCGCGCCGCCCCGCCGCGGTCTGCTGCCGGAGCAGGCGGACGACGGCCCGCTCCTCGGCACGATCCGAGCCGACCGGAGGCTCGGCCTGGTCCTCGGCTGCCTCGACCAGGGCGCCGCGAAGGCGTCCGTCGAGGTAGGCCTCGAGCACG
>DASSMQ010000082.1:0-9464 GCA_035688805.1 Candidatus Limnocylindrales bacterium
ATGCGTCGTGCGTCGAGCGCCGTCGATGCCGGCGGCGCGCGGCGGGGCCAGCCACCCGACGCCCGCGAGCGCGGCCACGGCGACCGGGGCCGCCAGCAGGAACATCGCCCGCCACCCGAAGGCGCTCACGATCAGGCCACCAACGAACGGGCCGATCGCCGCGGCGACGGACACGAGCACGTCGAACGCCCCGAAGGCGGCGCCGCGCCGTCCGGCTGGCGCCTCGGCTCGGACGAGGGCCGTCGAACTGGTCGACACGAGCGCGCCGCTCAGTGCCTGGAGCACGCGGCAGCTCGCCAGGACCGCGAACGATGGGGCGGTCGCGGCCAGCATCGACGCTGCGCCGAATGCCGCGACGCCGATCAGGAAGGTCCGGCGATGCCCGAACCGATCGCCCAGGGCGCCGCTCGCGGGCAGGGCGATGACGACCGCCGCCAGGTAGAGCGTGACCAGGGATGCGACGGTCGCGGCATCGACCTCGAAGTCGTCCATGACCGACGGTAGGGCCACCGCGAGCATCGTCGAGTTGAGCGGCACCAGCACCGAGCCCAGGGCGATGCCCAGCATCGACCAGGTCAGGAGCCGCCCCGACTCCCGAACGTGCGCCGGGTCGGTCACAGGATGCGGACCAGCCCCGTCGACCCGTCGAGCTCGACCATCGCCCCGTCCGCGATCCGCGTCGTCGCGTCACCCAGCCCGACCACCGCCGGCAGCCCGAACTCGCGAGCGACGACCGCGGCGTGGCACAGCACGCCGCCGGTGTTCGTGAGCAGGCCGCCGGCGATGGCGAACAGCGGCACCCACGAGGGGTTCGACGACGGGGCCACGATCAGGTCGCCAGGCTCGACCTTGTCGAAGTCGTGCGGGCCGAGGACGACGCGGGCCACGCCGCGGACGATCCCGGCCGAGGCGCCGGTCCCGCGCAGGTGGGTTGCGTCGGTCGGCGTGTAGCGAGCGCCGTCGAACCGGTCGGTCTCGGGCGGCGCATCGGGAACGTGGCCCACCTTCATCGGCGGGGTCAGGCCGGTCCGACGCCGATGCTCGGCGCGGCGCTCCGCCACCAGTGCCTCTGCGGAGGACGGGTGGCGCAGCCGGTCGGGGACCTCGGCGTAGCGCAGGTACAGGATGTCGTCCGCGGTCGCGATGACCCCGAGCGCGACGAGCCGTGCCCCGACTTGGAGCACGAACCGGCGCAGCCGTGCCTGGACGAGCCGGTCGATCCAGTAGTTGTGGATCTCGGTCAGTGGCCCGACCTCGCGGCCGGCGGCCAAGAGGCGTTCGAACTCGGCGAGGTCGTCCGGCCGCTCGGCGAGCCGGGCGCGGACACGGTCGGCCAGCTCGTCCGCCTCGGCACGTAGCCGGGAGCGTCGGACCTCGGCCGGCTCGATGTCGCTGGCTAGCCGACGGCCGACGTCGCCGAGCACGATCGATGGGTCCTCGCCCCAGCTCGGGAATGCCAGGTCGTCGAAGCTGCCCCCGAGGTGCCCATGCGCGTCGAGAAAGGTTCCCAATGCCGCGAGGAACGCCGGGCCGCCGCGCAATCCCCGGAGCGCCTCCGGCGAGTGGGTCCCGGCGTGGATCGCATCGCGCAACTCCGGCTCGGCGGCCACGATCTCCGCAAGTCGGTCGAGCCCGGCCTCGACCTCGTGGAGCACATCCGCCCGGCCCTGGATGAGACGCAGGGCCTCGCCGGGCGACGCGTCCGGCACCGCGCGCTCGTACGCGTCCGAGAGGTCGTCGGTGATCTGGTACGGACCCCGGATTGCATGAAAGTGCGTCTGCCAGGCGCGTTCGGATAGGGCCCAGCCGACGGTCCACGCCTCGGCCAGTTCATCGGGCGCCAGGGCCTCGACGTCGGTCGACGCGGACCATGCATCCAGGGCGCGCACCGCGGGCATCGCGGTGCCCTCCCAGTAGTCGATCGCCGTCGCGATGACGGCGCGCTTGCGCTCGGTGTAGGCGGCCAGCGCGGACTTCTCGTCCTCAGCCGGCACCGTCGGACGACCGGCGAAGTAGACGTAGCCGTTCCAGACCCGCGACAGGATGTCGTAGGGAACATCCATCTTGCGGACGTTGTAGGCCATCCCCTCGGTCAGGATCCCGATGTAGTCCTCGGTCATCGGGCCGATCGGGAACGGCATGTGCATGTCGTCGCGGTCCCAGGTCAGCGTCGCGTCGTCTGGCTCCTTCCAGACGATGGGAAAGTCGGCCGCGTTCGCCGGGTCCGTGGTCGTCATGCGGGTCCACCTCGAATCGTCGCGATGCGACCGACCCTCGGAGGCCGGCGATCGTCCACGAGACCCGAGAGTCTAGAGTCGGCGTGCCCTCATGACTTGCCGAGCCTGCACGTCGGCGCGGGCGTTGGCTAGCGGGCCCAGACCACGAACGTCACCACCGACTGGCCCCGCCCGGTCTCGCGCACGAAGGTCGACGCTGCGCCGCCATGGGACGTCGCGACCTGTCGTCCCCACGCGCCGGACGCCGCGCCGGACGCCGCGCCGGGCGCTGCCGTCGACAGCGCTGCCTGTCCGATCGTGGTCGTCGAGTCGAGGTGGGCGTAGATGGTCTGGAGCTCGTCGTAATCGTGCTGATTCGGATGCTGGTTGGTCGACGGGTCGTTGGTGTAATCCATGCACGTGCCCAGATTGGCGTTGTTGAAGTTCTCGTCCTGATGGTCGAGGCCGAGCGTGTGGCCGACCTCTTGGCACATCACGAGGTTCCGCCAGGCGGTCGTGTTGTACGTCGACGTGGCGAAGTAGGTGTCATTGACCTTGACCGTGCCCTGGGTGATATGGGTCCCTCCGGTGATCCAGATCTGCGCGACGCCGAGCCAGCCGGTGCTGCCGTATGCCGCGTTGCAGACCTCGACCCGCCCGCTGGTCGGTCGACAGTTCCGCGGCTTCGCCCCGCCGGCCACGATGGTCGTATCAAGGACGGTGGACCGACTCCAGTCCGACGACGTCGTGCCAAGGATCGGATCCCACACGCTGCCCAGGTTTTCGCCGAGCTTGAGCGTGAACGGATTCGCCTGGCGTGCCCAGTGGTATCCGCCCCAGGAATGGTTGGCCGCGACCGTGCCCGGCGCGACGAGCGCGGCGATGACGGCCAGGAGGCAGAGAGAACGGCGAACCGATCGAGACACGAGCGACCCTCCCGCAAGGCCCACCGAGGTGGCCGGCCCAACCTGCCCGCAAGTATCCACGGCCGTCGCCGGATGTCGACATCGGCGGTAACGGGGCGGTGCGCCGTGGCGCCGTTTGATGCCCACCGTCGCGGTCCGGCCGAGCTCCGACTCACGAGAAGGATCGCATGGGTGGCCCGTCATCCCCTCGGGTCGATCTTGCCCAGCAGGATGTACGTGTCGATCACGCCTTTGCCTTTGACGGGGATCCCGCCGCGCGGCTCGAACCGATAGCGCTCGCGCAGGCGTGCGTAGGTCGCCTCCGATACCTGGATCCGCCCCGCCAGGCCGTGCGATTCCATGCGGCTCGCGGTGTTCACTGTGTCACCCCACAGGTCGTAGATGAACTTGCGTCGGCCGATCACGCCGGCGACGACCGGCCCGCTGTCGATGCCGATCCGGATGGCCAGATCGAGCCCGAGTCGGGCGCAGATCCGTCCGAATGCCGCTTGCATCTCGATCGCCAGGTCGGCGATCGCCTCGGCGTGGTCCTCCCGTGGGTCGGGCAGCCCGCCCGCGACCATGTAGGCGTCGCCGATCGTCTTGATCTTCTCGAGTCGCTTCGCTTCCGTCAGGTCGTCGAAGGCGCTGAAAAGCTCGTCCAGGACGCCGACGACCTGTTCCGGCGTCCGGGCTTCGGCGTAGGGCGTGAAGTCGGCGACGTCGGCGAACAGCACCGTCACGTCCTCGTATCGATCGGCGATCACGCCTGGGCGTCGCTTGAGGCGGGTGGCGATCGACCGCGGCAGTACGTTGAGCAGCAGGCCATCGGATCGCGCGAGCGCGTCCTCCCGAGCCTGGGTCGAATACTGGAGGAGCAGGAAGGCGGTCAGTGCCACACCGAGCACGTTCAGGACGAAGAACGCGACCTGGATGCCGCTCGGGATGACGGCCGCGTGTGAGGCCATCGTCCGGTCCACCAACCCGGACACGACGGTCAAGCCGACGAACACCAGGAACCACGGCAGCGCGCCGCGGGCGCTGTAGAAGAAGAGCGCCCCGAATACCCCGACGAGCGCCCAGAGGCTCACGGCGCTCGAGGCGATGTAGCCCCCGAGGCTCCATTGCAGGACGAACGGCAGGGCCAGGATCAGGATGATCTGGCTGAACCGAAAGGATCGGAAGTCCTTCGTCCGGGCGAAGATCAGCAGGCTCAGGACCGAGGCGACCTGGTATCCGAACGGGATCGCCGCCGACAGCGGGTGGCCGAGCGCGAGATACGTCCCTACCCAGATGACCGACAGGACGGTGACGATCTCCGAGGCCAGCGTGAGCGTGACCTTGCGGGTCCGGACATCGTCGGGATCATCGGGAGCGAGGCCGAGCTGGGACAGCCGCTCCAGCCAGCGCTGGACGGTCGTCACCAACCGGTCGCGTCCATCGACGCACTGTACCTGCGTCCGGTATCGGCAGACGCACCGCCTGCGCGGCTCAGGTCGGCATGACGCGCAGCGTGGAGCGCACGGCTTCCTCGGAGACGACCGTGCCGACGATCCGCGGCCCGTGCCGGTCGTACTTCGCGTGGTAGGCGGCCGTCACGTCGTTCGCGAGCTCGGGCTCCGACGGTTCGAACGTCACGTCCTGCTCCAGGCCGGTGGTCCGGATGCGGCCCTGCCCCGAGCGCAGCGCTCGCTGGAACCAGGGGTTCTCGAATCCGTAGGCGGAGCGGATGTAGATCGCGTCCCCGACTCGGACGGCCCAGATCGTGACGAAGCCGCGCAGGGTCCCGTCTGGCCGTCGCGACGCGACGCCGACCTCCTCGGCACGGCCGAGTCGGTCCAGTTCGTCGGGTTGCCAGGTGCTCATCGGCCGATGAACTCTCTCTCCTTGTCGTGACTCACTCTGGGATCGGCCGATCGAGCGTGCGGAAGTCCAGCGCGTCCTGGTTCGGGCCGCCGCGGACTCCTGTGTCGAGCGCGTCGATCAGGGCGATCTCATCGGGGCTGAGCGAGAAGTCGAACACCTCGAAGTTCTCCGCGATGCGCGCGGGCCGGATGGACTTGGGGATCGCCGAGCGTCCGCGATCGATGTGCCAGCGCAGCACGACCTGGGCCGCCGACTTGGCGTGTCGCTCGGCGATGGCGGTGATCACCGGATCGGTGATTGCACGCTTGGGAGCGTCGGCATCGGATGGCCGATACACGTACACGCCGCCGAGCGGCGACCACGCCTGGGTCGCGATGCCGAGCCGAGCGTGGGCTTCGCGCAGTTGTGGCTGGCTGTAGTAGGGATGCACTTCGACCTGGTTCACCGCCGGCACGATGCTGATCCGGGGCAAGAACGTGTCGAGGTGCGCGGGGCTGAAGTTCGAGATGCCGATCGCCCGTGTGCGCCCCTCCTCGAGCAGCCGCTCCAAGGCCCGGTAAGCAGCGACCGTGGCATCGAAGTCCTGGGGCAGCGGCTGATGGAGCAGGTACAGGTCGAGGTAGTCGACGCCGAGTTTGCGGGTGCTCACGTCGAATGCGTGGAGCGCCCCGTCGTAGCTGTAGTTACTGACCCAGACCTTGGTCTGGACGAACAGCTCGGCCCGGTCCAGGCCGCTGGCGGCGATAGCGGCGCCGACCTCCGGTTCGTTGAGGTAGGAGGCGGCCGTGTCGACCAGGCGGTAGCCGACGCGCAGCGCCTCCTCGACCGCGGCCTGGGTCACGTCGGGCGGGGTCTGGAAGACGCCGAACCCGAGGGCGGGCAACTCGACGCCATTATTGAGGGTGATGACCGGTTGACCGGCAAGCACGCCGGGGATGCTGTGGTTCGTCATGGCGCCATCCAACCACCTTCGTGGGTCACGTGGAAGGCACGGCCGTGCGGGGTATCGGCAGTACCTCCCTCACCGGTAAGCTTCGGCGTACGGTGGGGTCGTCATGAGCAACGCCGACGATATGCGCGAGTTCCTCGCCACGCGCCAGGCTCGCCTCACGCCGGGCGATCGCTGAGGCTCGCCCCTGGCCGTGAGAGAGTTGCCGTCGCTCGGTCCCCGAGGGGAGGGATGGGTCCTCATCCAGGGGGTGCTTCTGGTGCTCGTCGCGGCGGCCGGTTGGTCGCTCGGGCCGGACTGGGTCGGGCCGCTCCGGTTCGTCGGGATCCTCCTCGGGATCGCCCTGATCGCCGGCGGCGGCGTGCTCTTCGTCCGAGGGGTCGCCGACCTCGGCGGTGCCATGACGCCGATGCCCCGCCCACGCGACGATGCCGAGCTGGTCGAAACGGGGGCGTATGCGCTCGTTCGTCACCCGATCTACGGTGGGCTCATCCTCGGGGCCTTCGGCTGGGCGATGCTCCAGGCCTCGTTCGTGGCCGTCGGCCTCGCCGCCGCACTTGCGCTCTTCTTCCGACTCAAATCGACGCGTGAAGAGCGCTGGCTCGAGGGTCGCTACCCGGGCTACCCCGCGTACCGCGCCCGGACCCGCCGATTCATCCCCTGGATCGGATGATCTCGCCAGTGATCCGGTGGCTCGAGCACCGCGTCGCTTGGTCGGCGCCCGGTCGGCAGCAGCCAGCTCCGCCGATCGACCGTGAGGAGGGGAATTGGAGCGGGAGACGGGATTCGAACCCGCGACATTCTGCTTGGGAAGCAGACACTCTGCCAGCTGAGTTACTCCCGCTCGGTAGCTATGTCCGAGTGTACCTTCCCGATGATGGCGGCGACACGAGCGGAGCCCAAGGAGGTGTCCAGGCCGGTCCGGACCGCGGTGAGTCGGGGCCTCATGGCACGTGTCCAGACGGTCGGCGCGCATCCTCGAGGAGGCCCTTCAGGTTGCGCAGCTCGGCCCGCCACCCGCCTCGGAGCAGACGAACGACGACCGGTCCGAGCAGGCGCTCCGCCCGGCCGAGGTCGATCTCGCCCCAGCGCGCCAAGCGGGTGGCAGCGCCGACCCCCTCGAAGAGGAAGCCGCCGGGCGCACGCCCGATGAGGGGGACCGTCGCTTCGATCGAAAGGACGTGACCCGGGTCGTATTCGGTCACGACGATCGCCTGCGATCGGATCTCACGCCCGAGGATCGGACGCACACTCTCGATCGTCGTGCCGACCCCCAGGGCTCCGGTGGTCGTCTCGCGCAGCTCGCTGCCGCTGCGCGTCCATCGCGGCGAGTTCTTGAGGTCGATGACGAATTCCCAGACATCCGATACGGGCCTATCGATGACCGTGTCGACCTCGATCCGCAGGATGGCGCGGCCTCCGTCCCGTAGTCACTCAGCGCGCGAGCTGGTCGGGCGAGGCACCAGAACGGACTCGGCGCGCGACGTTGCCGAGTCTACGGGACCACTGTCGTCGTGGCCGACGACGATGGCTGAACCGGCCTGGCGCATCATGAACGACCATGAGATCGGTGATCTGGGTCGCTGTGGGTGTCGGCGCGACCCTCCTGGGCGTGGCTACCGGGCTGGCGTTTGGCCGAGACGCGTCGCTGGTCGCCATCCCCGGTGAGCGCTATGTCGGGCTCCTCGCGCTCACGATAGTGATCCTCATCGGGGCGGCCGGAGCCGCCGTCCGGTTACCATCGGGCCGCGGCGCGCTGATCGGGGCCGCCACATTCGCTGGCGCTTCACTCGCGCTCGCTGGCGCCCTGACTGGTTACCTCCTGGCTCCCGATCATCGTTCGGGCGGCGGGCAGAACACGAGCGCCACCGGGTCCGCGACCGTGCGGGCGCGCTTCGAGGGGTCCTTGGTCCGCGGTGGCGACGACACCTCCGCCGTATGCCATTCGCGTCCGGGCTCCAAGGAAGTCGGCGAGATCGTTGCCGGCAAGCTCGGCGATACGACGCGCGGAAGCCTGCAAGCCGTCCTGATCCCGCTTGCGCCGGACACCGATCTGCAGCTGTGGGTAGAGACCGATCTGAAGCAGCAGGTCGTCTGGATCACACGGCCCGAGATCGAGTTGCGCGACCCGCTCGGGACCTCCGGCCGAGCGGCATTCACGGACGCCAGGCTTGCCGAGGATGTCGACCCGGACGCGTGGCCGGACGGGCCACGGACCTTGTCAGGCACGATCGATTGGGCGTGCGGGCCATGGGAGCCGGACGGCGGCGACTGAGGTCGATGCGGATCGTGCGAGCCTGAGGTCCCCGTCGCCCGCGAGGTCCCGCGAACGTCTAGCGAACGGCCTCACGCTGGGCGTGGGCGAAGGGCCCCGGGACCGGCGTCCACGCCCCTGCCTCGTGGCGGCGAGCCCGTTGGAGTCGGGCGACCAGCGATTGGTCGCCGGCGAGGCGGTCCACGAAAAGTCTCGCCAGCTCTGGATCGAACTGGGTGCCCGCGAATCGATCGATCTCCTCGAGCGCCCGATCGACCGGTCGGGACGCCTGGTACGGACGACCATGGGTCATGGCGTCGAACGCGTCGGTGATCCTGACGATGCGGGCCTCGAGCGGGATGGCCTCGCCCGTCAGCCCGTCCGGGTAGCCGCTGCCATCGAAGTTCTCGTGGTGCCAGCGGGCGATCTTGCGGGCGACCTCGAACCCGACGCCCTGAGCCAGGATCTCGGCACCCCATACCGGGTGGAGCTGCATGATCGTCCACTCCTCGCGATCGAGCGGCCCTGGCTTGAGCAGGATCCGATCCGGGACGTGCAGCTTCCCGATGTCGTGGAGCATCGCCGACCAGCCGATGCTCGCGGCGCGCCCCTCGTCCATGCCGGTCATCCGGGCGAGCTCCTCGGAGAACGCCTGGACGCGCACGACGTGATCGCCGGTGTCGGTGTCCTTGGCCTCCGCGCCCCGGGCCAGGGCGACCATGCCGTCCTGCTGGCGCTCGACCGCCTCGATCGTCGCCGATCGCAGGGCACCCAGGTTGTTTCGGACGCGGTCGAACAGGGCGCCGGTCGTGGCGCCCGTGACCAGCAGCATCGCGCATCGGAAGATCGACACGTCCAGCGTTTCGTGCGTGCCGACCAGGCCCAGTGCCGGTGCCACGGGACCGAGCAGGATCCCCACGTACACGGCGGCGAGCAGCCCGCCCGGCAGGCCGAAGATGAAGGCCGCCACCATCACCGGCAAGTAGCCCAGGTGGTTGAGCGGGTTCGGCGTGCCCCCGGTGTAGCGGACGAGGGCCAGGACGACGAGGCCGCCCGCGACGATCAGCCCGAACCCGACGAGTCGGATCGAGCGCAGGCGAGCCACCCCGATCGACCGCAGGCCGGGCAGGATGGCAGGCTGCGGGTAGCGGCGGAGCGTGGAGCTCGGATAGGTCATGGCGCTCACTCCCGGGGTGCCCGACGACACTACGGGCGGGGCGATGGCCTTGGGCCCACGAATTGGTCCCCCGACCACGGGGTACTTCGCACCTAGC